>JBBIPY010000013.1:0-17792 GCA_037442605.1 Candidatus Omnitrophota bacterium
AAGAAAATAGGCCTTTATCGACCTGATTTCATAATTGAGGATAAGGTAATCCTAGAGATAAAAGTTGTGCCTTTGATAAACAAGGCAATGCAAGACCAGGTGTTTTATTACATAAAAGGGACAAAATACAAACTTGTGCTTCTGGCAAATTTCGGCACCGCTAAAGTTGGAATAAAAAGATTAATTTACACTGGTAATCTGTGATCATCTTGCATCTTTTAATCTGTGCTAATCTGTGTTGTAATGTATTACCAAACCTTAGTTAATTGATAGGGCAGTATGAGAAAAGGGTTTACCCCGTTAGAAAGCCCCGCTTCACCCCGTTTAGATGCTATGCATCTAACGGGGCAGGTTTATGGCGGGGATGAAATATATCAAAGTTTAATTCCTATTAGAAAGGGCGGGGTAAAAGCCCTGTCCTTTCTAACGGGGTTTACCTTAGTAGAGCTGCTTCTGGCAATCGGCATATTTTCCATCATTGCCCTGATAGTCTATTCTACTTTCAGCATGGGTATTAACACCTGGAGAAAAATGGACGGACTCCTGGAACGCTACCAGGAGGTAAGGCTGGTTATGGAAAGAATGGCCGTGGAACTGCGCAGCTGTGTGGATATGCATGTGGAGGGTTTCGGCAATCCCGAAGAGAAATACGATTTTTACGGCGAAGAGGACCGGCTTATTTTCTATACTGCCAGAAGAAAAGAAGGGGGAGTAAAGAGGGTTATCTATCAAAAGAGCAGGGATGAAGAGTTTGAGGCGGATGTCTTCAGGCTGGAACGCCGGGAGGAAGATTTTAGCCCCCTGCTTCCCCGGGAGAAAGTTCCCGGGGATTTGATTTTAGAGCTGCTGAAGAATGTGGAATTCAGATATCTTAGACTTGTAAAGGAAGGCAATGCCGTAAGGCGGGAATGGCAGGATGTCTGGAAAGAGGATGCCCCGGACATCCCCGCCCTTCCCCCCCAGGTACGGATAAAGATTATTTTTAATGTTCCCACCGGCAGGCAAAACGAATATCAGGAAGTAACGGTAGACAAATATGTGGATATCGCCATGGTTAAAAAGACATTGTAAGGAGGTCTCTGAAAAACTTTTCTGGCACAAATTTCCACGAATTTTTGTCGAATTACCACAAATAAAAGAATTCGTGGCAATTCGCTTTTTGATTCGTAGTAATTTGTGTAAAGAAAGATTTTTCCAGGGCTCTTATAAGGGAACTATTTTGGTCAACACCCTTTGGATTTTGCTTATCCTTTCTCTTTTGGCGTTTGCCCTTGCCTGGAGGATGTCTCTGGAGTTGAAATTGTCGCATTATTTTGTCTCGCAGCTAAAGGATTTCTATGCGGCAAAGGCGGCGATTTCCTATGCCATGGAGATTATGCGCAGAGACAATAAAAGTTACGATGCCTTTGATGAGAGATGGGCAAATAACCCCCAGATTTTCAAGGAAAAGAATATAAAGGAAGAAGAGGATACAAAATTCACGATATCTTACGTATATGGCTACGATCCGGAGAATAAACCGATTGTCTATTATGGCCTGATTGACGAGGAGAGAAGACTCAATTTAAATTTAGAAATAGCGGCGTTGTCCGCTATATTAGGGGAATTAAAGGATGCCTTCCTTGCGCAGAATGAGACGGTTCTCAGTGAAGAGATAATTCATTCTATCCTTGACTGGCGGGATGTCGATGAGCTGGCACGGCCGGAAAACAGCGTCCCGGAGTCGGAGTTTTATGGTTATTCTTGCCGCAACGGCGAATTTAAGATTCTGGAGGAATTATTGCTGCTTAAGGGAATAGACGGGGACAGCGCAAAATTCGCAAGGCTGAAAGAATATTTTACGGTCTACGGAAGCAGGAAAATAAATATAAACACCGCAGGCCGGGAAATATTGACCGCTTTTGCTTCGCTCATGCGTCGTTCCATTCAGGGTATGCCCGGTTTTGATGTCCCGGTTTTGGTAAATGAAATACTTGAGCGGCGGCAAAACGAACCTTTCAAGAACTTAAACGAGTTATCGTCAATACCGTCCATCGGGGAGCTGTTAAACGCCTTACCTGCGGATAGCCGGGATTCCATCCGAGGAGCGATTCTAAACATTATGGAGATTTGGCTGGATGTAAGGTCAAGCTGCTTTCAGGCGAATGTAGAGGCGGAAACCAGAGGCAGCATAAAGAAAGGATTGGACGCCGTGTTCAACCGTAATGATAACCAGATTCTCTACTGGCATGAAGATTAAACTTCTACAACTCAGCCGTCTCAGAGAAGGCTCAGTAAAAATAACCCGTATTGCCAGGGGCGTATTTGCCGGTCCGAAGGTGAGCACCTGCATAGAAATCTCCGAAGGGCATCTAAAATTGGCCCAGTTTGAGACTACTTCCGAAGGCAAGAAATTGGCTTATCTGTTTACCCGTCGGGTGCCTTCTCCTGAGGAAGGGAAGATAGTTAAGACCCTGCAGGCGGTTTTATCTGAACTGAGAACCAGGGGCATAATTTTAAGCTGCCTTCCCCGGCATCAGGTAACCGTGCGTTATCTCAAATTGCCTTCGGCAAATCCCCGCGAATTGGAGGCGATGCTCGATTTCCAGGTTACCAAGCAGATACCCTATCCCAGAGAAGAGACGGTTTATTCCTATTCTGTCCTCGGCGTGGATTCCGGCGGTTATGCGGATATACTGCTGGCAATCGTGCACCAGGAGACCGTGCTTCAGCACCTGCGCATACTGAAGGCCTGTAATCTTGAGCCGGCAAACGTGGGTTTCAATGCCCTGGCTTCCTGCGCCTGGTTTCTACAGGGCAGCCCGGCTCTCAGCAGCCCAACCCTGCTTATCGACGTGGATACCATTTATACCACGCTCAGCGTAGTGGGTTCCCGCGGACTCCTTTTTACGCGGGCGATTAAATTAGGGGTTGAGGATTTTGAAGCCAAAGAAAAAATATCCGCCTTAGCCAGTCTGGAAGAAGAGGTCGGCCTTTCCCTTTCCACCTATGCCAAGGAGTCTCCGGAATCCCCCATCACCCGGGTGGTTTTGACCGGAGCCACCTCCGTCCTTGACATGCTCAAGGATGCCCTGGAAAAAGAGTTTACCTATGAGTTTGAAATCAAACTGCCTCTGGAGAAGATAAAATTTAAGCGGGATGTTTTAGAGGAGAACTGGTTTGATATGCATCGCGTCTCCCTGAATGCCGTGCTGGGTCTGGGGCTGGAAGCGGAAGCGTCCTACAGATTGAATCTCCTGCCTGCCTCGGTCAAGGAGACACGGATGAAACAACAGAGGCAGCGCCAGGTTATTTTCAGTTTTGTGCTCTCGGGTTTGATATTATTGTCTGCTGTGGGATTTTTGGCTAAAAAACTATACGAAAAATCTTCCACCCTGCATTATCTTAACCGCGAGCTCCGGAAGGTCAGCAGCCGTGCCCAGGACCTCGAGGCAAAGAAAAGGAATTTAGAACTAATCAGGGAACTTTTTTCCCAGCGCAGCATATGCCTGGATATAATCTTGGAGCTGCACAGGATTGTGCCTGCGGAAATCAGTCTGCTCAGTTTTGATTTTGAGGACAGGAAAGGCCTGGTATTGAGGGGAACCTCCAAGGAGATGGCGGCGGTATTCAGATTTGTCGCGATTCTGGATAAAGCCGCCTATTTCGCAAATTCCCAGGTGAAATTCGTGAAGAAGAGGGCGGGGACAGAAGAGCTGACCGATTTCGAGGTTTACTGTCCCCTGAAAAAAGAGACAAAATGATTGCCATAAATCAGCTTTCCCAGCGGGAGCGAATACTGTTTTTTCTAACTGCCTCTGTGGTTGTCCTTGCCGCAGTGATTAATTTTGTTGTTTTGCCCCTCGCGAACAGGTGGCATCGTTTAAATACGCAGGTCTTAGCCCTGAATGCTAAATTAAATAGATATAGCATAATTTTAGCGCAGGAGAAGGGTATTGAAAACAGATACCGGCTGTACGCGGATTACCTTAAAGCCAGGGGCTCCAGCGAAGAGGCGCAGGCATTCGTTCTGCAGGAAGTGGAGGGACTGGCAAAGGTCGCGGGCGTGGTTTTAACCAACCTCGTTCCTTCCCGCCCGGAATACAAGGATTTTTATCACCGCTTCGAGTTGAGGATTGACTTGGAGGCGAATATCATCTCCCTCAGCCGCTTTCTTTACGAGATTCAGAAATCCAGACAGCTATTCCAGGTGAACCGGCTTAACATCACCGCGAAGGCGGGGAGTCCCGACCTCCTGAGGTGCTCTCTGCAGTTGAGCAAAATCTTTATCCCGTAATCCACAAATTTTCACAAATTACACCCAAATGCACACAAATTAAGAAACAGATGGACGCAGATTTCGGATGCCAGTTACATACCTGCGACACAGAGCGGCACAGATTTTATCTGTGATAATCTTGTGAAAAAATCGCAGATAGGCACAGATGAATCTGTGCTAATCTGTGATAGA
Organism: Candidatus Omnitrophota bacterium; assembly: GCA_037442605.1. Lineage (GTDB taxonomy): Bacteria > Omnitrophota > Gorgyraeia > DTHP01 > DTHP01 > JBBIPY01. The sequence continues at coordinate 4,451 of JBBIPY010000013.1, forward strand.
ATTATTTAAATGGTTTCGAACGATGCGGGCGGCAGTCTATTATAATAATCGGGATGTAAGGATAGAGGAGATGCCCCGTCCTCAAATCGGTCCGCGAGAGTTGTTGCTCAGGGTGGAGGCCAGTGGAATATGCGGCAGCGATGTGATAGAGTGGTACCGCAGGTCTAAGATTCCCTGCGTCCTGGGACATGAGGTGGCCGGGGTAATTGTTGGGCGGGGAGAGGAGGTAGAGGGATACAGGATGGGCGAGAGGGTAGTTGCGGCACACCATGTCCCCTGCGGCAGATGCGGTTATTGCTTAGACGGACATGAGACGGTCTGCGAAACTCTACGCCGCACAAATTTTGACCCCGGAGGATTCGCCGAATATATACGCCTTCCCCGGATTAATGTAGAGAAGGGGATATTTCGCCTTCCGGAGGGATTGTCTTTTGAAGAAGCCACCTTCGTTGAACCTCTCGCCTGCGTGGTCCGCGGACAGCGTTTGGCAGGATTTAAGAGAGGGAAGACCGTTCTGGTTATCGGCAGCGGCATCTCCGGACTCCTGCATATCCAGATGGCAAAACTGCGCGGGGCAAAATCGGTGCTCGCTACCGACATCTCCCCGTATCGTTTAGAGGCAGCCAGGAGATTCGGGGCGGACGCAGTTTTTGAGGCAGGCAGGGATATAGCGGCATTATTGCGCGATTCTAACCGGGGGCACCTGGCAGATCTGGTTATTTTGTGTACGGGGGCAAAGACCGCCTTAGACCAGGGGCTACATTCTGTAGAGCGGGGGGGGACGCTTCTTTTTTTTGCCGCGGCTGATGAAGGGACTACGCTTTTGCTTCCCGTGAATGAAATCTTCTGGCGCAACGAAATCACCCTGACCAGTTCGTATGCGGGAAGTCACGACGACCATCTTGAGGCGCTGGATTTAATCCAGCAAAATAAAATAAATGTGAGGGATATGATTACTCATCGGTTACCTTTAAAAGACATAGGAGAAGGATTTCGATTAGTTGCTGAGGCAGGGGAGTCGATTAAGGTAGTTATTGAGCCCAATAAATAGTTACAGTGAACAGTGTACAGTTTACAGTGTAAAATTTCTGTTAACTGTAAACAGTAAACTGTAAACTCTTCCGACTGAAAGGAGGAAGACATGGACTGGGGATTAAAGAATAGACTGTCAAGAATCATCAAACCCGATACCGGACGGACGGTAATGCTGGCCCTTGACCACGGTTATTTTTTAGGACCGATTACGAAACTGGAAGAACCGCGCAAGACAATTTCTCCCCTCATCCCTTATGCGGATGCCCTTATGCTCACAAGAGGAGTCCTGCGTAATTGTATTGATGCCCTGAGTGTCGTACCCATCGTTTTACGCGTCTCGGGAGGAAATAGCGTTATCGGGGAAGACCTCTCTTGCGAAGGGATTACTACCTCTATAAAAGAGGCGATTCGGCTCAATGCTTGCGCCGTGGCGCTTTCCATTTATGTCGGCGCCAGATATGAGCATCAGACCTTGCTGAATCTGAGCCGGCTGGTTGACGAGGCAGAGGAATACGGTATGCCGGTTTTAGCAGTTACTGCCGTGGGCAAGGAGCTGGAGAAGCGCGACGCGCGCTATCTTGCCTTATCCTGCAGGATTGCCGCCGAGCTGGGGGCGCATTTTGTCAAGACCTACTATTGCGAGGATTTTGCTAAGGTGGTCAAAGGCTCTCCGGTTCCTTTAGTTATTGCCGGCGGACCTAAATTAGAGACGGAAATGGATGCCTTGGAGATTGCTCACGCTGCTATTGAGAGCGGAGCCGTCGGGGTGGATATGGGAAGGAACATCTGGCAGTCCGAATATCCTGTAGCGATGATTTCCGCTATCCGGGCAATTGTGCATAAAAATGCCTCGGTAAAAGAGGCCTTTGGACTGTTCAACCGCATTAAATCCAACCCCCCCCATTGACTGAAAAAGGGGTCAGAGTCATTTTCCCTCTCATATAGGAAACCTCACCTATTTGGCTGGGCGGGGGCGAATCTTCGTTAATAACTATTTAGAGCTATCCGACGAGGAGCTGCTGTCCGTCTGGGCATAAGGGCAGCCGCCGGGCGGAGGGCCCTTGGGACGGTAGTCGGGAACGAAGTTAAGCGGCGCCATTTTGCTCAAGTCATTGAGCATATCGGCAGTGCTTTCTTTTTTGGCCACGGAAAAACTTGTATAAGCCCTTTCCAATTTGTGGCTTCCGCAGGACTCGCAACGATATTTTCTCCTGCGTCTCAAAAAACCCTCCCGCTCAAAGACGGATTTTTTGTAAATCGTATTTATCCTGCCGCACCGCAGGCATCGGTAATCAAAAAATGGCATTTTGTTCCTTCCGTTTACCCCGAACCACAGAAAGCCACGGGTGCTCGCCTCGCTCGACGCGAGTCGAAGCGGGTAAACCCCGTTAGAAATTAACGGGGTAAACCCGTGGTTCGGGGTTTACGCCTCGACATATCCTATCATACGCTGGACAGCAATTTCAAGGGAATTCTTAAATCTTTCCCTTGTATTTCTTAAAAATTCTGGTATAATATTTTTCCCAACGATATATTGTTTATAAAATAATGCTTGTATTAATTAACATAGATTATTAACATGGCGTTATGAAACTAAAAGGGAAGGCCTGGATTTTCGGCGACGATATCAATACCGACGATATTATCTCGGCTAAATATCTGGTTACAACTGCGCCGCAGGAACTGGGTAAACATTGTCTGGAGGTTGCGGATGAGACCTTTGCCCGGAAAGTAGGCAAAGGGGATATTATCGTTGCCGGGAAAAATTTTGGTTGCGGCTCATCGCGAGAACACGCCCCTCTGGCGATTAAAGGATGCGGGGTGTCCTGTGTAGTGGCAAGGAGTTTTGCGTGTATATTTTACCGTAATGCCATAAATATCGGTTTGCCGATTGTAGAATGCGGCGAAGTAGCCGGGATAAAACAAGCGGACTTGCTGGATGTTGATCTGGAAGAAGGATGGCTCGTTAATCTGACGCAGAAGAAAAGGTATAAAACACAACCTTTTCCGCCATTCTTACAGGATTTGATTAATCAGGGCGGTTTGATGAGTTTTGTTAAAAACCGTTATGCTCGTTGACCCGGCCAAAAAATAAATAATGTTACATTTTATACACTGTATGTTTGTATCATTAACCATATTGGGGGAGACTGGAGATGTATAAAATTGCGGTAATACCCGGTGACGGGACAGGGCCCGAGGTTGTTCGGGAGGGGCTCAAAGTTCTGGAGGCAGTTTCAAAGATTTCCCGCTTTGAATACGAGACGAAAATTTTTGATTTAGGGGGAGAAAGATTTCTTAAAACCGGCGAAATATTGCCTGAAGAAATTTTTACAGAAATTAAAAAATGCGATGTTATATATTTAGGTGCCATTGGTCATCCTGAGGTAAAGCCGGGAATTCTGGAGAGAGGAATTCTTCTAAAACTAAGATTTGATTTAGACCAGTACATCAACCTGCGCCCGGTGAAACTCTATCCGGGGGTCTGGACGCCGCTTAAAGATAAAAGACCGCAGGATATAGACTTTGTGGTGGTCCGGGAGAATACCGAGGGGCTTTATGTGGGAGAAGGCGAGTTTAAAAATAAAGGCACTAAAGACGAAATTGCCCTTCAGATAAGCCGGAATACCCGTAAAGGGGTTGAGCGCTGCATTCGTTACGCCTTTGAATATACGCGCAGGAGAAATAAAAGAAAGAAGCTTACCCTCTGCGCCAAGACCAATGTCTTGAATTATGCCTCGGATTTGTGGGGGCGCACTTTTCAGGAGGTAGCAAAAGACTATCCGGATATTACTGCCGACTACGCCCATGTAGATGCCACCTGTATGTGGATGGTGAAGAACCCGGAGTGGTTTGATGTGATTGTTACCGACAATATGTTCGGGGATATTATTACCGACCTGGGCGCGATAATTCAGGGAGGGATGGGAATTGCCGCAGGAGGAAATATTAATCCGCAGGGGCTTTCTATGTTTGAACCGATAGGAGGCTCGGCTCCTAAATATACCGGAAAGAATGTGATTAATCCCTTAGCGGCAATCTGTGCCCTGGCTATGTTACTTGAGCATATCAAAGAGGAGAGATCCGCGGCGATGATTGAAAAGGCGGTGATAGAGGTTACCTCCAGGAAGTTAAAATCTCTCGCCGCCGGGAAGATGGGCTATTCTACCTCTGAAGCAGGGGATTTAGTCGTAACCTCCTTAAAACCATAAAGTTGCCAACCTCGTAGGTTGGATGGTTGCCATAGAGTTGCCAACCTCGTAGGTTGGATGAGGCGGGAGTGGTCAATATGGCAAAAGAATATAATGTGGCGGTGGTGGGTGTGGGAGTAGTAGGGGTGGAGATGCTCAGGGTTTTGAGGCAGCGGGGTTTTCCCTTTAAGGAACTTAAGGTCTTAGCCCGTCGGGCACGCGATATCGTTGTGGATGGACAGACCTACTCCGTAAAAGAAGTGAAGCCTGAGGAATTTGAAAATTGTGACATTGCCCTTTTTGCGGGAACCGAAGGAGAAAAAGGGGCGGCGGTTACCTATGCACCCGAGGCGGTAAAACGAGGCGCGATTGTTATCGATAACGGGGCGGATTTCCGTATGGACCCGAAAGTGCCTTTAGTAGTGCCGGAGGTAAATGCCGGGGATGTGAAAAAACACAAGGGAATTATTGCCAACCCCAATTGCTCGACTATCCAGATGGTCGTGGCTTTATGGCCGATTTATAAAAAGGTCGGTCTTAAGAGGGTTATTGCCACTACTTTTCAGGCGGCGTCGGGCGCCGGGAAAGGAGCGGTTGAACAGCTTAGAGAGGAGACGCAAAAGATACCGTTTGCGGGGGTATCAGGACAGGGCGCTTTTGATGCCTCGGTTCAGGTGAGCATAGATAATAGGGCGATGCCCCAGCAGTTGGCGTTTAATGTTTTTCCCCATATAGGCGCTTTCGGCGAATGCGACTATACCAGCGAAGAATGGAAGATGGTAAAAGAGACCCATAAGATTATGCACGACGATAAAATCAGAATCTCGGCGACCACCGTGCGCGTGCCGGTGCGCACGGGTCATTCTGAGGCACTCTATCTTGAGACTAAGGGGCACATCGAGCCCGGGGCAGTGCGTAAACTTTTAGATAAATCTGCGGGTATAAAAGTTATTGATGAGCCCGCGAACAATCTCTATCCTCTGCCCAAAGATGCCGAGGGAAAAGACGAGGTCTTTGTTGGCCGTATACGCAAAGACCCTTTCGTGAAAAACGGCCTCTGGCTATGGGTGGTAGCGGATAATCTGCGCAAAGGGGCGGCTACCAACGCGGTGCAGATTGCCGAATACCTGATCAAATAGAGTATCACGAATTATCACGAATAAAAATCGAATTGCCACGAATTAATAAGGCAGTAGAGGGCATCAGAGGGCCGAAGAAGAGAAAGAAGGCAAATAAGGCTTTTCTTTAAAGCCTTCTCTAGCCTTCTTTAGCCCTCTGCGGCCATCTAAAGCCTTCTCATGCCTTATAGACTCGTCAAAGACGCTGTATTCGTAATTCGACAAAAATTCGTGGCAATTCGTGTTTAAAAGTTATTCATGGCTAATCCAAAGAAACAGCGGGATGTCTGGAAGACCAAATTGGGCATGATAATGGCGGTGGCAGGAAGCGCCGTGGGTCTGGGAAATTTCCTGCGCTTTCCCGTCCAGGCCGCCTCCAACGGCGGCGGGGCCTTTATGATTCCCTATTTTATCTGCCTCTTTCTCTTCGGCATTCCCCTGATGTGGATTGAATGGACCATCGGCCGTTACGGAGGGGGATTCGGACACGGCACCGCTCCGGGAATATTCCATACCCTCTGGGAGAAAAACCGCTTCATCAAATATTTCGGCATCATTGGCATTTTCGGACCGCTCTTAATCTTCATCTATTATACCTATATTGCATCCTGGACCCTCGGCTACAGTTTCTTTGCCATTACGGGCAGATATGCCAATATAGATTCTCCCGGGGCGATGCGTAGTTTTCTCGCGGGTTATCAGGGCCTGGAAAGAAATCAGTTCTTTTCTCACCTTGGCTGGGCGTATCTGTTTTTTAGCGTTACTTTTCTGCTCAATGTTTTTGTAATCTATTACGGGATTTCTGGCGGCATTGAACGTCTTTCCAGGCTCGCTATGCCCACGCTTTTTGCCTGCGCGGTTTTACTGACCATTCGCGTCCTCTCTCTGGGAATCCCTGACCCCGCAAGGCCAGGCTGGAATATCCTGAATGGACTGGGATTTTTATGGAACCCCGACCTCAGCGCCCTGAAGTCTCCCAGGGTCTGGCTTGCCGCCGCCGGTCAGATATTCTTTACCTTAAGCGTGGGTATCGGGGTGATTCTTACCTATGCCAGTTATTTATCCAAGAGCGATGACGTGGCGCTCTCCGGTCTTTCCGCAGCCAGCACCAATGAATTTGCCGAGGTGATTTTAGGCGCAAGCATTGTGATACCCGCCGCCTTTGTCTTCTTTGGCCCTGTAGACATTCAGAATATTGCCCGCTCCGGCGCCTTTGACTTGGGTTTCGTCACGATGCCTCTGGTCCTGCAGAAAATTGCCCTGTCGGGTTTTTTCAATTTTATCTGGTTTTTCCTCTTGTTCCTGGCAGGGGTGACCTCCTCGGTATCGCTTGCCCAGCCGGCAATTGCCTTTATGGAGGATGAATTTGATATAGACCGTAAAAAGGCGGTGAAGATTTTCGGGATAGTTACTTTTATTTTATGCCAGCCGGTAATTTTTCTGCTTTCCCGCGGGGTGGTTAATGACCTGGATTTCTGGGGCGGGACTTTTTGTCTCGTGCTTTTCGGCACGGTTGAGACAATTCTCTTTGCCTGGGTCTTTGGTATGGAGCGCGCCTGGAGCGAGATGCATCACGGGGCGGATATAACCATTCCCCGCATATATAAATTTATTATAAAATACATTACCCCCCTGATATTATTGACTATACTGGCTGCCTGGATTTTCGGCAAGGACGGCCGGGACACGATTTTTTTACGCAATGTTCCCCCGGAGAACAGGATTTATATTCTGGCGATGCGGCTTGTTTTAATACTTATCCTTATTGTCTTGGGGATACTGGTTAATCTCGCCTGGCGCCGGCGTAAAAGGCGGGGTTAAATTGCTAATGCGATGAATACTGGCGGATGGATATTTCTGATTTTTTCCTGGGGCGTCATTTTAGGGCTTATCTCTTTTTGTTTTTATCGCGTATTTAAGAGCAGGAAATAACCACAATGAGAAATTTATTTATTTACTCTATCTTAGGAATCATCGGGCTCGGCCTGTTCATCGGGCTCTACAACCAGACCTATCCCACGGCTGCCGTGGATTTGGAGATTTCTCGCAACCGGGCAGTTGAGCTTTCCGCGGATTTTCTCAAAGGACTGGGTTTAAAACTGGAAAAATTCACCCCCACGGTTATCTTTTATAAACAGGATAACCAGGCATTATATCTACAGAGCGTCCTGGGGATAAAGAAGACCAACCAGTTTATCCGCGAGGATAATTTTCTCTGGGTCTGGTCGGTGCGCTGGTTCCGGGAGTTGGAAAAGGAAGAATTCTGGGTAGGTATGGACCCCGCGACGGGCAAGATTGCGCATTTCCGTCATTCTGTCCTGGATGAGACCGAGGGTAAGAGTCTTTCCCCTGAGGAAGCCAGACCGATTGCCGAGGCATTTTTGCGCACCCAGGGATATAATTTAGAGGAATGGATGGCGGTTGATGCCTCCCAGGCAAAGCAGAAGAGTCGCACCGACCACTCGTTTGAATGGGAGAGGAAAGAATTCAGAGTTGGCGACGCCACTCTGAGAATATACGTGAATATCCTGGGAGACGCGGTGGGCGGATACTGGCGCTATTTCAAGATTCCGGAAAAATTTGAGCGCGAATATCAGAGGAGGCTGTCTTATGGTCAGATTCTCGGTCTGGTCAGCGCCCTCCTCAGCATATTTATATTTCTTGCCTGTTTCATCAGTCTGATTGTTCTGATAAGGCGCAATCAATATGTCTGGCGTTTCTCGCTCTACAGTGCGATATTGGTGGGCCTGATTGCCCTTTTTGAATTCTTTAATGCCATACCGCTTTTATGGTACGGCTATGATACCACGATGAGCAGGGTAGTTTTTTTCAATATCAACTTCCTCTCTTCGCTCATCGCCACGCTGTTTTTTGGCCTCTGGGTTTTTCTCTATGGCTCGGTGGGGCATTCCTTATCCCTGCTGAGTCTGGGGAACAAACTGCCCATAATTACTGCCCTGAAAGAACGCAGCGGCTCCCTGCAGGATAACCGGGGCATTTTCGTGGGGTATCTCATGGCATTTTTCCTGTTAGGTTTTGTATCCCTGTTTTACTATCTGGGCACAAAATACTTGGGGGTCTGGATACCCATGGAATCGAGGTATTCCAATATGCTGGGGACCTATCTTCCTTTTGTCAATCCTCTGACCGTCGGTGCCACGGCCGCCATTTCGGAGGAGTTTACCTTCCGCCTGTTTACCATCGCCTTTATGAAGAAATATCTGAAAAAGGACTTCCTTGCCGTGCTTGTCCCCGCGCTTATCTGGGCATTTGCGCATTCCACATACGCAATACTTCCCGGCTATATGCGGGGGATTGAGCTGACTATTGTCGGGATAATTATGGGATACCTTTTTTTGAAATTCGGTCTGGAAACCGTAATCATTACGCACTATTCTGTTAATGCCATATTGGTAAGCGTGCCCTTGCTGGAATCGAAGAATCTTTATTATCAGATAAGCGGTCTGGCGGTGATTTTCCTGATTTTTATCCCTTTTCTTGTAGCAGTGATTTTACGCCGTATCCATAAAAGAGAGACTTGACCCGGGCTTTTTGGCGTTAAATAGATAAAAATTTTGATGCCTAATTTCAAGTTAATCATTGAATACGACGGAACAAATTACCAAGGTTGGCAACGTCAGGCACCAGGCACCGGGCACCAGGCACCAGTAATCAGAACTGTGCAGGAAGAAATAGAGAAAGCACTCCAGCAGCTTTTCGGCAAGAAAATACGACTTGTTGGCTCGGGAAGGACGGATGGCGGGGTGCATGCCTTGGGACAGACGGCGAATTTCGGGTGCGTGACCCGTCTCAAACCTGAGAACATACGCCGTGCCCTTAACAGTTATCTTCCTCCTGATATAAGAATCCTCAAGGCGAGAGAGGACTTGGAGAATTTCCATGCCCGCTTTGCTGCAAAATCCAAGACCTACCGCTATCTTATTTTGAACCGTCCGACTGCCTCGGTATTCTATCGGAGATTATCCTGGTGGATTCCGCAGAGATTGGATTTTTCTGCGATGCGTCGGGCATCGTCTATATTCTCGGGCAGGCACAACTTCAAGGCATTTACCGCTTCCGACCCTAAACGGAAAGCGGATAATTTTGTGCGTACGGTCAAAAAGATTTCGCTTAAGAAATACGGGAATTTTATCATATTAGATATTGAGGCGGATGGATTCCTCTACAATATGGTGCGCAACATTGCGGGAACTCTGGTAGAGGTGGGGAAGGGGAAACTCGCCGGCGAGTCTCTTAAAGATATATTTAAATCGCAGGACCGCAGACTTGCCGGACCGACTGCCCCTGCCCATGGCCTTTTTCTACTCAAGGTTAGATATTAACTGCCCCTCAACGCTACTATTTTCGTTAAACATTAGAGGCAATCAGAAAAACGACCCCTTTTTTAGATGGGAAAGATATCCGATTTCTTTAATCTCAGGACTCTGGGAACGGATTTCCGCACCGAACTCGTTGCCGGGCTGACTACCTTTATGACCATGGCGTATATCATCTTTGTCAATCCGGCAATACTTTCGGTGGCAGGAATGGATTTCGGCGCGGTGATGGTAGCGACCTGTCTGGTTACTGCCCTGACGACGATTTTAATGGGAATTTACACCAACTATCCCATTGCCCTGGCGCCCGGGATGGGGATAAATGCCTATTTCGTCTATACGGCATGTTTGACCCTCGGCATTCCCTGGCAGGTGGCGCTGGGCTGCGTCTTTATCGAGGGGATAATCTTTATTTTCTTGACCCTCTCCCGCTTACGCCAGGCCCTGTTTGATGCCATTCCCGATACCATCCGCATCGGGGCTGCCTGCGGAATCGGCCTTTTGATTGCCTTTGTGGGCTTGAAAGAAGCGGGGATTATTGAGAGGCATCCGGCTACCTTTGTTACCCTGGGAAAACTTACCGCCCCTTATTCCTTGTTGTCTCTTTTCGGTCTGATAATTACCTCTTTCCTGCTTGCCAAAAAGGTCAAGGGCGGCATCTTTCTGGGAATCCTTCTCACCGCTATATTAGGCATTCCCCTGGGCATTGTCAAATATCAGGGCATAACCAGCCTTCCCCCTTCCCTGGCTCCCACGTTTTGCAAGCTTGATATCCCGGGCGCTTTGAGATTGGGTTTTTTGCCCATCGTTTTTGTGTTTCTCTTTATGGATATATTTGACACCGTGGGAACCCTTGCCGGGGTAGGGGAGATAGGCGGATTTATGAAAAACGGCAGACTCCCCCGCGCCAGCCGTTGTTTGTTCGCCGATGCCGTCGGGACAGTGTTTGGTTCGCTTGTGGGCGTTTCTACGGTAACCAGTTATATAGAGAGCGTCTCCGGAATCAGCGAGGGAGGCCGTTCGGGTCTGACCAGCGTGGTGGTAGGGATGCTTTTTCTGCTTTCCCTTTTCTTTTTTCCCTTAGCCAGGATGATTGGCGGAGGCTACGAAGTGGGGCGGGGCGTGGTTTTGCATCCCGTGACCGCGCCTGCCTTGATTATCATCGGCTCCCTGATGTTTGCCTCCATAGCGAAGATAAACTGGCGGGATTATTCGGAGAATATCCCCGCATTTTTGACCGTAATTATTATGCCGCTCACCTTCAGCATCGCCAACGGTCTGGCGCTGGGATTTATCAGTTTTGCGGCGATAAAACTTCTCACGGGGAGAGGAAGACAGGTCTCGCTGCTGGTCTATCTGTTGGCAATACTTTTCATCTTGAGATTCATCTACCTTAAAACTTAGCCAGGAAGCAGTTTCGTTTACCGTTTACCCGCTCGCTTGATGAATATAATACCTCGCTGTTTACCGCTTACCGAAAACGGTAAACGGTACACGGTTAACGGTAAGCGTAACATTATTAACCCTGTAATGTAATGGCAGTAATCGCCCCTTTTCGGGGAATTTTCTACAATCAGGCAAAAATCAAGGACATCTCCCGGGTGGTCAGTCCGCCTTATGATGTAATTTCTCCGACCCGGCAGAATCTTCTATGCCAGTCTCATCCCTGTAATATCGTGAGAATTGATTTTGGAAAAATTCTCCCCGGAGACGACGCTAAAGATAATCGTTACATTCGGGCAAGAGAGTTTTTCCAAAGGTGGCTAAGGGAAAAAATTTTAATTCAAGACGCTTCCCCCGCCTTTTATTTAGCGGCGCAAAATTTCAGATATAAGGGAAGAAATTTTCTGCGAATGGGCGTTATCTGTCGTCTGAGGCTCCGGGACGACGGCGCGGTGCTTTTTCATGAGAAGACCTCGCCCCGCCCCAAGCGCGACCGTTTGAAACTGCTTTCTGCTGTAAAGGCAAATATCAACCCCGTATTCACTCTGTTCGAGGACGATTCCCGGCTCCTGCCTTATTTAAGGGGTCTTTATGCAAAAAGAAAGCCCTTTGTGGATTTTGAGTTTGAGGGAGTAAGAAATAGATTATGGCGTATAGACAATAGTGGGGTAATACTTAAAATTAAGAAAATTTTCTTGTCCAAGAAAATTTTCTTAGCCGACGGACACCACCGCTATGAAGTCAGCCTTTCCTATCGGAGTTCCTGCCGGAGAAAAAATCCCCGGCATAGCGGGAAAGAGCCCTACAACTATGTGATGGTCTATCTGAGCCCACTGGAAGACAGGGCGCTGAAGATCCTTTCCACCCACCGCCTGCTTAAAAAACTGCCGCGGGATTTAAGAACAAGGCTGGAGCGCTATTTTGATATCGTTGCCTGCAGTAAAGATGTTTTGCTTTCTTTGCTGGACAGGACGGGTAAAAAAGGGCGCATATTCGGGATGTATCTGGGAAGACAGCGGTTTTTTACCCTGAGACTGAAAAAGGATTTAGCCCCTGAGGAGCTCATCCGCAAGAATAAACCCATTTCCTGGAAAAGACTGGATGTTTCTATATTGCACGCTCTTGTGATAGAAAGAATCTTCAAAATAAAAAACTCCCACTTCCGCTTCATCCACCATACCCAGGATGTTGAGCAGGCAATCCGTGAGGTGGATAGGGGTGGTTTTAAGATTGCCTTCTTTCTCAATCCTACCTCCGCCGCACAGGTAAAAGAGGTGTCTCTGGACGGAGAGCGTATGCCACACAAATCCACCTATTTTTATCCGAAGCTGCTTTCGGGATTGGTAATGAATCCGGTTTAGTCAGAATTAAATTTTTGGTAACTGGCGCACCGGTGTTCGGGTGCGCTGGTGCTCAACTAAAATTAGTGCTCAACTAAAATTTACCTTGACTTTTAATCTTATTTTGTTATCATATATCACAAAAAGAAAGGAGTTTCCGATGCAAAAAAATATTCTTATTGTTGGTTTTATTCTTTGCTTGACGTTCTTGACCGGCTGCGCCTCTTTTCCCATACAGAGAGGCGGTGGTCCGGCAAAGGCATTAGAGCCCGCGCCCCTGCTTAAGTTTGACGATGTCCCCGTTCCGCGGGGCTTCAAACTCCTTGCCAACGAATCCTTCGCCTTCCATACCGAGGAGACCCGTGTGGGCCTGCTTAAATATGCCGGCAGCCCCACGGCTGATGCGGTAGTCCTTTTCTATAAGGAACAGATGGCGCAGCTGGGCTGGACCCTGCTTAATGTGGTGGAATACGGCAGGCGAATCCTCAATTTTGATAAAATTGACCAGACCTGCATCATTACCGTTGAGCCCACCGCTACCAAAACCCTCGTTACTATCTCGGTTGCCCCTAAGTCCCGCGTGGCGCCTTCTGCCCCGGCAAAAGCGGGCTCCTTCCGGCCGGCAAATACCGGCGCCAAATAGTCTCTAGGGAAAAATCTCTTGGCTTGCTGATTAGTTGAATAGTTGATTAGTTGATTAGTTGAATAGTTGATTAGTTAGTAAGTAAAAAAGATACCCTCACAAACCTTTACTAACGCGCCCAACGGACCCAACGGACTCAACGGACCCAACGGACTCAACGAACTACCGGGTTAATCAACGAAAATGACTCTGACCCCTTTTCGCAGACCCCTTATCGCACAGTTATTTGAATAAA
>JBBIPY010000013.1:17892-19629 GCA_037442605.1 Candidatus Omnitrophota bacterium
AAAATGACTCTGACCCCTTTTCGCAGACCCCTTATCGCACAGTTATTTGAATAAATATACCTCTATCGTTCGGAGACGGCGCACCAGCCAGATTTTCTTTTTATTCCTCTTTTTCTTCCTCCTTTTCCACACCCAGGATAGATTCGGGGCAAATCAACTCCGTTACCCCCTGAATGTTTTTTTCTCCTTTGACCCTTTAGTGGCGATTTCTGTCCTTTTCTCTGCCGACGCAGGCAAAAAGATCTTCCTCCTTGCGCTGCTCACCGTTGCTTTAACCCTTATCTTAGGAAGATTTTTCTGCGGCTGGGTCTGTCCTTTGGGTAGCCTCAATCAATGTATCGCATATTTGCATAAAAGGCTCTTTCGTCGCAAAAGAAGCGCAGTCTTTCATCCCGCTCAGAAGATAAAATATTTGATTCTTATTTTTGTAATTGTCCTGGCTATCTTTGGCGTAAACCTTACAGGATTGACCAGCCCCCTGGTTTTTCTTAGCCGGACAATCACCCCCGTATTCCATACGGCAGCGAGCGGGGCCTTCCGCTTTATCCAGTTCCTGAATACGCGCACCCGCCTTTTTGCCAATGACCGTTTTTTCTACGCAATCCAGGCATACATCAATTATTTTTCTTTCCCCGTCTATAGATATGCCGCCATTGCTACTTTTTCTCTTGTTCTGGTTTTACTGCTTAATTTAATAGCCCCGCGCTTCTGGTGTCGTTTTGTCTGTCCTTTAGGCGGGCTTCTGGGATTCATCTCCCGCAGGAGCATCCTGCATCTCCGGCAATCCGCTCACTGTAGCCATTGTCTGGGATGCGCAAGAAACTGCCAGGGCGCCTGCGACCCCCATAAAAAGGGGAACTGGATTAAACAGGAGTGCCTCTATTGTATGAATTGTCTTGCCTCCTGTCCTGAGCAAAACCTAAAATTCCGTTTCCATTTTAAATCGGATTATCAGAAAGTAGACCTCACCCGTCGTCAGTTTCTTTATTCTGCGGGAGGGGCAATACTCGCTCTACCTTTAATTAAATTGGGAATCCGCAGGCACCCTTTTAATCCCCATCTCATTCGTCCTCCCGGAGCAGTAGGGGAGGATGGGTTTTTAAAACGCTGTATCCGCTGCAGCGCCTGTATCAAGGTCTGTCCGACCAATTTTCTGCAGCCCGCGTTGTTTGCCGCGGGCATTTATGGCATCTGGACACCGCAGGGAGTAGGAGGCATGGGTTACTGCAAATACAACTGCAATCTCTGCGGCCGGGCCTGTCCCAGCGGTGCGCTTAAGAATCTATCTCTGCGCGAGAAACAGAGATTTAAAATCGGGACCGCCGTGGTAGATAAGAGCCGTTGTCGGGTTTATGCCCAGGAGATTCCCTGCCTTCTCTGTTATAAGAATTGCCCGCTTCCCGGAAAGGCGATTGAGCCGCTGGAAATTGAGGGTAGTAAAGGCCTTTGGGGTCCGCGGGTAATTAGCGACCAATGCCTCGGCTGTGCTAAATGTGCCCATACCTGCCCTGCGGGGGCAATATATGTGGTTAATAGCCGTTTGTGGTTATGATTCCGCTGGAATCTTTTTTATAATCGCTGTAATCTGTCTTCTCGTAACCCCTTGCAATTACTACAGATAAATCTGTGTAATCTTTCTTTTAATCTCTGTAATCATTTTTTTAATTTTTTTCCTTGACAAACCCCTCCCATTTTGCTATAAGTATTACCAATATAATTTAAGCCATCCCGGCTTAA
>JBBIPY010000014.1:0-19408 GCA_037442605.1 Candidatus Omnitrophota bacterium
ACCTTTTGCATTGTACCGTTCTATTTTTAGAAACGTTTGACGCAGGATTCAGGTTCAAGAATGTCTTTATTGCAAAGAAAAAGACAGCAAGCGTCAACCCGACAAATATAATTCTGCTCGCCTTTACCTTCATCTCTCTGCTCTCAGATCTTTATCTATTATCCTTCTGTAAAATTCCTCAGTCTGATTTACCATTCTATCTAAAGAAAATCTCTCTTCCACCGTCCGTCTGCCATTCTGAACAAACCTATCTCTCAAGGCGTCGTCTTCCAGGACCCTGCAGATTGCCTTAGACAATGTCGGAATATCCCGCGGTGGAACAAGAATACCGTTTTCACCATTCCTGATTATTTCAGGAATACCACCGATATCTGTAGCAACCACGGGTATGCCGGCAGCCATTGCCTCCAATATCGACAAACCTAACCCTTCCTGCAGAGACGGTAAAACAAATACATCTGCAATAGATAAAAACTCGAACCTATCCCCTACCGACCTCAGTAACCTTATACGTCTCTCAATCCCCAATCCTTTTATTTCTTCTTTCAGGCTGGTTTCCGCCTCTCCTTCTCCAATAATCACACAATCTACATCGGCATAATTCTGGATTATTATTCTTGCTGCCTTAACCAGATAAGTATGTCCTTTTATAAAAGAAAGTCTTGATATGCTCAAGATAATTCTTTTCCCTCTCAATCCTAAGCCCTCTTTAATCTTCTCTTTATCTGAACCGCTCATAATCTCGCTAAATTTATCAAGATTTATTCCATTATGAATCACCTTTATTTTCTCCGGGGCAAGATTAAATTTTGATATGATATCTTTTTTTACCGCCTCACTCACGGCAACAACCCCCGCTCCCCAGCAGGGAAATAGTCTGCTGCCCAGGCGTTTTTTATAAATGCCGTGGGCGGTGGAAACAAAAGGAATGCCTGTTCTTTTAAGAACAGACTGTGCCAATACCCGACTTATTCTTGTTTGAGGATGCAAAATATCTGCCCTTCCATCCTTCAGTATATCTAAAAGTTTTTTCTTTGCCGAGATTAACAAAGGGCTGACTTCTGATTTTGTCTGCAGATTTAGATAAATATGTCCAATGCCTGAATCGTCCAATTGCCCACGCCATTCACCACCTCTCGACGCCACCTTCACCAGATGCCCTCGCTTATTTAAACCCTTTGCCAAAGAAATTGTGTAGGTAGCAATTCCTCCGGGATTTAAATGATTGGCAAGGAGAAGTATCTTCATATCTTTAGTTAATCTGTGCAAAAAATGCACTTAGCGGTTTCGTAAACCCCGAACCACGGGTTTACACCCGTGGCTTTGGGGATTACCCTTCGGGTCTTTTGATATACATTCATCCACGGCTTTACAGCCGTGGCTTTCTGTGGTTCGGGGTAAACCCCGAACCACGGGTTTACCCCGTTAGAAATAAAAATTTCTAACGGGGTTTACCCGCTTCGACTCGCGTCGAGCGAGGCGAGCACCCGTGGCTTTCTGTGGTTCGGGGTAAACATCAAACGCAACCTTTATTCTTTAGAAGTTTCAGCGTAGCGTCCAGAACCTCCTGCACCGTAATCTTGCGCATACACTCGTAATCCTTACAGGTCGCTCTATAGCAGGGACCGCATACCAGATCTTTATTTATTATTATTAAATTTTCTTTTTCATAGGCAATATGCCGGCGGGGGACAGTCGGCCCAAAAAGAGCCACCACCGGCGTATCTACCGCCATAGCAAGATGCAGGGGAGCGGAATCTCCTGTAATATAGACAGCGCAACGCCCGATCAGTTCGGCGAGTTGAAGAAGCGTAGTTTTGCCGCAGGCATCTATGGGTTTGGAACGCGTCATCCTGAGAAATCTCCGGATTTCATTGCTTTCCCCCTCTGTCCCCGTAACCACGATGCGCATCCCCCGGGAAGCAAGTTCGTCCGCCAGATAAACAAATCTCTCAATAGGCCAGCGCTTGGAACGCCAACGCAAACTGGCTCCGATATTCATTCCGATTAAGAGATGAGAAGGAGACACCCAGTTCCTCTCTAAAAAACCGTCAACAAAATTTCTATCCTCCTCTCCTATAAACAACTCTAAGCGTTCATCCTGATAACCTATTCCCAGCAGGCTCAACAACCTGAATTGATGCTGCAGGGGAGACAGGGATTCGTCTATATCTTTAATGCCGTAATTCATCAGTCGCCCGAACTTCCCGTTATCATAGCCCATCCGCCGCGGACACAGAGAAATATAAGAAAGCAGATGACTGGTTTTGTTATTCTGCAAGTCGATGACTAAATCAAAGGCATTTCCCCTGATTATAGCCCCCACCTCCGTCAGCAATTTGAAGCGGCTAATATAACGATCTTTATCAAAAACAATCACATCGTTCACATAGGGCAAAGAGGCAATAATTTCTCTGGAGGCCCGGCCAGTCAAAACGGTTATGCGTGCCTGGGGAAAGCGTTTTCTTAGCGCCTGAATAGCCGGTATCGCCAATACCACATCTCCCAAGGCACTGTATTTGATTACAAGAATTCTCAATACGCCAACCGCCTCTTCATAAACATCTATCGTCTTATCCGCCATCTTATGCAGACTAAAATTATTCTCTACAAACTCCCTGGCTTTTAAGGAAAGCGCATTGGCTAATTCTCTATCCTTCAACAGGGCGATGATTGCCTCGGACATCTCCGGAGGGTCCTGGGGAGAAACGAGTAAACCGTTAAGGCCGTCCTGAACAATATCAACCACACCTCCTACCTGGGTGGCGACTACGGGAACGCCGCAGGCACCCGCTTCAATTAAGACCCGGCCGAAGGCCTCTGCTGTAGTCGTCGCTAGAACCAGAAGGTCTAAGCTATGCAGGAGTTCCTCTACATTATCAACATGGCCAAGAAACTCCACATAACGCTCAAGACCCAGCTGTCTGACTAAAAGCTCAAGTTCGCGTTTGTATACCTGTTTATTGGATGCTGGCTCGCCGGCGATAACGACTTTTACTTTGGGGACAACCCTTACAACGCGTGCCACGGCCTTTAAAAAATAGGTGTGCCCCTTTAAGGGAGTGAGCCTGCCTACCATGCCTACCCTGCAACCGTCTTTTAAATCCAGCCGCGGTTGTCTGTATCCGAACAACCCTAAATCTACTCCCCTGTGGATAAGCCGCAGACGATAAAACGGCGTTCCGAAATGCTCCCGCATATGTCTGGCTATTACCGAACTGATGACGATAGCAAATTTTCCCCATCCCATTACCTGGCTGAAGAAATGCTGCCGATAGTAGCCGTGACAGGTGGTAATAAACACGCAAGGCAGAAGCAGTTTTCTCCTGGCAGACCTGCTTAAATACAGACGATAGGCAAAATAACCAATCCAGGCCGGAACGCGTGAACGGGCGTGTATTATATCCACCTTCTCTTCTTCTAGAATGCGCGCCACTTTAGGAACCATACGGACAGCAGTAAACAGGGATTTCTCATGGACGGGTAAAGAATAATGTCTGATATCATACCTTTCCAACTCCTTAACCAGACGCCCCCCCTTAGAAACTATAATCGCCTTATGCCCCCTGGAGACAAGGACCTTTGCCAGGTCAACGGTTCCCCGTTCCACCCCGCCTTCGTTTAATTGAGGTAAGATTTGCAACACCTTCATAAAAAATCTCCTCTG
Organism: Candidatus Omnitrophota bacterium; assembly: GCA_037442605.1. Classification (GTDB taxonomy): domain Bacteria; phylum Omnitrophota; class Gorgyraeia; order DTHP01; family DTHP01; genus JBBIPY01. Next base: position 3,668 of record JBBIPY010000014.1, read on the forward strand.
CAAATTTTAACAAAAGTATAATGCCCTGTTAAGATTTTTTAAATCTTCGTGGCAAAAAAGCTAAATTAATTCCCTTACCCCATCAGAAACCAATCTTTTGTCCTCCAACGGCCTTATTATTTTCGAACCCCGATAAACTCTCTTTATCTCCGCCGATAGCTTCTCCGGCTTAACCAAAGTAAGATAATTCTGGCTTACCAGATTATCCAAGAATCGCCTATGTTTGGTATTTTGAACCCTTCCCCTCTTCTGTGTCTCAAAAACTATCACCGGTTTTCCTGAACTCAACGCTTCCGAAGTCATTGAGATGCTTTCTTCAGAAACAACCACTACATCCGACAGGCCCAGAATTCCTGGAGCCGCGCCTTCGATATTTTTCTCATTGGCGATAATTAAAAGCGGACAATATTTTTCTTGAGATAATCTTTCTTTAATTAATCTATCTACCTCGGGAGTAGTCCGTCTCGAAGTAGTCACCAACAACTGAGTATCTAAATCACCAGCCGCATTCAGCAGTTCATCGACCAGGATATTGGCAATTTCTCTCGTCAGAGCATAATTCTTAGACTCCCCGCCAATCAACACCCCAATATTCCTCTTCGAAGCTTGAAGCTGGAAGCCGGAAGCTCGAATCCGCTCGACCCCTTCCTTCATCGCATCCTCATCAATCAGATTCAGCGCCGCCTGAGTTATTACGATATTGCTGCCTGGTTTAAGCCGGTCGTGCGCCGGAACAATGGCTAAATCAAATCTTTTAACCGGAACTAATCCTGGTTTCATTATTGCAATGCTTTTAGCCTGATTTTCTTCCGCTAGAATCAAATTTAGCGCAGCCAGATTCCAGCCGCAGGAAATAACCATATCGGCAAAAAAACGGCTAATCTCATCAAAGGTATTTTTCTGCAAAGATAATCTTAGACACCTTAGACATCCAGTACATTTTTTCTTGCAAAGCAAACCAAATATATCCACCATAATCTTAGCAAATCTATTCCTGAATTCTACCTTTAAGATTTTTGTTCTTACAACCTGCCCCATGCCTTGTAGCCTGTAGCCTGCCTGCCCTGCCTCGCGCCGAGCGCCCCAAATTGATGGGTGCTCGGCACGAGGTGAGCGAAGTCGAAGGGCTGCCTGCTGCCTGTTGCCTGTTGCAATTTTCTTCTCTATCACCTCTTCGATTATCCCCGCCACTGCCTTTGCCTGATTCAAATGCCCAGCCTTACCATCAGATAAAATTAAAATATTTTTATTCGGGCTTGCCTTCCACCTACGGTGAAACCAGAGCCATTGCGAAGGATATTCCCGAATGTATTTTTCCAATATATTATTAAATTCCTTCAAAGGATAACTATTCTTTCCGCTGGCCTGCAGTTCATCGCCAATCTCAAGGCGGTGAAAAGGGCCGTTTTCTCTCACCATAAAAACCGGCAAAATCCCTGCCCCGGTGTGCCGGGAAAGCGTAATCGCCCCTGTGGGTGTCCAGACTAAACGCCCGAAGAACTCAACCAGAATGCCGCTCGTCCCTGCCTTCTGGTCACCCAGAATACCCACTACTTTGTTTTCTCTTAAACAACCTAACAGCTCCCGCATCATTGAACCGCGGCTAATTACCCGGGCACCCAATCTCCGACGATATGAATTAAGCAGGGAATTCAAGCGGGGGAATTTCTGCCGGCGGGCTAAAACTACCATAGGATAGCCTTTAGCCTGTCCAACCAGGGATGAAAGTTCCCAGTTGCCAAAATGGGCAGTAAAGAAGATTAATCCTTTGTTTCTATCTAATACTGAATTAATCCTTTTATCTCCAATTATTTTTACATATTTCCTAATATACTTCTCATCTATTTTAGGGAAATAGAGAAGTTCCGCAAAATTCATGGCTAAATTCTTGAATACTTCACGAGTAATCTTCTTTCTTTCTGCAAAAGAAATACTCTGACCAAGGGCTAATTTCAGATTCAATAAACAGATCCCGGCTCTTCTGGGCAGAAGATAATAAAAAACCGCCCCCGTCGCTCTCGCCCAGAAAAGCGTATACTTTATGGGGAAAAGGCAAAACAGAAAGCTCAAGAATCTAACGCTGATATAAAGAAAATAATCGAGCATGAAATTTTTCCTCTGATTCTAAAATTTTCAGTTTGACAACTAAGGAGAAAATTTTAGAATCAATAATGCTGCCCTTAACCAATGGCTCAATTCTTACTGCATCCTTCTCAGTGGTCAATAAAATTTCTATGTTGTTTTTAGAACAGAGGGCAAGAATTTTATCTAAATCTATTCTCTTATAACAATAGTGATCGAGAAAATCAAAGGATAGTTTTATGTTGCATTGTAATTTTTCGACCGTGGCTTTAAAAGAATCGGGCGAAGCTATGCCGCTAAGAATACAGATATCCTTATCTTTTAAAAGATTTAATCCAATCTCTTCTTGGGTGATTAAATCTCTTAAATAACGGGGTTCGTAAATAGCCTCTACTATCATAGCTGATGGGTTTACTCCATTTAAAGCAGACATAATATTGTTTTTTTTCTCCTCAGAGATTAAATTCGTCTTAACGAGAAAGAAAATATCGGCTCTCTTTAAGGAAGAGAGCGGCTCGCGCAGGATGCCGCGCGGAAGCAACCAGCCATTGCCAAAGGGACTAGTAACATCTATCGTAACTATCTCCAGGTCTTTTCTTACGCGCCACTGCTGGAACCCGTCGTCTAAGATTGCAGTATCTACATTATAATTTTTTATTGCATGTTCCATTCCCCTTGCCCTGTCAACATCAACTATTACAGGAACATCTCTTAGATTTCTCGCTAGCATATATGCCTCATCTCCCATCTCTTTGTAACTGGCAACCGGTAACTGGTTACTGGTTACTGGTTTTCCATATCCTCTCGTTAAAATCGCCACTCTGTAACCATGCTGTTTCAGGTAGGCAGCAATATATTCCGCTAACTGAGTTTTACCCGTCCCCCCCCAGGTGATGTTTCCTACACTGATTATTTTCAGTGGAAGTTTGTGCTTATGAAAATAATTCTTTTTATATAGAAACAAAACTCCTTTAATGAAAAGAAAATAAGCAAAGGAAAGCAAAGAAAGGAAAAATTTTACAGGCATAGACCAGAAGGAAGAATTCTTATCTGTGGCAAGATCATAAAAATATGACCTAATTCCTCTCTGTGCCCATCTGTGTCCAATTTGCGGTAATTCGACTTTTGTTCGCGGTAATTCGTGTTTATCTGTATCTATCAATGTGTTAAACAGCGCCTTTACAAACTCCTCTGCCTCCCGTTTATCTTTAACCCTCTTTTCTACCTGTACCTCTTCCAGCGCCCTCAAAAGTTCCCCTATTATCGGTCCTGGAGACAGGTTCAAAATCTGCATTACTTCATTTCCATCCAATAGCCGCGTGGGCTTAACCAACTCTTTCTCATAAAAATAGTCCTCCATCACCTTAACCAGATATCTGCTGAAGACCTCCTGGCTTTCGGGAGCGGTCAAAGGACCGCGCGTCGCGCGTTTATCCGCAAGGGCGGTCAATATCAGGGCTATGCTATCTTCCTCGGCTGCTCTGAAAAAACGCAGCTTTGCCCGCGGTGAGATATCCTGCGTATCGACAAGGTAACCCGGCCTAAGGTGCAACTGAACCAATCTGATAAGGGTATTCTTCTCGCGAGAGGAAAGCCTCAGCCTCCCGGCCAAACCTGAGACTAAATCTGCCCCGATTTTTTCATGGCCGATAAAACGGATTTTGCCTTCGGGGGTGATTTCTTTTGCGCGAGGTTTACCTAAATCGTGGAATAGCACTCCCAATCTTACCACAAATATCCTCCCCCTATCCCCTCCTAACTTCTCTCCCAGATACTGTTTAATCTTTTCGCCAAAGAGAGTCTGGGAGCATAATTGTGTCAATACCTCCTCTAACTGCCTGAGAGCCTCCAAAGAATGCCGCCAGACATCTAAATGATGGTACGGACCCTGCTCAACACCGCGCATCTCTTCTATCAGCGGAAAGATTTTATGCAAAACACCCGCTTCATCCATCTTTTTTACCGCATCATAGGCACAGGGACTAATCATAATTTTAGCCAGTTGTTCGGCGAGCCTTTCTCCGGCGACATTGGGCAGGAGACAGGCGTATTTCTTTATCAAATCGAGCGTAACAGACTCTATCTCAAAACCCAGTTCCGCAAAGAAGGTAAAGGCCCGGATTATCCTCAGAGGGTCGTCGGAGAAACTGCGCTCCGAGAGGACGCGGACGATTCTGTCTTTTACATCGCTTAGTCCCCGGCAGGGGTCAATGAGCAGCAATGGTCCAGCCTCCTGCAGGTTTTTTAAATCTAATGCCAGGGCATTTATGGTAAAATCCCTCAAAGAAACGTCTTCTTTAATATCCTCTCCCCGAAACTGGCTGAAGTCAAACTGGTAGGAAGCATCCCCTTTGATGATTACGCGAAAGGTCTGATTTCTTTCATCCAGAAGGACGAAGTTAGCCTGTATCTTTCGGGCAAAAGACCGGGCAACCCTTTCTGCATCTTTTTCTATCGCAAAATCTATCTCGACACATTCCCCGGTAGGCAACCTATCCAGCAAAAAATCCCGGATTATTCCCCCTACAAGAAAAATTTCCACAGAAAATTTATTCTGTATTGCTATAAGCTCCCTTAAAGGCTGGATATTAGCCAGATAATTCCTGAATTCTTCTAACCTTGCCGCAGCCATATCATCCCCCTACTCTCTCTATTCCTAAAGGGCCTGCGTAACCATAAACAGAAATGAGCCCTTGCGGGCTCATCCTAAGAATTGCTTTCAGAAATTTTTAACTTCTTTCCAGAGATACAGTTAACGAATGATTAAGCTAACGATTCCAAGCAAGGGGAGGCCAGTTTGTCTCGCTATTTTAAAATAAAATATCGGCTAACTAACTTCGATTATTTTATTTTTGTTCACCTTCTTTTTTCTCTTGTTTCTTTTCTTTTGCTCTGGCCAGGGCATCCTTAACTTCACCTATTCCTGCAATCAAGGCAATTAGACCGCCGAAGATAAGCATCGGTGGCAGCCCGCCCTTAAGCAACACCTTGAAATCAGCAAACCATACTATTAATCCCCTTATCCCCAACAGGATGCTGATTAAACCACCCACAATGGCTAAAAACTTACCCACTTAAATCACCTCCCTCATACTGATAATAAAACCTGCCTCCCCTTACTAAAAGGTAGTTAATTTTAGCAAAATTGGTCTCCTATGGCAAGGAAAAAATACCAAGATAGACTTTTTAGCAACCCTTATTTTAATGCGTGCAAAGCCTCCTTCGCTTTCTCTACAGTTTCCTTTTCCGAGCTGTAGGTCAGTTTAGCAATTGCCTTATCAATATCAAACCACTCCACTCCATCAACCTCATCATCGTGGTCTCTAATATCGCCGCTTTTATATCGGAAGAGATAAAAATCCACTGTCTTAGAGAAACGCGTTTTTTCCTCCCGGGAAGAATAGAAATAGTGTATGGAGTTTACTTTTTTTACCAGCTCTCCTTCCAGCCCTGTTTCTTCCTTTACCTCGCGCCTTGCGGTCTCCTCAGCAGATTCCCCTTTTTCTACTTTACCTTTGGGAAGACACCATATTGTATGATTCTTTCGTGCAATTAAAGCAACCTCAAATCTATCACCGCTTTCTCTAAAAACAACCCCGCCTGCAGAAACCTGTCTTTTTGTTTGAAACACGGTCTTTATCCCCCCCCCTTTTTTTTGCGGCCTCAGCGGTAATTTTACCCCTGCCCGCTAAAGCTTGACAGGCGAACATTTTTGCGGCTTCGTCTTCCACCTGCGGTCAATCCAGCTCCACTGCCGGGGGTATTCCCTTATAATATTTTCTACAAGGCTCGTTAACCTCTGCGTATTATCCAGAATAGTATTTTCAATGTTTTCTCCATCAAGGAGTTCAAACGCCGGATAAATTATTAACTTATGGCGATGATTTTCTCTAACCATAAACATCGGTATGATTTTTGCGCCTGTCCGCAAAGAAAAAATCACCGGCCCAACCGGCGTAGAAGCAGCCCTGCCAAAGAACTTCACAAATACGCCCGCCTCTCCCATGTCCTGGTCAATGAGTATAATCAAAATCTCGTTGTGTCTGAGGCCGCTGATGGATTCTTCAACACATCTTACCGCCGGTTTCGTAAATATCGGTCTGACCCCCTGTATACGCAAGCCCCTTCCCAGAATATTAGTCAGTTTTTCATCGCGCGGTGTGCGCAGTATATAATTGGTGGAATAACCGTAAGACGCCAACGCCCCTCCTAATACAGTAAAAATCCCCAAATGTGCGGTAACCCCAATCACGCCCCTGCCGGATCCAATAGCCCTATCTAAATTCGCCTTCCCTTCCAGGGTGATAAAATCTTTGCGTTTACGAACCGAACGTGTAACAAACCAGATGCTATCAGCACAACCCTGCCCCATAAGGACAAAGGATTCTTCGCTTACCCGGCTCCGATATTCCTTTTCTTTTTCCGGGAAGGCAATTTCAAGATTGGCGGCGGCAAGGTTTCGGTACCGCGGTAAAACGCGATAGAAGAGCCTGCCAATCTCAACCCCTAACCAACGTAAAAGAGCCAAAGGCAGAAAAATGGCAGCTGCCCCCGCAACCCTTAACGCAAAACGGGAAAAGAAATACCGAATGCTGCGTTTAAGTATCTTATATCGCATAGGCAGAAAAATAGAGAAACGGCAGCCATATTGAGGTCTTATACATTCTTCACTCCCGCTGTTTTATTTTCCATTAAAGAAATTAATTCTACCAGAATCGCTGTTTTGTTTCAAGTGTATAAAAAGTGCGGGGATTTCTCCAATTTTCTTTCTAAACGCAGATGATCGCAAGATTAAAAGAAACAGATGACCGCAGATATTTCCCGACGGTAATCTGTGATCATCTTGCATCTTTTTACTCGCCTCGGCTTTGCTTCGGCGAAGCGGGTCTGTGCTAACCCCGTTAGAAATTTAATTTCTAACGGGGCTAATCTGCGCAAAAATCAAACCCTTATTTAGTTGACTAAGCAGTATAATGCCTTGTCTCCAAAATATCACTTCTATATTACACAGATGCACACAGATAAAAATTAGATGCACACTGATTGTGGCGAGAAATATCTGTGTGAATCCTTAAAAAATCTGTGTGAATCTAAGTTGAAATTATAGAAGCAGTATTTAGTTGACGGAACAGTATAAGAATATTGACCGGAAAACAAAAAAGGGACAACTTTAGACTAAATCTAACAATTGTCCCTCTTTTCAGTTTTCTACTTTTAGGGAAATAGATTTTCTTTTGAGGAATTGAATCTATTTCACCGCCGACGTTATAATTTGCTGACGTTAGCGGCTTGTTTCCCTTTAGGTCCTTGAGTAACTTCTAATTCTACCTCTTGACCTTCGTTCAAGGTCTTGTACCCATCGCCCTTGATTGCGCTGTGATGAACGAAGACGTCCTCACCGCTGTCAAGCGTAATGAATCCATAACCTTTCTGGTTCGAGAACCATTTTACTTTACCTTTTACCAACTGCTTTCACCTCCTCCCTATCGAGATTTACATCTATAAAAAAACGTAAGGTAGTAACTTCCAAAACCCTTACGTTTTAAGATGTTTACGATACCTTGATTCCTCCTGCTCTTGAATTTTACATACCAACTATATCATATCCTCGCAGTTTGTCAAGAAAAATCTTAGAGAGTGCCGAAAAAATATCTTAAACGCAGATATGGCTCGACGACAAATCTGCGTTTGATTGACGAGAACCTGCGTTAGAAAGTAACTTTTTAGCAATCTCATTTAAGTTGGCGGTCTATTTAAAGATAATATTGGCAAGATAGCCGATGGCAACAATCTGGGGTATGGTAACCGCAGGAAGCCATAATGCCACCCGCCTGCCCACATTTGTCCAGAGAAGTCCTATCTCGGTGTAATCCGTGGCAACCCCTCCCATCAAGAAGGCAAAGCTATTTCCCAGCGCCCCCGAATGCCGGTATATCTCAAAGGCAAGCGGCGAAGACCCTTCCGAACAGACCTCGATAACGGTCGCCAAGGCAAGGGTTACCACAAGTCCAAATAATGTGGGTCCCATAAATTTGTGAAAGAAATGCACGGGTATATATGCGCCGGCGAAACTGGCAACAAGCATTCCCAAGATTATCCACCAGACGACCATATCTGCAAGGGCTGCTGCTCCCCTTATAATACTGCTGAACTGTTTAACTACGGAATTAAATTCCAGGCGATAATTTTTAAGCCGCACTCTTAAGTCCTTCAAAATAGAAAATTGCTCCGATATCTCTACTATATTTTTATTTTTCTCAATAAGATTTTTCTTCTCCAGGAACATAAAAATAAAACCCGTATTAACTGCCACTATTATTGCCACAGCGATAATAAAGAACCCTTTTAAACCGAATAAGCTTATCAATATTATCGTAATCGTAAAATTCGCCCAGGGGCTGGCAAGGAGAAAGCTTACCACCGCCGGATTGGAGGCACCCTTTTTGTGCAACTGTATGGAGAGCGCCAGGATGCCGTGACTGCAGACGCTCATCAAAAATCCCAATAACACTGCATTAAAGATGGTCGAAGGCCTCTTTTGAGCGAGGATTTTTGAAATGTATTCACGGGGAATAAAGTAGTCAATAACCCCTCCCATAAACAATCCCAGGCCTATTGCCCACCAGATGTTCTTCAGATACGCAAAGAAAATTTTCCCGAACGGCTTCAGGATTGGGGTAAAACCCGAGAAGGCAAGCAGGAGCAAGGCAATTGCCGTGATAACGAATAACCTGTTTCTAAAGAAGGGTTTTCTGCCTGCTGGCTGACAAATATATCCATCGATGCCTTCCTGCCTGATAAATTTTTCCTTGCAGTGCCTGCTACAGAAGAAATACTCCTTACCTTTGTCAAACAATCTAAAGGGGCTGTTTTCTCTTACAGCCATTCCGCAGATGGGGTCTTTTTCCATAACTACCTATAAAATAATCCGGGCTGTTTGCTGACAGCGCTGATTTGGGTGGGGGCTTCATGCTCAGATGTTAACAACATCGTCTTGATGATACAGAGAAAGAAAAAGCAGGATATAGTCTCGCAGGTGGCGGGTCAAGAGGAAGTTCTGTCTGATATGCTCGCGCCCGTTCTCCCCTAATCTCCTGGCATAGGCGGGGCTATTCAACAACTGTTTCAGAGCAAAGGCAGCCCCTTCCAGAGAATGACAGAGCAGTCCCGAATATTTATGCTTGATTTGCAAGGGAATACCTCCTACTGCCGACGCCATTACCGGCTTTGCCTTCCAGAGGGCCTCGGATACCGTCAGCCCGAATCCCTCCTTGATCGACTTCTGTACAATCACGGTAGAGGCACGCTGCAGGGCATTGACCTCCAAGTCATTCTGCGGAAGCAGCAAGATATGGATATCTTTGTCCTTTGCCGCTCTTTCCTGCACCTCTGCCAAGACCTTTGCCCCTTCAGGGTCATCCGTAGCGGTCCCTCCTGCTAAAATTAACTGGCAGTCGTTATATCTTTTCACCATGCGATAGGCCTCTATTACTCCTACGGGGTCCTTAAGATAATCAAAACGAGAGATCTGGGTGATAATCGGCTTATCTTTAACAATACGATATTTTCTTAGAACCGCATCAATAACCTCTTGAGGCAATTCCCTGTTTTTATCGCTTAAGGGGTCGATGGAGGGAGAAATGAGAAATTGTCTTATCGGCAGGGGTTGAGAAAAGGCCGGGGCAGAGAATACCGCAGCATCATATTTGACAATGTAGGTCCTGAGAAAATTCCAGACCTTTAAATTGGGGTTGGAGACATCAATATGGCAGCGCCAGAGCCATTTATTAGCCGACCTTCTTTTTATCAGCGCAATGGGCTGAGGGTCATGGATAAAGACAACATCCCCATAGATATTAACCTCGGCTATATTCTGCTGGCTCGTCTCTCTAAAAATCTCAAAGTCATGTTCATTTATCTCTTCACCGCGACCGTGCAAGACATTGTGGAATTTCTTGGTCACCATAAAGAACGACTCCCCTCCTTTTATAAGATCCCAGCGCGCATCTATGCCCAATTCTTTTAAAAGGGGAATCATCCGGTTCAAAATCTCTGCCACTCCTCCTCCGACCGAGGTAGAGTTAATATTCTGGATGACCTTGCCCTGGAGTCTCTCGGCAAGCAGACGCAGGTCATTGATAATTGCTTCTCCGACGATTGGTATGTATTTTTCTAATCTCGCCATATCAGGAATTACCACCTTCGCCTCGGCTTTGCTTCGGCGAAGCGGAAATTTTACACAAATCTACATGAATTTTTTATTGCGAATAACCTACCTGTGTTAATTCGTGTGTAATTTGTCTATTCGCGAATTCTGTTTTCGATTATCTTCACCAGGGAATTTCTCAGGTCATCCAGGGTCCTCGTATAAGGGTCTAAATGAGCAATCTCATCGGCTAATTCTTTATCCCCCAGAGAGGTCTCTATCCAGTTGGAAAAATCATTCTTCACTTTCTCCAATCTAAGGCGCGCCTCAAAGATATGAAAATATATAGAGTCTATGGTGATTTTTCTTAGAATTTCCACAAATTCCTTCAGGTCGTGAGCAACATAATGAGTAGGGAGGATGAAACTCACCGACTTAATAAAATGAAACTCCTCTCCTTCGTTGGCAAATCTCAGCTTTGCCTGGGGCCTATCCCTTAAATATCCCTCGATAACCTCCACTATCTCTTCCCTTAACGCCCGGATAGCGGAAAACTGCATAGTGTCAATACTGGCAAGCCTTTCTCCTAATTCATCCTCTCCCAGAACTTCACTTGCCCAGTAGGCAAAGTCGTTAGGCGGCTCGGGAGAGAGATATTGATGAATCTGCAAGAACCGGTGGGTATGGTGGTAGATACAGGAACCCGGCACCTTCTTAATGAGTTTGAGCAACTGCGCCAGGTTAGAGGCGCGCAAACCGGTCAATTCGGTCAAATGCAGTCGGGTAAAAAAATGAAACGCTTCTCTTGCCTTATTCAGTTCCGACATAATTCTGTCTCTCTCCCTTTTAATGCCGCTATCCTGCTCAACAGTTGTGTAACCTCCCGGGTATTATTCAGATAATACTTTGCCTCCGATGTCCTTGGCCTACCTACAAAGACCGTCGCTCCTTTGTTCCGCAGAGCCTTAAAGGCATCCTCATCGGTTGTATCATCGCCTATATAAATAGGAAAATTCCGGCGATTGGGCAAGGCGAATTTTTCCCTCGCCAGCAAAAACAAGACAATCTTACCCTTATCCCATTCCAGAGAAGGCCTTACCTCAAATACCTTCTTACCCGAGCGGGTCTTAATCGTATTTCTAATTTTATGAACTAAAGTTACTTCCTGAAATATGGTTTTCAGCAAAGGAACCTTTTTCTTATCCGCCAAACGATAATGGAGACTCAGGGAAAAACCTTTGTCCTCCACAAACGCCCCTTCAATGGCAGAAATCTTCTCCCTCAGTTCGTTCTTTATCGCCCGGAGTGCATCTTTGTATCTTCGCCCAACCGGAGTCCTGAATCTGATTTTTGGTCCGCTCAGTTCAAGCCCGTGATTACCGGAATATATAATATTGTCCAATCCTACCCTTTCCTTTAAGTCCGCTATTGCCCTTCCGCTTATAATCGCCACTTTGCATCCGGGGGTTTGGGAAATTTTCTTCAGGATATTCCTGGTTCTGCCGGCCATTACTGCCTTTTCGGGTCTTTCCACAATAGAAGACAACGTGCCATCAAAGTCCAGAAATAATACGATACTCCTTTCTTTTATGACTTCTCTCAGTGTATCCCAAGCATTGAATATATGTTCCATTACTGTTTATTATTCTTTAAACTCGAATTTAAGGAGTTCTGAAATAATCTTGCCTGCCCAGCGAAAGATATTATTTTGTTTCACAATCTGACGCATCTTGGATATTCTTTTCTTGGTTTCCTCTTCAGAAAAATTCAGGGCCTGGTAGATTCCTTCGCAAAACTGCTCTCGGTCGTAGGGATTGACTAAAACCGTATCGGTTAATTCCCTCGCCGCTCCCGTAAATTGACTCAAGACAAGCATCCCGCTTTCATCTGAACGGCTGGATAAAAACTCCTTTGCCACCAGATTCATACCGTCGTGCAAGGAGCTGACGATGCACAGATCCCCTATTTTATAGAAGGCTAACAACTCAGGAAAAGAAAGATGCCTGCGCACCATAATAATCGGTCTCCAACTATCGGTAGAATGCCTCCAGTTTATTTCCTCAACCAGGGCATTAATCTCGTCGTTGAGGGCTTTATACTTGGGTATATGGATACGGCTTATTTCTCCCATCTGGATAAAAACGACCTTTTCTTTTAATTCGGGATATTTTTCAAACAGGCGGCCCACTGCCAGAAGCCGCTCCGGGATACCCTTGGTATAATCAATCCTGTCTAAACCCAGGAGAATATTAAGTCCAGCCAGGGAATACTCCTCTTTTAAATCCTCCAATGCCTTTTTCACAGGTTCTGAAGAAGAGATTCGGTTTATACCTTCAAAATCAACGCTGATTGGATATGGACGAACCAGCGTTTCGTGTCCCTGTTTAGTTACCGAAAAACGCTCCCGGTCAATCTTGCTCTCTATCTCCCGGTCAACGGAATCCAGAAAATTATCGCAGTGATAACGGATATGAAAACCCAGAAGGTCATTGGATAAAAGGCCATCTAAAATCTCTTTTTTCTGAGGGCATATCCTGAACGCCTCGTAGTTTGGCCAGGGGATATGCCAGAAGTGCGCAATGATTAACTGAGAGCCTGCCATTTCTTTCAGAAATTTAGGCAGCAATGTAAGGTGATAATCCTGAATAAAAATGAAGGCTTTTTTATCACCAACCTCCTGAATAACCGCCTCGGCAAATTTTTTGTTGACCCTCACATAACATTCCCAGTCTTCTTTCCGGAAAGCGGGGCGCTGGAAAGCCATATGACAGAGCGGCCATAATGCCTCATTGGAATAGCCATAATAGTATCCATTCTCCTCCTCTTTAGAAAGCCAGACGCGTTTAAGTGTATAAGCAGGGGCTTCCGGCGGAACCCTGATCTTGCCTCTGCTATCGGTAACCCTGCGGTCCGCCTCGCCGTTACCAAAGGCAACCCACAAACCATCGCAGGACTGCATCACCGGGTCCAGAGCGGTGATTACCCCCCCTGCTCCCCGCTGACATTCAAGCTTGCCTTTTTTAAGAATATGCGCGTAAGGCTGCCGGTTTGAGACAGCAATAAAAAGATAATCCGACATTTTTTCTTTGATCAAAGCCTGAAGACTCTCTCTCGTCCACATAATTTCTCCTCCTTCTTTTTATTTATTGAGAAACCGCGCAATGAGCTTTTTCATCACATTGTAGATGTGCTTTGAACGGGCAAAAAAGAATATCACTACCAAACCCGATATTAACGTCTGCCCTCTCACAAGCATCCCTTTGCCTGTCTGTCCTACGAATGCCAACACCAATGTGGCGATAGAAGTAGTTACCCCGGCACTGCCGAGAAGAATGAGGATGCGCACAATCCTCCGGCGAACAGGATGCGTAACTATCGCCTCCGCCTCCCGCGTGGTGAAGCCGACTCCGGAAAAGGCAGACTGGGCCTGGAAAGAGGCTATCTCCGGCGAAAGACCGGTCAGTTCCAGGGCAATGGCTCCAATTCTCACCACCACTATAGAAAGCAGAATTATGATCAATAAACTGAAAAGCGCAAGCATCTTTGCCCTCCGAATTTTAAATCCTCTAAGACTTGTTTAATTACGCTCTGCCAAACAATCAATAATTAGTGAGTTCTGCATTACTAATGGAGCAAACCAATCTGAAATTGCAAGAGTCAGTAATAGAGACTGCCACCGCTCCGATAAAATAATCAAATCTTTTCATTGGACTCAAATATATGTGGTTTTTAGATGGAAAGCTTTATTAATCCAATGACTTTGCCCTTGAGGGTGCTTAATTTACCCCGAACCACAGAAAGCCACGGCTGTAAACCCCGTTAGAAATTTTTATTTCTAACGGGGTAAACCCGTGGTTCGGGGTTTACTTAATGGGGCTGTTTTTCTTCAACCTCAATACTTACCTTTACCTCAGGGTATTTATCATTGGGAAAACGTATATCGGGCGCAATCACAAGTTTGGGGGTTAAGGTAGTTGTCTCCTGTACCGATTTTAGATCAATCGGTTCGGTGGAAACAAAAATCTTATCCCGGGGAACTCTGCTGGTGACTACAACTGATACCTCTCGGGGCTCTATTTTTATTTCACGGACTGCGATTCCGGAAGGCGGGGAACCGTGGGTCTTTACCTCTATGGGAACATTCATTGTAATCAACCTGTATACCTCAAGCTGAACCGCATCGGGTTCAATATTAACCACGGATAAACCAGCGTGACTGCGAATCAGGTCTCTGGTAAGCAACAATTCGTTTTCTCCATCCTTCACTTCCAGCATATCTAAAGACAAACGCAGTTCCTTGGGGTCAAGAAGGCTGAATGCGCGTTCCGAGCCGCTTAAGGTAATGGAGACGTTTTTAGGTTTTGGCTCTCCGATAATCATATCGCGAGCCAGATTGCGATATTCGATAGGGATGACGAAATCGCGGCGAATTATATCTGTGCGATGACCGAAAGCAATCCAAAGCCCGCAGGCCAGAACTACCGCAGCAATCTTCTCCAGGTAATGTGCGGTTAAGAAATCCAGCAAAAGCGTCTTTTTCTTTCTTCTGGGGAATCTATCGCAATAGAAATTATCAAGACTGCTGTGGAGTTCTGTAATATCGCCTAACTGTTTGATTCCTCCCGCCTCTGCTATCGAAATCATACCTGTTTCTTCGGAAACAATAATACATATTGCATCCGTGCGTTCCGATAACCCCAGGGCCGCGGCGTGACGCGTTCCTAAGCGCCCGATTTCCTGTATATTTATAGAGAGCGGCAGATGGCAGCCGAATTTGATAATCCGCGAACCCTCAATAATTACCGCTCCATCGTGGCTGGGAACATGGGGGTCAAAGATGCTTTCTAATAATACCTGATTCAGTGAACTATCCAGTCGCTCCCCCGCTTCAAGATAACGCTCCAGGGGGTCTCTTCCTCTAATAACCACTAAAGCCCCGATCTGCTTACGCGAAAGATTGGCTATAGCGTTACTCAGGATATCTATCTGTTCTCTATCGAGAATCTTGATCTTGTATTTATGCCTTATACCCAGTATAGCGATACGCTCAAATAGATAGCGTAAGTCGTCCTGAAAAATTACGACAACGATAATAAGAAAAATAGCAAAAAATCCCTGGAATAGCATTGTGGTCAGATATAGACCCCAAAAACGCGCCACCAGGTAAATAGACCCCAGAATAACCATACCCAGCAGAATAAATCTGGCACGCGCTTTCTTAAACCAGACAAGCAGAAGATAGATAAAGGTGGTAATAATCGCTATATCAACAATATCGCCCGGCCTTATACCCTGAATAAATTCCCTGAGATAATTTAGCATATAAAACCCTTTCGTATTTCAGATAATAACTATATTCTTCTATCCTGAATCCGCTCCCTTCTCCTGTACGTAATTTATCGCACGGATGGGATAAGGGATGACTATTTTTTCTTTCTTATAGCGTTCATGGAGACGTTTAATAAATTCGTGTTTGAGCAGATAATTATCCACGAACTCCCTTGCCCGCATAA
>JBBIPY010000015.1:0-2561 GCA_037442605.1 Candidatus Omnitrophota bacterium
GATAATTCTGCAATCGTCAAGGGGCGGGGGTTATTTTTTTATGACAGGTCCGCTTCTATCAAAATCTGTAACTCATCCCGACCATAAAATTTCTCTCCGGGGCGGGATAAAAGTTTTTAGCTGTACCCGTGGCATTGGTAACCGCCAACTCTGAATATTTCTGATTAAATATGTTGTTAATACCTATAAATACCTCTAATTCTTTGCGATTGTAAGAAAGTCGCCCATCCACCGTAAGATGATGCTTTAATTTCTCTACCTGATTCCTCTGGTCACTTATAAGATAGCGGCTGCCTGTATATTTACTCGAAAGCGAGGCATGGAAATAATCTAAAAATACTAACCTGAGCCCGCAAGAAGCCAAATTATTTGGAACCGCAGGAATCTCTTTATCCGCAAAGTCTCCTCCTCTAAATTTAGCCATCTGATAGGTATAGTTCGAGAATAGCGTTAGACCCTCAAAAGGTTTAACCTCAAACCCCAAATCAATTCCCTTACGTCGTGTTCTATCATAGTTCTCATTGGTAAAGGTTAGAGGGTTATAAAAAATTTCGTCTTTTATATCCATAAGAAAAACCGTGGCGTTTATCTTCGACATTTCATTGAAACTGTGCTTCAGACCAAATTCATACTGTCTACCGCTTTGCGGTTCAAGTAAGGTATTGAGTCCGGTAGCAGCGAATATAGAGTACCATTCATCTGTGGCTGGAAACCGAAAATTCTCTTCATAGCCAAGATAAACATTAGAAGCAGATGCATATTCATAGAAGAGCTTGGTGGATAAAACTGAATCATGCGGATTTTTCTGCTCATATCGCAGAGAAGGCGCGGCCTGGTCAAACGTGTAATTATTTTTCTCTAACCTATACCCCATACTTAATGAGAGGGCATCAATGAGCTGGGCATCTAAAAGGACAAAATACCCCAGGCTTCCTTTGGTAATTATTATATCGTCTACCGAATAGCCGCGGCTTTCAATAAAGTTCTCTGCTTCGTAGAAATCTATCCCCGTAATAAATTCTATATCCCTGCTACAGACTCTAAACTCTTTCTTATATTTTGCAGCCAACCCCAGATTATCTATGTCATGTGAAGTTGTGGAGTTTACACCAAAGGCAATGAGGCTGGAATAAGTTTTCCTTTTTCGCAAAGATACCTCTGCGATAAAATTACCTATTTCTAAATCGTCCCATGCAGGCTCTGTGTCAATTTGCAATTTTATGTACCTATCTCTAGTATAACCTCGGTCATCCGGATAAGCCGTCCCTCTTCTTCCAAGCAGATTGAGATCAGAAACAGACAATGCTCCCGGGAGCCCGTATTTATCTTTATGCATTCCTAAACTCAAATCAAACTTTATCCTCTCATCTAAATCGTAACCCAGCCGGCTATTAAAGTTTTTGGAAAGCAGGCTATCGTTATCCCGGTAACCATCGGTATCGAAGTATTGGCTATAAAAATAATAGGAAAATTTATCCGAAGAACCGGATATTTCTGTATCGTGAGAGTTCATATTATAACTTCCGTAGCGAGAGTTCACCCCGACGTTCAATTTACCTTCGCCTTTTTTAGTTACGATATTAATTACTCCCCCCACCGCATTATCTCCATAGAGCACCGAAGCCGAACCGCGAATTATCTCTATCCGTTCAATACTCCTCAGGGAAATCTGCAACCAATCTACGCCCGAGATATCTATCTGATTTACTCGCCTTCCATCAATCAAAACCAAGATATTCATTGGAGAAGATTCTCCAAATCCCCTTAGATCGAGGTAAGTATTTTTTCTTGTAGTGGAATACGAACCAACGTTTATACTGCCTTCCAATTGCAATAAATCGGCTAAATTGTTCGCATTTGATTTTTCAATCTTTGCGCTGTCGATTACCGTAATATTCGAACCCAGGCGTGATTCGGACTTGCCCCAGCGGTCAGAAACGACGATAATTCGACCCAAATCATATTCCTGTCTCTGGCCAACATCATCTAGAGCACCCACAAACGATGCCCTCAACAAATTAGAGAATAAACAGATAAGAATAATCGCTATTTTTATCGGCTTCATTTTCCCCTCCTCATTTTGTCGCTTCGTCCTGATTAAGGTTACTATATTAAATTTACCCCGCCCTTTTGGTGTGCAATCGCTGTGTTATCTATCCAAAAGGGCGGGGTTAATTCGCAGACGCTGATAGACAGGTAAATGACGGACGCTATGACCCTTGACAAAATGAACATTTTGTCAAGGGTCATCTGCTCATTAAAAAACCCACCTTTCGGTGGGTCTCTCGTCTTCATTCCTCTTCCCCTCCCCCGAAGGTACTCAACCGGGATTAGGGATCGACCGGGCTCTGATACACAAATTAACAGGAATTACACACGCATTTACACAAATGTTTCCGTTAATTCGCGGTAATTTGTGCGAAATTCGTGTCTATTCGTGCATCAATTACCGTTGCGGGGCAGCCTCCCGATTTACACGGGAAGTTCCTTCCCCAATCCGGCAAAAATTTTTCTCTAATTCCTTAAATGCTAAGCGAGAAAAAATTTTTATATAACATCAT
>JBBIPY010000015.1:2661-19397 GCA_037442605.1 Candidatus Omnitrophota bacterium
CGGAACTGCTCAGGAATGGTAAAGACCTGCGGCTTCTTGGTAAGGGGATTTTCTTTTACCACCACAACCGTTTTATAGGTCTCCTCAATTATCTTATAATCCAGAACCTCCCGCGGCGTGCCGATTTTCTTTATCCTGCCTTCCGACAGAAGCACCAGACGGCTGCAATACTGACTGGCTAAATTCAGGTCATGCAAGACGGTGATTACGGAGAGGCTGTCTTCGCGATTTAATCTCTCCAGGAGGTCAAAAATCTTTATCTCATGGCCGATATCCAGATGCGCGCTTGGCTCATCCAGAAACAAAAGAAGCGGTTCCTGAACCAGGGCGCGGGTGATGAAAACCATCTGTTTCTCACCCAGGCTTAACTCATCGAGATTTGCCGAGATTAAATTCTCTATCCCGGTCAACTCTATCTTTTTCCTCATAATCTCCCAGTCGATTCTTCTCTCTGCCTCATATCGCCTCAGAAAAGGATAACGCCCCATCATAAGAATCTCCAAGACGGAAAAACTGAACCATGCCTGCGTCTGTTGGGGGACATAGGCGATATTTCTGGCCAGGCTCTTCTGAGATAACCCGGAAATATCCTTACCTTTAAAAATTATTCTTCCCTTTAAAGGGTGAATAATTTTTAAGATAGTCTTTAGTAGCGTAGATTTACCTACGCCGTTAGGACCGATAATCCCCACAAACTCCCCTTCTCTAATCTCAAAGGAAATGTCCTCTAAGATAATTTTTTTTCCGTATCCGCAGGAAAGACTATTTATCTCTAACAGAGCGTCTGCCATCTTTATTTAGTAGCGAGTAGAGAGTAGCAAGAACAAGAATTCTTGGTTAATGACTAATGACGAAGCCAAGATGCCGAATTGATGTCTGATTACATAAGGCTATTAAGGCATGCAAGGCAAACAGGGCTATAAAGTGAACAAGGCAAAAAGGCTAACATGATAACAAGGCTACAAAGGCTAAATAGGGATAAGCCCTGATAGCCACATTGCCTTTATAGCCTTTTTCACCTATTGCCTTAATAGCCGTGCATGCCTTGATTGCCTTTAATAGCCTTGTTGAAGCTCCACGGGCTTACACCCGTGGAATCTTTCTTTTCGCTTCGGCTCGGCACAGCGAAAACCTCGCCGAAGCGGAATTCCTCTCGCTATCCATCCCCACCCTTACAGGTGGGGAATTCCGCGAAGGCGGGTTAAACCTTAGAAATTCATTCGTCATTAGGAATTCGACATTATTATTCTCGCTACTCTCTACTTGCTACTTAAATATGACCTTCTTCTTCCTCTGCAACAAAAAGATAAACACGGGCCCGCCGATAAGCGCAGTAATCACGCCAATGGGAATCTCCGCCGGAAGAATTACGGTGCGGGCAAAGGTATCCGAGATAACCAGAAAGGCTGCCCCGGCTAAAAAAGAGCCCGGAATAAGCAAACGATGTTCGTTGCCGAAGATGAGCCGCAGGGCATGCGGGACAATCAGACCCACGAAGCCAATAATTCCGCAGACCGAGACCGCAGCCGCGGTGATCAAGGAAGCCGCATAGAGGAGAAGGCGTTTGGTTTTTTCCACCTCAATCCCTAAAGAAACCGCCTCTTCCTCTCCCAGAGACATAATATTCATTTCCCGCGAGAATAAAAAGGCAAGCCCCGTACCGCTTATCCCGATTAAAGAAATGCTCGCCAGAAGCCGGGGTTCAATTACATCAAGGTTTCCCAGAAGCCACCAGATAACCCCCCTTGTCATCCTGTCTTCGAAAAACCAGACGACGAATACCAGGATATTGGTAAAGATTATACCCACGATTACTCCGGAAAGCAAAAGGTTCTGGGCAGGAAGCCGGCCCTCTACCCGCGCTAAACGGTGGACGAGCAGGATGCTCAATATGCTTCCCAGGAAAGCGCTTAGAGGAAGGGTTATTGCTTCAAAACGCAGGAAGAACGTCTCCAGAACCATCATTGTTACCACTCCCAGACCCCCGCCGCTGGAAACTCCCAGGATATAAGGATCAGCCAGCGGATTGCGTAACACCGCTTGAAAAATCACGCCCGCAACCGAAAGTATTCCTCCCGCCAATGCCGCCAGCATTATGCGTTGCAGACGCAGGTTAAAAATCGTCCTGCCTGCACTTTGAGAGATAATATCCCTTGCAGGAATTTTAACCGCCCCGAAAAATCCGCAGACAAGCACAGCAAGCACCAAGACAGCCGCCAGCAGCCCTACAAATAGAAAACTCCTCCTTTTGCTGCCCAGCCATTTATTTCCCATCGACATAAAATCTCTTGTATAACTCTCTTATCGCCTGAACAACGCGGGGTCCCGGCCTTAAGAGTATATCGGGATTGATATCGGAATATACGCGTTTTCCCTTTATTGCCCCGATTTCCCCCCAGCCGTAACGCTGCAATATATTTTTTTCCGCAAGCCCTTCCGCCTGCATAGAGCCCAGAATAATCACATCGGGCGAGCGCTGAATAACCAACTCCTGGGAAAAGCGTGAAAACTGCCGCGGGGCATCGGCGGCGATATTTATGCCTCCGGCAAGCGTAATCAATTCATCCAGATAAGAATTTATGCCGCAGGTCATCAGCGGAGGATACCAGAGCTCAAAAAAGACCTTCGGTTTTTTTTGAGACAAAGATCTGGAGACATCTTCTTTGATTTCTGCTAATTCCTGCTTCATAGTCTCTACAAATCTCCGCGCCTCCCTGTCTCTATCTGTAATCCTTCCTACCTCTAAAGTGTCTTCTAAGAGCTCCTCAATATTTGCAGGGTCAACAATAAAGACCCTTAGACCGAAGCGTTTAAGGCGCGCGCTGGCAGGATTCTGCTCCAGTCCGGTGGTAAAGACTATATCGGGTTTCAGATAAATCAACTTCTCAAGGTTGGGGCGGCTGAAAGTGCCTACCTTCTCGATCTTTTTTGCCTGGGGTGGATAATCAGAGAAACTATCCACGCCGACAATATTCTTCTCCAGACCGAGGGCAAACAAGAGTTCGGTGGTATTGGGGGCAAGCGATACAATCCTTAAATCTTTTGCCTCTAAATTTTTTGCTTTACCGAAAGTCAAGAGCAAAAAATTTAAGAAAACAATTGACCTGTATAACAATCCTTTCATACACATTTTATCCCCTACAACCCTTAAACGCAGACTACGCCTTTCCCTCAATACTCAATGTCTCTTCTTGCCTTTATTCCTCGCCTGAAGGGGTGTTTAATTTCTTTTATCTCGCTGACATAGTCCGCCAGGGCAACTAATCTAGGCGAAGCAAATCTTCCGGTCAGGATTAACTCAGTATTAGCAGACTTATTTTTTATTAAATCTATGACTTTGCTTTCGGCAACAAAACCCTCATCAACCGCATTCAATATCTCATCCAGAATCACCAGATCGTAATTTTCTTTCTCTATAATCCCTCTGACCAACTCCAGGGATTCCGTGATTGCTTTCTTGAGTTCCCGCTTATCGGCACAGGGGTTGAACATCGGATGCTCCTGCGCAAAACGGATGATTTCAAAACTTTTCCCCAATTTTTCTGTTGCCCTGATTTCCCCGGCAGGGAAATCTTTCTTTTTCAGGAACTGGAAAATAATTATCCGCTTTCCCCAACCCCACGCCCGGAGCGCCTGACCGAGACCGGCGGTGGTTTTCCCTTTACCGCTACCATAATAGATGTGAACCAAACCCCTTTTCTTCATTGTCCTATTTATAGATTTCTCAAGCCCTTGCCAACCTCGTAGGTTGGCAGGTTTTCGCATCTGTGAGTTAAGCAGCTAATCTCTCCAGAATAAAATCGGCGAGGGCGATGAGACTTTCTTTGGACTCGCTTTTAGGAAGGGGGCCGATCTCCTGTTTCGCCTTATCGGAGAAAGTCTTAGCCTTCTTTAAGGCCAGCTCTACGGCCCGATAGGTAAAGGCGAGGGTCTTCACGCGTGGCAAACCCTTTCTCTCGCCCTTAAGGAAATTATCAATACGTTTTCTATCTTCCCGCGGAAGAAACTGAAGAAGATAAACTATGGGCAGGGTAAATTTTCCCCTCTCTAAATCATGCCCCGGCGATTTGTCTTCCTCTTCTGTCTTTCCCATAATATCCAGACAATCGTCTACAATCTGCAAGGCAAGGCCAAAATTCAGACCAAAGCTACCCAGGGACTCTTTTATCGTCTCCCTCGCCTCAACCAGATGTGCTCCTAACCAACAGGCAGCAGACACAAGCGTTGCCGTCTTGGCTCTGATAATCTTTAGATAGTCCTCCTCGGTCAACGCTGATGAATGCCGGAGCATCAACTGCCTTGCCTCTCCTTCACACATCAATCTCCAGACAGAGGAAATCCTGGCGCCCACCTCTGGAATGGTTATCTCCGAAAGCAGAGAAAAGGCCTTGGAAAAAAGGTAGTCCCCGCATAATAAAGAATATTCCTCTCCCCACAATTTATTTACGGCAGGCCTTTTACGGCGCAGCTCGGCATCGTTAATAATACCATCGTGGATTAAGGTAGCGGTGTGCAGCAATTCCAGGGAAACGGCAAGTTTAATCAGCGGACGACAATCTTCAGGATAGAGCCTCCGTCCGGCTGCAGCCTTGGCGGAAAGGATGACCAATGCCGGACGGATTCTTTTACCGCTTGCGGAAAGAACATAGTTACAGAGGCGGGAAAAGATCTCTTCCTCCGACTGCAGGACATCCTGATAAGCGAGTTCCCAGGCCGCCAGTTCGTCCCTGACAGGGGCGAATATGTCGGAAAGAAAATCCTGAGCTTTACCTCTGCTGCCTTCTCCTTTTGCCATCGTCTTTAAAAGCAGGAGCGGGGGTTTACTCTACAATATCGCCGACAACCGGCTTAACCCTTACTCCCATCTTCTCCAGATAAACCCGCGCCTTTTCCAGGGCATCCTTGGTGCCGCTGATTTCCAGGGTTACCTCGCCGGCGGTTTCCGTAATCTTAGCCCTTCTTATATTGGGAACAATATGATACTTCATTGCCATGGTATATATTACCGGTTTCTTAATCAGGCTCTGGGGAAATACTAAATGCACCATTTTCTTGGGCATCTTCTCACCTCCTTCAATGAGCAGATGATTTATGGAGCACGAAGTGCGACATAAATCATAGCGAAGCGTCTGCGAATTGAACCCCCACACCAATTGCGTATAACGGCGTTCTATTGCAATTGGTGTGGGGGTCAAATTCAGCCTCAACTCTATAACGACACGTAACCCCTTGACACCATGGTGTCAAGGGTGGCTTCATTTGACACGTAGGGCGCCGCAGACGGAACATTCTTTATTTGGCCGGATGGAAATCTTTCTGAAATCCATTGCTGCGCCGTCCCAGACCAAGAGTTTATTCTTCAGATTAACGCCCACACCCGTGATATATTTTAATACCTCAAGGGCTTCCAGGCAACCGATCACCCCCGGCGCTGCTCCTACCACGGGAAATTTCTCCCTGGGCGGCGGTTCCGGAAATATGCAGGCAAGGCAGGGGGTTTCCGGTACACGGATAAAACTAAGATAGCCGCTTATTCCCCAGATACTCGCATATACCAGGGGAATTTTTTTGCGGATAGCGCATTTATTTAAAATCAAGCGCGTCTCAAAATTATCCATGCAATCCACGATTATCTGGCTTGCGCCAACCAAATCATCTACATTGCCCGCAACTATCTTCTCGGGAATCTCTCTAATACTTATTGCAGGATTAAGTATCTCTAACGTCTTTTTGGCAGAAAGCGCCTTATTGACGCCAATCCGCACATCGTGATGCAATATCTGCCTATTTAGATTAGAGAGGTCGGGAACATCAAAGTCGCAGATTCTTATCTTACCCACCCCGGCCACGGCAAGATATATCGCCACGGGACTGCCTAAGCCGCCTGCCCCTGAGATAAAAACCTCGGCATTCTTCAGTTTTCTCTGTCCCCGCTCCCCCCAGCCATCAATAAGCATCTGCCTGCTGTATCTTTCTATGTCGTAGGAAGTCAGTTCTGATCTATTTCTTTCTTGTGTCATTTCTCTCCTCGTATAATATGCGCAATAGCCCGTTAATGTCGAATTCCCCAATGGCGAATGACTTCCAAGGTTTAACAAGGCTATCGGGGCTTACCCCTCTTCAGCCTCCCGCAATCGCCGGGATTATGGAGACCTCATCTCCGTCTTTTAGCGGAGTTTTGTCCAGATGGAGAAAGCGGATGTCTTCTTCATTCACATAGATATTGACAAACCTGCGGGGCTTTCCCTGTTCATCCGTAATCCTCTCTTTTATGCCGGGGAATTTTTTCTCTAAATTCTCAATCAATTCCTGCACCGTCTTACCTTCTATTTCTACCTCGGCGGCGTTAGCGGTTAATTTTTGTAACGGTGTGGGTATGCGCACTTTTATAGACATAAATTTCCCCCTTTCGTTTCGCTCAGAAAAGTTTACAGTTTACAGTGTTGCGCTGTTAACTGTAAACTCTAAATTAGTTCTCACTGGGTATTTTTTACACAAATTACGAATAAAATTCGAATTACCACTAATTAATTCGTGGTCATTTGATTAAAATTCGTGGCAATTTGTGCTAAGCGAAGGTTTTTCAGTATTAACTAAATTATATTTCGTGTTCCTTGAGTTCCTCCAGAAACGAATCCAGATTCGCTTTGATATGCCAGGGTTTCTTAAGCGCAGGTATAAGGGCATCCTGGGTCTTTAACCCATTTCCGGTAATGGAAATCACGATAGACTCGTTTTTAGGGATTATCTTCTCTTCAATTAACTTTTTCGCCGCCGCCAAGGTCACCCCTCCCGCGGTCTCTGTAAAGATACCTTCTGTCCCGGCTAAAAGCTTGATCGCCTCGACAATCTCTTCATCGCTTGCCTCCTCTGCCCAGCCTGCGGATTCTGCGACTGTAGCTACCGCATAATAACCATCGGCAGGATTGCCTATGGCTAAGGATTTGGCAATCGTTTTGGGTTTCACCGGCTTAATGATTTCGGATTTCTCTTTGATGGCGGTAACCACGGGAGCGCAACCCCGGGGTTGAGCCGCATAGATTTTTGTTTTCGGTTTTTCCACAAAACCCAATTTATATAACTCCTGAAACGCCTTCCAGATCTTAGAAATCAACGAACCTCCGGCAACCGGGACAATAATATGCCCGGGCAATTCCCAGTTGAGTTGCTCGGCAATCTCAAAACCAAAGGTCTTAGAACCCTCGGCATAATAAGGTCGTATATTGATATTGACAAAGGCCCATTTGTATCTTGAGGCAATTTCGGCACAGAGACGGTTCACCTCATCGTAATTACCCTCTACCGCTACCAGCTGTGCTCCGTAGACAAGGGTGGAGACAATCTTGGCTATCTCTAAATCCGCCGGGATAAAAATAAAACTGCGCAGGCCTGCGACGGCAGACTGGGCGGAGACAGAGTTCGCCAAATTCCCTGTTGAGGCACAGGCAATCGTATCAAAACCAAACTCTTTCGCCTTGGATAAAGCCACCGCCACCACTCTATCCTTAAAAGAAAGCGTGGGGTGACTGACGGAGTCGTCTTTGATATAGAGCTCTTTCACCCCAAGATAATCGGCAAGGTTTTTAGCCCTGACCAAGGGAGTAAATCCGGAAAACATCCCATCTGTGGGCTCTTTATCAAGAGGAAGGAGTTCCCGGTAGCGCCAGAGATTCTTAGGCCGCGAGACAACCTTCTCTTTAGTCAATACCTTCTTTATCCCCGCGTAGTCATAAATTACCTCCAGAGAGCCAAAGCAGTATTCACAGACAAAAAGAACCTCCTTGGGATATTCCCGACCGCATTCCCGACAACGCAAACCTAAGACATAAGACATTTTTAAGCAACCCCCTTCTTGAAGCTCCACGGGCTTACACCCGTGGAATCTTTCTTTTCGCTTCGGCTCGGCACAGCGAAAACCTCGCCGAAGCGGAATTCCTCTCGCTATCCATCCCCACCCTTACAGGTGGGGAATTCCGCGAAGGCGGGTTAAAATTTTTTTTCTTTACCCCGAACCACAGAAAGCCACGGGTGTACTTTACACTGTGCAAATTCTTGAGAATTATAACAAATAATACCGCCCCCTACAATCCCCGCTTTTATTTAGGTTTGACCTTCCTATCCCTATGTTTCTGCACCGCCTCCTTCCCCGCACATTCTTCAGCAAATGCGCACCAGTCAAGACAGGAGGCTTTTTCTTTGCGGAAGATAGGTGTTTTACAGTATGCGCATTTTGTCTTTGTCTCGTCGGACCAGATCTCGGCGGTCTTACCACAATGCGGGCACTTGATCTGCTCCGGCCTTGGCTGCCGGATATCCCTTGCCCCCGGACATTGGTCGTATATCATACGATAATCTCGCGTTAAGTAGCGCGTAGCGGCCAGGGTAAAGGGCAGATCATTTCTCCCTCTACTCTCTACTCGCTACTCTGTTTTGCAAGGAGCCCCTCGATGACCTCTTTGATATCCCCGGGCCAGTAAAAGTTGTAATATCTCACATTGCCTTTTCGGTCAATGATAATATCTGTAGGAGTGCCGATTACCCGATACAGGCTAGCCACCTCTTGTTTTTCGTCCCTTAAAATATGGTAAGGGATATTTTCCCTCTCTTTGAACCTGACTAATCTTTCTCTGTCCTCTGCGATATTCACGGCAATAATCTCCACGTCCTCCCGGTTATATCGCGCATAGATTTCTTTGAGTATGGCGATTTCCTTTATGCAAGGGGGACACCAGGTGGTCCAGAAAGTCAAAAGCACCACCCTATTCCTGAAGTCGCTCAAAGAGACCCGGTTATCCGTTAAATCCGGCAAGGAAAAATCCATCGCCTGCAAAAATCTGCCGGGGGAACTGTCTATTGCCTGTCTCCGTATGCCTCTTCTGGAAGCAGCAAAAATCCCTGCAACCAGCGCTATTACACAGAGAAGAAACACCAGGGAATTTTTGATTTTTGCCTGCCCTGGCCCGAGATGCTGGCAGACCAGGGATTTTTTATTTTTGATTTTCAGAAGAGCCTCCCGGCTTTAAGGAAATAATATTCACTCACCAATAACAAAAACCAGGCAAAGAACCGCTTTATCCTCGTCAGCCATCTCCCTGACCGGGGAAGATTAGCCAGAATCCCGGAAAAAGTTCCTGCCAATATCAACAGGGTTCCCATCCCATATGCAAAAACAAACAAAAGGCTTATGCCAAAAAAAATATCTTTCTCCATCGCTACAAACAAGAGTATCGAACCCAGTATGGGCGTAGTGCAGGGGCTCACCACCGACGCCGCAACAACCCCCACAAAAAATGCGCCCAGGAAACCGCCTGTTTTCATCCCCCTATGCCTTCCTGCCAGGAATTTAGGCAGAGGGAGTTCAAAGACCTCAAATAAGGAAAGGCTGAAAATCAAACAGAGATTACCCACGATAATATAACTTAAGGGGTGCCGGGTCAATTGTCCAAAGAGTCTTCCGGTAAGCACCGCACCTGCTCCCAGAAAAGAATAAAGCGCGGCAAATCCCAGCACATAAACCAGGCTTAATAAAAACCCTCTTATCTTTGAACCCGCGCTTCTACTCCCGATATAGCCTATAGTTACCGGAAGCAGAGGATAAATACAGGGAGTAAAACTCGCCAATACCCCGCCTGCAAATGCCAGGATATAGGTCAAAGGCGATATCTGCGATAGATATGTCTCGAAGTTATTCAGGATATCCATAATCTACTTTCAAAATGTCGAATTTCCCAATGACGCCTGCCTGCCGCAGGCAGGAATGACTAACCAATAAAGTTAAAAAAGTTAAGGAAGTTAAGAAGGTTAAGGATGTTACGGAATTTTTAAATGCAACTTTCTTAACCTTTTTAACATTTTTAACCTCCTTAACCTCTATTTCGGCATTCGCCGCCCAGCTTTGTTGGGCCCAGCCTCGCCCCGAAGGGGCGGGGGTTTCGTCGTTAGGAATTTAAATTCTTTAAGCAACCTCCATTATTTCCTGTCTCAACCTATCTATCCCGATTCGATTTAATAGATTGGCTAAACGCTCTCCTCTTTTCGCCTCCTTTATATAAAACTCGATTGTCTTACGGATGGCATGGAGCGCTTGTTTCTCATTGAGAAAATTAGCAATCCTTTTCCCTAACTGGGGGAATCTTCCCCATTTGCCTCCTGCATACATCGCCAGACCAATTAATTTTGCCTGCCAGGCGCCGTTCGGGCAGTTCAAGATGCACAACCCGCAATATATGCATTTAGACTCATCCAGGCTGACCACTCTTTTGCGGGGATGCACCTTTATCGCTTCGGTAGGACAGGCCCCCTCACAGGCTCGGCAGAGATTGCATTTTTCCTTTACCCAGTCGGGCTTCACCTGGCCGCAAAAACCAATATCATTCTCCTGGGCACGCGCGCAGGAATTAGAACAGCCCGAAACGCTCATGCGAAATTTATGGGGAAGAGCGACGACATTTCTGGTCCGCGCCTCGATAATCTCAGGGCTTATGCCAAGTCTTTCTATTTCTTTCTCCTGCAGAGGGACTTCTCCGACTGTATTTGCTGAAGGAGGATGAGCGGATGCGATTGACGCCAGGGAAAGGTCAAACTCCTCTTTACCATAAAACTCTTTTTCAATCTGCTCTGCCAGATTCAAGGCGTCAATGCATGCCCAGGGACACCAGCGCGTCCCCGGACAGCAAACCACCGTTCTTACCCGCGCACCGCTGGCGCTTATGCCCAAACCTGATTTCTCTAAATCATCTTTAACCAAACTGATGTTATCTTGATGTACCCAGGGAATCTCCATCCCTTGACGTGCTGTTAAATGCACTACTCCCTGTCCATAGGTCCTGGCTAATTCCGCCAGTTTTGCAAGCTGTTCAGGGTTCAACATCCCCCGGGGTGTCTTTATGCGCAGGCAGAACATCTCCTTCTGCCTTTGTCGCAAATAAGCCCCGCGCTTTAATTCCCGCGCATCTATCTTCGGCTTCTCGGGCTTACTTTCTTCAAGCGTTTCTCTTTCGCTCATACCTTCAAACCCCCTTTTAGAACATGCCCGCAAAAACTATCATCTCTTGAGAATTATATCACAATCGCTCATTATATCTAACATAATTTTTATGCCCATCCTTTAAAAATGCAACTATTTCTCAAAGTGGCCGCGCACAGAAAAATATCTTTCCCCGCTATCAGGAAAAATAACCGCCACCCTCCTGCCTCTACCTAAAACGCCCGCCACCTCCAAACTGGCAAAAGCCGCGGCACCTGCGGATATCCCGGCAAAAATACCCTCCTCCCGGGCTAGTCTCTTAGCTGTCTCAAAGGCATCGTGGTCAGAGACGGCAATAACCTCATCTATAACAGCGCGATTTAATACCTCCGGAATAAATCCCGCGCCTATTCCCTGAATCTTATGCGGTCCCGGAGATTAACTCCAGGACGCTATCGGCTATCTTTTCGCTAAAAGGCATATTAACCTCCCTCAGATTGTATATACGAGGCCTTCTTTTTTTGCCTTTACCTCTTTTACCAGGTCTTCAAAGGTAATATTATCAATTATGCCAGAGGTGGTTTCGGCTATCCTTTGCCATATCTTTCTAAAAACACAACCATAAATCTCGCGACAATCCCTGTATTTAATCTCCACGCAGGCAATAGGCCCGATAGGGCCGTCAATAAACCGCACAACCTCCCCTAATTTTATTTGCGCAGGCGGTCTGGCTAAAAGATACCCCCCTACCTTTCCGCGTCTGCTTTCCACAAACCCGCCTCTTTTTAAATCCAGAAGCACCTGCTCTAAAAATTTAGCGGGGATATCCAAGCGCTTTGCCATTTCAGGAATAGTCACGCGGCTATTCTTGTAATGGAGCGCCAAATCTAAAACTGCCTTTAAGGCGTAATCGCCTTTGTAGGTTATGCGCATATGTCTATAATCTCTATTACCTTGGTAGAGTATACAGGAAAACAAAAATTTGTCAAGAAAAAAAATGAAATTATTTTTTATGCGGGCGCTTCTGAAGCTGGGGAAGGATACGGTTATGCTCTATTGTGTTCTATCTTCCAGAACAACCGCTTTATCTTCCAGAGCAGAATCAAGATATATAATTTATCGCCCAGATGGACAAAGCCATTAAATAAATTATCCATTTCGCCTCCGGAACCCTCAGGAAAATATTAGAGCATCTCCTTTTCTTTCTCAGGAGCCTTATCTTTCTTACTTTTGCTCAAATCGGTCAGGTTCAGTTTGAAGGCATGCTTGAAGGCAATGGTATAAATTTCCTCTCCCACCACCACATAGAACCGGCCTAAAATACAATAGGCAAATTCCTTGGTTTTCTTCTGCGAATCAATTTTTTTATGAATGAAAATCTGGCGCGGGTTGACCGCGTGGCTCTGCAGCTTGTTTACCTCCTCTTCGAGATTAAAGGGGTTTTCAATGCGCATCCTTTCTTTTATGACATAGATACTCCTGCGCTCGCTATGACAAAGAATACCTTCGGCCTCCAGGGTCTCCGCCACGAAGATATTCTTCTGTCCCTTCTCCGAATCCTGCAAATTTTTAAAGATAATTTCTCTCATTCCACCACCTCTGCCAGATAACCTAACTGCCAGCAGCCGGAAGCTACCGCCTTCAGATGGTCGAGCGTTCCGGGATGACAGTCAACCGTTTTGTGGCAACGTATCCCGCCTGAGGTTCTTTTTTTCAGCGTAACCGGATAGGGTCGGGTCAAAATCTTTTTCAGGTTTTCATCCTTTACCTTTATATATAGCTTGCCGCCGGTAAGTTTAACAAAACCCTGGGGCTCTCCTTTAAACTCTATAGTTCCCCTCAGGAGCCCCTCTGTCGTATCTATCCTCTTAAGGTTGTAAAATTTTATCTTCATGGACAATCTCTTTAATAAAGGTTAGCCGCAGGGTCTGGGTTAAAGGAAAACAGCCTGTTTATATCTATATGCTCGCCTAATAAATCCAGTTCCCAGGCAAGACGTATAACCCGCAGCTTGCTCCTCTCCTCTTTTGTCCTCAGCCATTCGGAATAGGCATCGAGGAAAAGGTCCTCTTTTTCCTTAACCAGGAAACCCTTCTCATAATCCTGGAAACCCTTGAGGAATGCCGTAAATTCATCTCGAGCTATGCTATCTTGGTACTTTGGGGCGGGGTTTAACATTGTTTCCTCCTTCCTTTTATAATTGTTTTTCTATTCCTGTGTCTTGTAATGTGCAAAATACATGCCAAAGATTTCTGCTGCGCAGAGATTTTTAATCATTGATATAATTTACTGTTAATAATAGAGTTACAGCAGAGAATTCTTATTTATGGGTAGTCTGCGGTTATGGCAAATTATCCAATATCTTCTAAAATAAGTAAACTTAATGCTAATCATGCCCCCTATTTGACATTTAACTTAAGGACTGTTAACCATAACACTTTGATAACGAAGGAGTTACCTGGGTGTAACTTTTTGATGGGGATGTAAATTAATGTAGCCGGGGGGGGGAAATTTGCTTTACGCTATTGATGGGCTAACAATTCTAAACTGCTAGCAGAATCCGGAGCAGGATTATGCCTTTACCCCGAACCACAGAAAGCCACGGCTGTAAAGCCGTGGATGAATCCCGTTAGAGAAATTTCTCTAACGGGATGAATGTATATCAAAAGACCCGAAGGGTAATCCCCAAAGCCACGGGTGTAAACCCGTGGTTCGGGGTTTACTGAATTGGACAATTACGGAACTTTTAAATAAATTTTAAAAAACCTTGACAAATTCATGAAAGCGTGTTATACTTTTTTTGGAGGGCTCAAAAAACTGTTCTTCTTTAAGGTTTAGAATCGCGATTGCAGAGATAATCAAGAAAATATTTTAGAGGGCCGGGGGAGAGATGGGAAAAGCAGTATTGCCTTTATCCGCGCCGCTGGCTAACATTTCCAGCGCCGGGAGTAGAAGCGGAGAATCTACAGGCAGGCAATCTTCTGCTACGCCTGCGCGCGAGTCCAGCGTTGGCTTACCTATATTAGATAGGTTCGGCTCTTATTACTCTCCGCATTCCCCCTCAGGGTATACTAAAAAACACTCTTTGCGTACCAAAAGATTATTTCTATGCCAAGAAATTAAAGGCTTTAATAAATATAGTTGGTATGGCGGAGGTAGTTAATCAAGGCAAGTCAACACATAAAAGGCAGGGAGAATGAAAAAGAGTTTAATTATAACAGCGGCAATTGCCGGGTTAATTTTCTCTAACCTCGTTGCGGAGGGAGTCTATATCGGGCAACAGACTGATACTATGCCCGTCCTTTCTCCCGCCCAGTTTTATCAGGCAGCAGCAACTGAAGTAAGAATTCCAGATGCAAACCTGGCAAGCGCCATAAGGCAAGCGTTGGGCAAGGAAGCGCAGGAGGCTATTACCCGTAAAGATATGGCAAGCCTGAGTAAATTAATATGTACGGGGAAAAACATATCGGACTTAAGCGGGTTAGAATATGCGGTTAACCTGACTAAATTAGAACTTTATGGAAACCGTATCACGGATTTAAGCCCGCTGGCGGGATTAACCAATTTAACCGAGCTTTATATCGATGACAACCTAAGCCTTTCGGATATCCGGCCCCTGTCGGGATTAACCAACCTTAAAATACTTTACATGCAGAGATGTCCCGTTTCGGATTTAACCCCTCTGACAGGGCTAACTAAATTACTCGGGCTTGTTGCTTCTAATTGCAGGATATCCGATATCAGCCCTCTAAAAAATCTCACTGCCCTAGGGGTTCTTGTAGTTCTTGGCAACAACATCTCCGATATCAGCGCCCTGAGAAATCTTTATAACCTCGATTTTCTTGATATTTCTAATAACAACATTTCAGATTTTCAGGCTTTGGTAGATAATTCGGGATTATCCGGCCGAGATTTAGTATTCGTGGGTGAAAACCCCTTTGGGCCTCGGGCAGATGGACAGCTGCAACAGCTTGTAGCTAGAGGGGTAAGCGTGCGTGGTTTTACTCCCACCACAGTTACTGGCCTTGATTCCCCTTCTCTGAGCTGGCCAGCTATTGATGTCAGCGCTATCAAACTGAACTGGACTGCGGTAACAGGGGCAACCGGTTATGAGATACAGGTCAGCCAAAACAGCAGCTTTGATTCTTATCGATTTTATACCTCTTCTTCTAACTCATATTCAGTGCCCATAACCGACACCGACTTTTTTATCCCGGGAGTCACTTATTATGTCCGGGTCAGGGCGGTCGAGGGAACTCAAAGGACTGAGTGGAGTTCACCTAAAAGTTTTACTCGGCCCACCGCATTTGCTCTTCCTCCTCCCACTCTGAATAACCCAAATATCGATAGCTTTTATGCCAACCATGCCAACCTGAACTGGACTGCGGTAACAGGGGCAGACAGTTATGAGATACAGGTCAGCCGATACAGCAGCTTTTATCCTTATCGATCTTATACCTCTTCTTCTAACTCATATTCAGTGCCCATAACCGACACCGACTTTTTTATCCCGGGAGTCACTTATTATGTCCGGGTCAGGGCGGTCGAGGGAACTCAAAGGACTGAGTGGAGTTCACCTAAAAGTTTTACTCTGCCCACCAAGGATATCCAGACTCTAAAAGAAGACATCCAAACTAGATTTCCACCAATAAAGATAGTGGAAATTGGAAGGAATTTCTCAGAAGATGAGCTTAGATTCATCCTGCATTGCTTGGAAAAATTGCCTCCCGATATACCGAGATTAATAACTCAAATACAGGCACGCCGTAGTGATGACCGCTATATATTTGATAACCCGCCTTCTGGCTGGGCTGATCCTGGCGGAGCTATTGGGCTGCATGCAGATGCTGATAGCGCTAGCTACCCTTGTGATTTCCTATTCCCACATGAAATAGGTCATATAGTTCATTTTAGGTCTTCTTCCCTTTCCGGCGCTGACCTGAATAATTTTCAGGATTTTCATAACCGGTCATCATCTTCGGGTTTGGGGGATTTTGCCAGCTATTATGGTAGGACAAATTGGAGGGAAGACTTTGCTACGATATTTGAAGCCTATATGTTTGACTCTCAGGCGTTTATTTCTCGCGCCAAGCAATCCCCTCTTCTGCTGGAAAAATTAAAGATAGTCATAAAGGCATTTCATGAGGGTGATATGGTGTATGTATATAAATATGACCCTTATGCTCAAAATTTTACTATGGCGCGAAAAGTTAAGTTAGGCGCAGACGGTCTGCCGGTGTTTTAGCCTGGAGAACAAAAGGATAAATAATTAAGTATTCAGGGGGGAGAGATGGGAAAAGCAGTATTGCCTTTATCCGCGCCGCTGGCTAACATTTCCAGCGCCGGGAGTAGAAGCGGAGAATCTACAGGCAGGCAATCTTCTGCTACGCCTGCGCGCGAGTCCAGCGTTGGCTTACCTATATTAGATAGGTTCGGCTCTTATTACTCTCCGCATTCCCCCTCAGGGTATACTAAAAAACACTCTTTGCGTACCAAAAGATTATTTCTATGCCAAGAAATTAAAGGCTTTAATAAATGATGCAGGTAATGCGCGAGGGAAAAATTGAAAACCGGAGCCAAATAATGAGAATGAAGGAGCTGTTCAGAAAATACCTGATTTTAGGTGCGGGGGTTGTCTGCCTGTTTTTCTATCCGGGCAGGCTTGCCTACGGCACGGGGCTTGGCGAAATATCCGATTCCCAGCTAAGAACCATGATTATATAGAGCGACATAAATAATTGCGCATACTCCTTTTTTCTGCTATACTTAT
>JBBIPY010000016.1:0-18494 GCA_037442605.1 Candidatus Omnitrophota bacterium
TAACCCGATGCGAAGTTAAGAGATTAATTTGTGGATATTCGACGGAAATTCGTGGTAATTCGAATTTTATTCGTGATAATTCGTGTATCAGCGGACCTTGACCACATCGCCGGCAAGGACCTTCTCGATAAATCCTTCATCCCGACGCACCAAGAGGCTTCCGTCGGCATCCAGATCAATCGCCTCGCCTTCGATAGTATTATGATGGGAAAGTATCTTTATATGATGGCCTAAAATGGCGGAGTGTTTTTTCCATTCATCAGCGATAGGTAAAAATCCTTGAGCCTTAAATAGAAAGTAATATTTCTCTATCCTGCGCAAAATCTCTTTCAGTAAATCGAGCCGGGAAATTTTCTCTCCCTTCTCTTCTTTTAAAGAAGCGGCTCGGGGAGAAAGTAGAGACTTTTCCGTATTCACGTTCATACCGATTCCTACAATCACAAATCTCACCTTATCGGTCTCCGCCTGCATCTCGGTTAAAATACCGCCTACTTTCTTATCATGGAGCAAAATATCGTTTGGCCATTTAATCTGACATCCTAGGGCAGTAAACTCTTCAATTGCCTCCCTTACTGCTACCGCCGAGAGAATGGTTAATTTGGGAGCCTCGTTAGGAAGGATATCCGGACGTAGAATAAGAGAAAAATATATCCCTTTGTACTTAGGCGAAATCCACTGCCTGCCCATTCTCCCCCGGCCCCGCCTCTGGGTCTCAGCGCAAACGAGGGTTCCTTCAGGTAAATTCTCCATTCCCAGTTCATAGGCAACGTCCATAGTTGAATCTACAATCTCAAAACAATAAATCCTTTTTCCGATAATTTTTGTCTTTAGTTCCCAGGAAATCTCTTCTGCAAGGAATCTATCAGGAATACCTGCTAATTTGTATCCCAGATGGGGAACAGCCTGGATTTCGTAGCCCTGGCTACGCAATTCTTCAATATGTTTCCAGACCGCGGCCCGGCTAATCCCCAGATGAGCGCTTATCTCCTCTCCGGAGAGATATCCTTCTTCTTTACGTAATAATGACAATATCTTATCCTGCATAGCACGAACATGCTCAGTGCCAGTCACGAGCGTATTCGAGGGACTGGTTTATTCTGTTCCGAACACTTCCGCAAATATACCATCAAAATGGATATTGCCGCGGGAGTAACCCCGGAAATCCTTAATGCCTGGTCTAAATCTAAAGGCTTAAATCTGGCAAGTTTTTCTTTAATCTCCCGGCAGAGTCCGGGGATTCTTGTATAATCAAGGGTTGGGGGAATCTTAATCCTCTTAATCTTCTGCATCCTCCGGATTTCTTCTTCCTGGCGTTTGATGTATCCGGCGTATTTTGTCTCAATCTCTACCTGACAAAAAATTTCTTGAGAAATTTTTTGAGTCCGGGAGTCAATCTGACCCAGTTTATTATAGCCGATTTGTGGCCGTTTTAGTAATTCTTCCAAGGTAACAGATTTATTCAAAGGCATGGTTCTCCATTTCTTTAGCCAAGAATTAACCTTAACTGCGGGCTTAATCTTTGTCTCCCTGATTCTCTCTAATTCCTCCCCGATGCTCCTTTTTTTCTCCCTGAGCCTTTCCCGTCTTTCTTTATCCACCAGCCCTAATTTATACCCGAATTCTGTCAATCTCAAATCCGCATTATCCTCTCTTAAAATCAGCCGATATTCGCAACGCGAGGTAAACATACGATAGGGCTCATCTGTTCCCTTGGACACAAGGTCGTCAATTAAGACACCGATGTAAGCATGCTCGCGCCCCAAAATAAACGGCTCCTTATTCTTTACTCTCAAGGCGGCATTTATGCCAGCAATTATTCCCTGGGCAGCGGCCTCCTCATAACCGGTGGTGCCATTGATTTGCCCTGCCAGATACAAATTCCTGATTCTCTTGGTCTCCAAGGTTGGATAGAGCTGGGTAGGATAAACATAATCGTATTCTATGCCATAACCAAATTTAGTAACCCGCGCATGTTCTAACCCGCGTATGGTAGAGATTAAATCAGCCTGTATCCCCTCAGGTAAAAATGTAAAAAGACCATTGGTATAATATTCATCGGTATCTAACCCTTCGGGTTCAATAAAGATTTGGTGTCTCGCTCTATCCGGGAAACGAATAACCTTCTCCTCAATAGAAGGACAATAACGGGGATTTACCCCCTGGCTAATAATATGTAATAGCCTTCTATCTTTTAAAGCGGAGGCAATGAGCCGATGGGTCTTTTTATTGGTGTAAGTGAGAAAGCATGGCCTCTGAGGCAATTTTATTGTTCTGGTAGAAAAAGCGAACGACCTTGTAACAGGCTCTCCCCGCTGAATCGCCATTTTAGAAAAGTCCAGGGTTTTACCATCGAGGCGAGCGGTAGTACAGGTCTTTAATCTGCCGAGCTCCAACCCTTCCCTCTTAAGGCTTAAGGGTAATTTAAGCGAGGTGGGCTCATTGATTCTGCCTGCCCGATATTCTTTTAAACCAATATGAATCACTCCATTTAAAAAGGTTCCGGTAGCAATTATTACGGTCCTGGAATACAAAGTCTCCCCCAGGCACTCAACACCTTTAATCTTACTGTTTTCTAAAATTAAACTTAAGGCTTCGGTTTCTTTCAAAAAGAGATTTTTCTGGGCAAGAACCATATCCTCCATATATCTCTGATAGAGCCTGCGGTCTTCCTGTGCGCGGCTAGATTGCACGGCGGGACCCTTGGAGGAATTAAGGACTCGGAACTGTATCCCGCAGGCATCGGCAGCTTTTCCCATCTGGCCTCCTAAGGCGTCTATCTCTTTTACCAGCTGTCCCTTCCCTATCCCACCGATTGAGGGATTACAGGACATCAAGCCGATTGTTTCCCTCTTAAAAGTAACAAGCAGGACACTGCATTCCATCCGTGCAGAGGCTAAAGCAGCTTCTACCCCCGCGTGCCCTGCTCCAATAACAATCACATCAAACTTATCCATCCCAGGAATAATTTCTTTGATTTAGATTTGATGGGGGGCATCTTTTCTGATTTGACATTGCCGGGCGAATTTTGCGTTTTTGCGGAGATTTTGCGGTTCTGCGGTTATTTCGTTTTCATCTCATGCGTAACTATTATTGCCTCGGCTACCTCTCGCATAGAGCGGCGATTATCCATGGCATACTTCTGGATTTTACGAAAGGCATCCTCTTCTGAGAGGCTTTCCTCTTTCATCAAAATCCCTTTGGCGCGCTCAATAAACTTGCGCGCCTCTAATTCTTCGCGAATAACCCTCGTTTCTACTAAGAGATGGGCATTCTCAATCACAATAGCAGCCTGGTTTGCTACTGTGGTCAGAACGTTGATTTCTTCTTTGCTAAAATGATGCGTTCGCGAGGTATAACTATTTAACACGCCAACTGCCTTCCCCTTAACCTTCATCGGCACGCTTAAAAGAGAACGGAGTCCTTCTTTTCTCGCTATTGTCTGATTAATATAACGAGGGTCTTTACGTACATCTAAAACTATTATTGGCCTGCCTTCCTTTGCTACCCGGCCGGTAATGCCTTCTCCGAGTTTTATATTTGCTTTTTTATTATACGCCTCAGAAACTGACTGGGTAGCCCGAATCACCAATTCCTGTCTCTTCTCATCTAGAAGCATCAGAGAACAAATCTTTGAACCCATTACCCGGGCGCTAACCGTAACGATTAACTTCAAGATATCCTCTAAATATAAATCCGAGGTAATTGCCTTGCTAATCTTAGTCAGGGCCTCAAGTTGTTTGATATAAGATAACTCTTTCTTCTTACTCATGTGTTGTTCGCCTAGTTTAGTAGCGAGTAGAGAGTAGCAAGTAGCGAGAAAAATAGTATTCTCTCTACTCTCTACTCTCTACTCTCTACTTGCTACTCGCTACTTTCTTTCTAAATAGCTACTATGGAAATCCCTGCCTTATTCGCCTCTTCTATTGCCTTATTCTGGTCAATAAAAAGCACCTGTTTTGCCTCGATGGCTAAAACCTTTGCCCCTGCTCTCTGCATTGTCTCAATTGTGGAGGTTCCTATCACTGCTAAATCAAAACGCGCATCCTGCTCCGGCCGGGAAACCTTCACCACCACACAGCCCTCTTTTCCTAAAAGCGCTCCCCTCTTTATAGTCTCGTCCGTCCCTTCAATTGCCTCCAGAGCAAGAACGGTTTTATTCTTTACCACAACCGTCATCCCGACATCCAACCGGGCAAGCTCTTTGGCAACGTCCCAGCCGAATTTTATGTCCTCCCATTCTGAGGAGGCAGGCGAACGGCTGGTAAGGCATCCTTTTTCGGGAAGCAGATGGTAAAGAAACGAGGCTGCATCCAGCAATCCAATGCCTTCCTTTCTTAGCCTCTGGGCAAAGGCAGTAAGTATAGATATATCCTTGTTATCTTTCAGGGAATGCAGGACATCAGCCGCGGATTGGTCGAGATGGATATCTTTTTTAAAAAGCAACCCTTTGCTAATCCCCCCTGCCATAATTGCCTCTTTTACCCCGGAATGTTTAAAGATATGTATCAACTTCTCTAATTCCCCCGCTTCTACCCAATGCATTTCAGAGACAATGCGTTCTATCTCCGGCAAGGTCTCTCCTTTTATACCCACCGCAATAACCGATAATCCCTGTTTCTTGGCTTCCTCTGCCAGAACAAGCGGATAACGCGACTTGCCTGCAATTAAACCAATCTTTCTTAACATTAGTTGGTTAGCGCTTAGCAGGCTAGTTTTGAGGAAACTAAACACTAAACCACTAAGCTACTAAAAACTAACAAACTAAACCACTAAGCTACTAAAAACTAACAAACTAAACCACTAAGCGACTAAGCTTTTAGCGGCAAATACCTCTTTCGGATTCTTTGATAAATTCTATGAGGTGTTTTATTTCCCTGGATTTAGGTATCTGTTTCTCTATCTCTTCGAGGGCGTGGGAAATAGATAGGCCGGATTGGGAAAGTAATTTAAAGGCGGTTTTGAGGTCTTTTCTTATCTGTTTTCCTATTCCTGCCCTTCTCAGTCCAACCACATTCAAGCCGTAGAATCTAGCCGGACGGCCATCGCAGGTAGAATAGGGCGGAATGTCCTGAATTACTTTGGAACAGCCACCAATGATGGCAAGTGTTCCTACCCGGACAAACTGGTGTATTGCCACCAGACCTCCAAGTATTGCCCGGTCTTCAAGCGTTACATGCCCGGCAAGGGTTCCCCCGTTGGCAATAATTACCCGGTTGCCAACCCGGCAATCATGGGCAATATGGGAATAAGCCATAATCAGATTATTATCACCAATTACGGTCTTGCCGGTTGCCTTGGTCCCCAGATTTACAGTAACGTACTCGCGGATAATATTATTATCCCCAATCTCAAGATGAGTTTTTTCTCCTTTAAATTTCAAGTCCTGAGGGACGCTTCCTATTACTGCCCCGGTAAAAATACGGCAGTTCTTGCCAATTCTGGTATTGCCTTCAATAACACAGTGCGTTCCGATCTCGGTCCCCCCGCCAATAGAAACATTGGCGCCAATAATAGAATAAGGACCTACGCTGACGGCAGGGGATAGTTTTGCCTTAGGATGAACTATAGCAGCGGGATGTATCCTATTCATCGCTGAATCTCAGGCCTCCACCAGGGCAAACATAAGGTCTGCCTCGGCAACTACCTTGGAATCAACAAATGCCGTGGTATGGACCTGTCCTGTCTTAGACTTCAGCCTCACTACCTCCACCTCTAAACGGAGCTGGTCCCCGGGAACAACCGTGCGTCTGAACTTGACATTATCTATGCTCATAAAATAGGCGAGCTTACCCTGGTTTTCTTTTTTGGAAAGCATCAGTACCCCCGCCACCTGAGCCATGGCTTCTACAATCAAGACCCCCGGCATAACCGGCCTGCCAGGGAAATGCCCCTGGAAGAAATAATCGTCTATGGAGACATTCTTTATCCCTACCGCACGTTTATCTTCCTCTAATTCAAGAATCTTGTCTACAAAAAGGAAGGGATAGCGATGGGGAAGGATCTTTTGAATATCCTCTATATCCAAAGGAGCTTTCTCAAAATCGAAACTAGGAGAAGCCGCCTTTATCCCTCCCTCAAGGTAACGCAATCTCTGTTGTTCGACCTTCTGGATCAGTTTTATATTCAGGGGATGTCCGCTCTTTATGGCAATTACATGCGCCTTTAAAGGACAGCCCAGCAAATACAGATCTCCAATCAGGTCTAATATCTTATGCCGGGCAAATTCATCCTCGAACCTCAATCTGTTTCTTAATACGCCTTCCTCTCCAACCACAATTGTATTTTCGTAGTCCGCTCCCCGACCGAGGCCTTGCTCCTTTAATACCCCCACCTCTTCCTCAAGGCAAAATGTACGTGCGGCAGCAATCTCCTTCAAAAAATTATCCCGATTAATCGTAAAGGTCAAATACTGCGCCTTGAGAAATGGGTGGTGGTCGTATGAAAGTGTATAGGAAATCTTTAATCCCTGGCTCGGCAGAACTACAATGCTGGAATCGCTATCGGCAATCCAGATCGGCTCTTTTATCTGAAATGTCTTGCGTGCTACAGCCTGTTCTTCTATGCCAGCCTCTTCCAGGGCCTCTAAAAAAGGAACGGCACTTCCATCTAATCCAGGAACCTCCGGCCCATCCATCTCAATAATAATATTATCTATATTTAAAACCGATAATACTGCCATAACATGCTCGATGGTGTGGACCTCTCCTTTGCCATTACCGATAGAGGTACGCCGCGGACTCTTGCTCATATCTATGACATTATTTAAATCGGCACGAATCATCGGTTGCTCCGGCAGGTCCATGCGTTGAAAGTTTATGCCTGTATTAGACAAAGAGGGTCTAAACTTAATGCAGACCTCCTTGCCGGTATGTAAACCCATCCCTTCTAATTCAATCTCTTTTTTAATAGTCCTTTGGTATTCCACTCTATCTGGTCTCCTTCAACGAATCCCCTGTCCCTGCCTTATCAGGTCAAGACATTCGTATACGCCGATGACGCCGCCTGACGCGCACAATCAAACCGAAAACTCAGGTTTTGTGTCTCGGGGGTAAACTTGAATGCTAAAAGGCGTGGGGGTAAATTCATCCAGCGGATTTACGTTCGCCCTCTTCCACGGGTTCGGGCTTCATCTGCTCTATTTTCTTTTTGATTTCATTCACGGTATCAAATAATCTGGGTAGTCTCTGGATGCAGGCATTTATTCTTTTGGCTAAACTATGCGGTTTTGCCGGATAACCGGAAACGCAGGTGTTGGGGGCCACAGATTTGGTTACGCCCGCCTGGGCTGCCACTACCGCATTATCCCCGATTGTTATATGACCCGCAACCCCCGACTGACCCGCGAGGGTCACCCCCTTACCAATAAGGGTACTTCCTGATATCCCTGTCTGGGCCACAATAATAGAATTTTCACCAACCTCCACATTATGGGCAATCTGCACCAGATTGTCGATCTTTGTTCCTTTGCCGATAATGGTTTTGCCAAAACGTGCCCGGTCGATAGTTACATTTGCCCCAATCTCAACGTCGTCTTCAATAATCACTGTGCCAATCTGAGGGATTTTGTGATGCACGCCCTTAACCGTTGCAAAGCCGAACCCATCACCTCCAATCACCGATCCGCTATGAATAAACACGCGATTACCGATAGATACCCTCTCCCGGATAGAAACGTGAGAATAGATTAAGCAATCTGAACCGACCTTTGTATAGTGCCCTATATACACATTGGGGTATATTATGGTGTTGTCTCCGATTTCTACGTTGTCCTCAATGACTACATAGGCATGAATGGCTGTATTTTGGCCAAATTTAACATCTTTGCCGATGATGGCGGTGGAATGTATTCCTTTAGGATGATGCGCCTCGTTGGGGGCAAGCAGAGAAACCATCTTGGCAAAAGCCAGAGAGGGATTATCTGTGCGAATAATGGACTTGGGAGCAGACTTAACCTCCCGTGAGGTAATTATTGCCGAGGCACGGGTCTGATTCATCAGGGCAAGATACCTGTTATTTGCCACAAAGGTAAGGTCTCCTTCCTCTGCCTCTTTGATCCCGCAGACGCCGGTTATCGTTATGTTGGGATCTCCCACAACTTCACCCCCGATTATCTGGGCAATCTCTCCCAGGGTCTTTTTCATTCTATCTCCTTCAATGAGCGGACGACTTACGGCCTGGCTTTTTGCCATAGCGCTCATTCAATATTTTTATAATTCTATCGCTGAGATCTAAGGGCTTCTCTTTATAAAGCAATACCCGATCATTGAAGATTAAAGTAAACCCCTCTTTTTTCCCGAATTCCTGAATTACGCCATCTATCTCTTTCAGTATCTCTCTCACAAGGCTATCCCTTTCCTTGCGCAGGTCTTCCCTGGCCGCCTGGTCGTATTCCTGCAATACCTTTATTTTTTCATCAAGCAATTTTTGCTTATCCGCTTTTAACTTATCCGAAGCCAGATCCAGTTCTTCCTTAATTTTTTTGATCTCATTAACCATCTTTTCGCGCTGGACCTCTTTTTCCATCCCTTTCTTCTCAAGGGCAGCATCTGCTTCCTTGGTCCGCGTATATTCATCAAAGGTACGCGAGATATCAATATAACCAATTTTGAGTTCGCCTGCTAAAGCGTTGATAGCCAAACCTAAAATCAACCCTACTGCTAAAAACACAAAGATTTTTTTCATCTGATATGTCTCCATTCTCAATTATTTCTTGTGCGCGTTTATAATTTTCTAAACCTC
The DNA here is from genome assembly GCA_037442605.1 of Candidatus Omnitrophota bacterium. Taxonomy (GTDB): domain Bacteria; phylum Omnitrophota; class Gorgyraeia; order DTHP01; family DTHP01; genus JBBIPY01. The sequence goes on from JBBIPY010000016.1 coordinate 8,740, forward strand.
CCGAACTCTTGCTGTTCCCTGCTCGTTACTCGCTACTTTAAAACCTCTGTCCCATGCTAAAATGGAAACGACCGCTCCTCTTTTCGCCAGGGTCGGTATCCAAGGGATATCCAAAGTCTAATTTAATAGGCCCGATAGGCGTTTTTATCCGCACACCCATACCAACCGATGACTTTAAACTGCCGGAGGCAAAGTCCGAAGCCTTTGCCCAGACATTGCCTGTATCATAAAAAACCGCGCCCTTGATATTTTCCACCATGGGAAAAGAATATTCTGCTGTCCCTAAAAGCATTGCCTCTCCCCCGATGGGATCTCCTGTATTGGCATCCTTTGGACCAACGCGCCTTTCTTTGTAGCCACGAATTGTATTAGCCCCGCCCGCGAAGAACCGCTCATATATAGGAACATAGGTAGAGTCGCCGAAATCATCAACAATGCCCCCGCGCAATCTCAATTCCAATACTAATTTTTCAAAATGGGCGAAATACCAGCTCGTAGTTCCTATGTAACGCAGGAAGTCTTTATCGCCACCGAACGGACCTCCTGCACATTCAATTGAACCGGAAGCCACATAACCCGCCATGGGGTCAAAGATGTTATTGCGCGTATCCTGGGTAAGGCGAAAAAGAACGGCGGAGATGGTATTATCCCCCTCTTCTTTTTTTAAATCCTCCGACACTGCGGGGTCGATATCGGAAATCTTAATCTTGTCCAGACGATAGGCCAGATCTCCCCGCGTATAATCAGTAAACTCCTTCCCCAGACGGAGAGCCCATCCTCTCCGGCTCTCGTCAAAGGCATAACCGATGTCATGTTCTCTCTCGCGCGTCCTCTGGTAAAGGTCAAAACCAAAGGAATAGGGATGACCAAATATCCAGGGTTCGGTAAAACTCAGTTCATAATCCTGTCTTACTGTTCCAATCTGCGCACGCAGTCTCAAATTCTGACCGGCGCCGGTAAAATAAGGGAAATTGAAGAGGTCAAAATTGCGCTGGGTAATTTCTACGAAACCCACAAATTGGTCTACCGAGCTATATCCACCTCCAAAACTAAATTCTCCGGTTTTGGTCTCCTTTACCGAAACAATGAGATTCTTCCTGTTTGGGGCAGTTCCCGGCTCGATATCAAAGTTTATCTCTTCAAAGTATCCTAAATTGCTCAACCTTTCCTTGCTGCGTTTCAGTTTGCTTCCCTCAAAACACTCGCCTGGATGAAGCCTCAGCTCCCGACGGACAACCACATCTCTGGTCTTCGTGTTCCCCCGGATATCTATCTTTTCCACATAGGCAACTTCGTGTTCGGCTATAGAATAAATTATATTAATCCTGTCGGTATTCTCTATCAGCTGGGTCTTTACCCCAACCTCGGCGCTGATGTATCCTTTGTCAAAATAAAGGCCCTGAATGTTAGAGATATCCTGGCGCAGCCCCTCCTGACTGAAGGGCTTATCCTGGGTCATCTTCAAAACCTTTTTAATCTCTTCAATCTTGTAAACGGTATTGCCTGAAATATCTATTTCGTTGGCTAAATATTTTTTGCCCTCCATAATCTTAAAGGTAATATATATCCATTTGCCTTTCTTGTCATATTCTACGGAAGAACTGGTCTCGACATCCATATATCCCGCATTCTGATAAAATATCTTAATCCGGTCTTCATCCTCTTCCAGGACCTCTGGCTTAAAGATCCCCGACCGGAAAAAACCTGCTATCTTGGTCCTGACCAGCTTCAAAATCTTAGCCCTTGTATATGCCCTGTTTCCCTCTATAGAGATCTTTTTGATGCGTGCACGGAATTGCTCGTTAATCAAAAATTTCACCCTGGCATAGTTTGTCTCGGGATCTACCTCCGCCACATCTTCCACTTTTATCTGCTGGTAGCCTTTATCCTTATACAGTCGTGATATTTCATCGATGTCCTGTTTGACCTGGCGCGGATTGAGAAAGTCGTTTACTTTCGAACCAATGGCCTTTTCTAATTTTTCTTTTTTGAAAATCCGATTGCCTTCAAAGGCAATGCTTTCAATAATCGGTCTTTCTTTTACATTGAAGATTACCGCCATCCCTTCCGTGGTCTCGCGCAGGTCGAGTTTTATATCTGTAAAATAACCTGTGGCGTAGAGTCTTTTTAAATCCTCGTCCAGTTCTCTCTGGGAAAACTCCTGCCCCGGCCGCGTCTTTATTTTGGAAAGGATAGTTGCGGAACTTACCGCAACGTTTCCCAGAACCTGGATAGAACTTACGGCGGGAGTCTGCGCATCAGCTCCGCGAGAGATGCCGTGCATCGCAACAGAGAAAGCCAGTAAAATTAAAAATTTTTTCATGCCTAGCCCCTTTGGTTTATCTACCAGGGTTTATTAGGGTTTGAGGAAATTCGCTCAGCCCGCGATTATAGCCCTACATTAATTTCGTGAAGGGACGCTGTATATTTAAAAAATTATAGCAAAAGCCGCGCTTACTGTCAATTCTAAAGTTACGTGGGGTTTTCCCAATTTTCTTTCTGAGCGCGCCTTGGGCGCGCATCCAACGCAAATATACGCGAATTTACAGAGGATAATTTGCGTGAACCCCGTTAGATACAAGACTATCTAACGGGGTTAATTCGCTTTTGATTTGCGAGAATTCGCGTTAAGAAATATTCCCGATTTTTATTTTTATTACTCTTTACGCTCTATTGAGTTAGGTTAAAACTGCCTTATGTTCGCTCATTTCATTCGAGTTCCTCCCGGGCCAAATTTTCAAACCGGGCATATTCTTTAATAAAGGCAAGCCTGATTGTCCCCACCGGACCATTTCTCTGCTTGGCAATATTGACCTCGGCAATGCCCCGGTTTTCCTCCGTAGGATTGTAGTATTCCTCTCTCATAAGAAGCACCACCACATCTGCGTCCTGTTCAATTGCCCCGGATTCCCGCAGGTCGGAAAGCTGGGGACGGTGTCCAATCCTCGCTTCTACTGCGCGGGAAAGCTGACTTACTGCGATTACGGGTATATTTAATTCCCTTGCCAATGCCTTGAGTGAACGCGAGATCTCCGCAATCTCCTGCTGGCGATTTTCTGTATTGGCCGGCCCTTTCATAAGCTGAAGATAGTCGAGAATCACCAGTTGTATACCCTGGGACGACTTCAGCCTTCTTGCCTTTGCACGCAGTTCGAGAACCGAAATAGCCGCCGTGTCGTCAATAAATATGGGGGCATCGGAAAGTTTTCCCGCAGCACTGGTAAGCCGGGGCCAATCCGACTGCGATAAAAATCCCGTCCTTACCTTATGGGCATCCACCCGCGCATGAGAACAGAGCATCCGCTGAACCAACTGTTCCTTAGCCATCTCCAGACTAAAGATAGCCACGGGCATCTTTTCCACAATGCCCACATGTTCAGCAACCGAGGTGACAAATGCAGACTTCCCCATAGAAGGCCTGCCTGCGATTACAATAAAATCCGAGGGCTGAAGTCCAGCAGTCAGCACATCAAATTCTGTAAAACCCGTACCCACACCTGTGATATTTGCCTTCCTCTGATAGAGATTATCTATTGTCTCTATGCTGTCCTTAATAATCTCTTTTATTGGTATAAATCCTGCCTCTACTTTGTGGCTGGCAATCTCAAATATGGCGGTCTCGGCACGGTCAAGCAGGCTATCCGCATCTGAAACGGGCTCATAACACTCCGAGACAATCTGGGTAGAGGCATTGATTAGGCTTCGCAGGATATATTTCTCTTTGATAATCTTTGCATAGTAGCCAACATTGGCGGCGGTGGGGACAATTGAAGCAAGGTTCGCCAGACAGGCTGCCCCTCCGACTTCCTCGAGGGCATTTGCTTTTTTTAAGGCATCGGCCACGGTAACCACATCAATAGCCTGATTGTTATTAAAAAGCAGGGTAATTGTATGGAAGATTTTCTTGTGGGCATCTTTATAAAAATAGTCCGCTTCTGTTTTCTCAATGGCTAATGTTACGGCATGTTCGTCAATAAGAATCGAACCCAAGAGCGCCATCTCTGCTTCAACATTCTGCGGCGGCATCCGCTCTAAACCTATCTCTTTCTCGTTCATTCCACTTCTCTGTTAACTAATGTTTCGTTTACCGTTAACCGCTTACCGTTAACCGTATACGGTAAACGGTAAACAGCGACGAGCGAAGCGAGGAGCGGGTAAACGGTAAACGTAACGTCTCTTCTACAGGTCATTTCTTGACCACCCAGACCTTTGCCTCTGTGTTCACTTCGGGATACACCTTTACGGAGACATAAAAAACCCCCAATTCCTTAATCGGTTCGGGGAGTTCAATCATTCTCTTATCCAGAGAGATGCCTATCTCTTCATATGCCCGGGCAATGTCCTGGCTGGTGACCACGCCGAACATTTTATCATCTCCCCCCACTTCCACAGTAATCGTACAGGAAGAATTCCGAATCTTGTTTGCCAGAGACTCCGCCTCTTTTTTTTCCTTTTCTTTCTTTCTTTCCCTGTCTGCTTTCTCTCTCTCAAACACACACAGATTCCCCGCATTGGCTTCCAAAGCCATTCCCTTGGGAATTAAATAATTGCGCGCGTATCCATCCTTGACGCTAATTATATCTCCCATCCCGCCTAAATTATCCACATTCTGCCTCAGGATTATCTTCATCGGTCTCCCTCCTCTACTCAGCCATAAAAGGAAGCAGCGCCATAATCCGTGCCCTCTTTATTGCGCGGGTAATCTTGCGCTGATGACGGGCACAATTGCCGCTAATGCGCGTGGCAATAATCTTTCCCCGCTCAGAAATAAACCTCTGTAAAAGATTGGCGTCTTTATAGTCAAACTCCTTAACTTTCTCCCGGCACAACCGACAGTATTTTTTCCTCAGAAACCGCTGGCCAGGAGTTTTTTTCTTCATCATTCTTTGTCTGGGTCTGGGCTTGGGCATAAATTAAACTCCTTTCATTTGATTGAAGCTCCACGGGCTTACACCCGTGGAATCTTTCTTTTCGCTTCGGCTCGGCACAGCGAAAACCTCGCCGAAGCGGAATTCCTCTCGCTATCCATCCCCACCCTTACAGGTGGGGAATTCCGCGAAGGCGGGTTAAAAGGGTAACGCCCCCTCGTTCGAATTTTCCTCTGCTTCGGGCTTCGGAGAAGATGGCTCTACCGGCGGAGGCTCAATTCCCCCTGCCTCATCCGGCGCCTCTATACTGCTTTCCCTGGCCGCTCCTAAAAACTGCACGCGGTCGGCAACGACATCCAGGCTGCTACGTTTCTGTCCCTCTGCTTCCCAGCTGCGGTATTGAAGCCTGCCTTCCACAAAGACAAGCCTACCCTTGCTCAGGTACTGATTGCAGCTCTCTGCCTGTTTGCCGAAAACCGTAATGCGCACAAAGCAGGTATCTTCTCTTTTCTCGCCTGACTGGTCCGTAAACCGCCGATTAACCGCCATTCCGAAATTCACCACCGCTGTCCCCGTGGGGGTGTAACGCAATTCGGGATCGCGGGTGAGATTGCCGATCAAAAAAACCTTATTAAGACTTGCCATTGACTCCTCCCTTCGATGAGCAGATGACTTATGGAGCACGTAGTGCGACATAAATCATAGCCCGTCCTATTTCATATTGGAGCGCCTGCGAATTGAACCCCCACACCAATTGCGTAATAACGGCGTTCTATTGCAATTGGTGTGGGGGTCAAATTCAGCCAACAGGCTTACGTTCACTGCGTTCCGTAAGTCTGGGCTTTATTTGAGTAATCATCGTCCTCAACACATTCTCGTCTAATTTCCAATTCCTTTCTATGGCGGTGATTGCCGGAGGCCTGACCTTGAAATCAGCCAGAAGGTATATCCCATCCTGAAACCGCTTAATCCTGTAGGCAAGGGCACGCTTTGCCCATTTCCCGAAACTGGTAATCTCGCCTCCGTTCTGCAAGATGGGCTGGGAGAGTTTAGCAATCTCTTTATTCAAATCCTGGTCATTCAAATCCGGTCTTACCAAAATCAATGCCTCGTAGGTCTTCATTGTCCTCCTTGCTTTTTCAGAAATAATGGTTCAGGTTATTATTAGGTAATGGGGTATCGGGATTGGGATAGATGAATTAATTGAATTCATTCATCGCCTTATTAATGCCTTCTTTTACAAAAACCAAAACCGCTTCCGCTGAAATATCTATTATACCATCTATCGTTTCCCAATCCTCGCCACAAAATCTATCCAGGACATACGCCGTAAGGTCTTTTATGCCGGGTTTACCTACCCCTATCCTCAAACGGGGAAAATCCTGGGTCTGTAACTCCTGAATTATCGAACGAAGACCGCGATGGCCGCCATCCGAACCTTTTTTTCTCAATCTGACTTTCCCCAGGGGCAAACTAATATCGTCACAGATAACCAAAAGGTTTTCTGTCTCAATTCTCTTTTTCCTAAAGACTTCCCGGATGCCAAGCCCGGAAAGATTCATAAATGTCAGAGGCCTCGCCAGGATAATCTTTTCTTTCCCTGATCTGGATTCGGCAAGCTCTACCCTCGCCATTTTTTTCTCAAAATCAACTCCGAGAGTCCGGGCAAGCCGCTCTATCACCAAAAATCCCGTATTGTGCGGAGTATACCTGTATTTTCCCCCGGGATTACCCAGACCCACAATCAATTTCATTACTCAATGTCTAACTTTTCACCAATAAATTAAGTATAGCGGTTAAATGGTAATTGGTTAAATAGTTAAATAAAAAATTAGAAATTCATTTAACCTTTTAACCATTTAACTTTTTAACCCATCTACTTCTTCTCTTCCTCTTTCTTCTCTTTCTTTTCTTTTTCTACAGCCTCTTCTTCTGCCTCCGGCTTCTTCTGCTTAATAACCTCTGGCTCAAGTATTTCTTCCTCTACTTTCTCCTCTACTTTCTCTTCCATGGGCATAGCCACGCTCAAGACTATCTGCTCAGGATTATTCAAGACCTTCACCTTCCCAGGCAACTTCAAATCCCTTATATAAATGGACTGGCCTATCCCTAATTGACTTATATCCACCTCGATCTTCTCGGGTATATCTACAGGCAGACATTCCACCTGAATCTCCCACAGCAGATGCTCCAATACCCCGCCCTCCTGTTTTACTCCGATGGACTCGCCGATTACGGAGACAGGGACATTGACCGTAATCTGCTCGGTCAGGGAAATCTGTTGAAAATCCACATGCAAAACTTCGTTCTTTAGAGGATCCTCCTGTATCTCTTTAATAATTACCGTCTTAACCTCCTGGGCACGGGTTTTCTTGCCTGCGGCTGCAGAACTGCCGTCGATTTTCAGGGATATGATGACATTGCCTCCCAGAGAGGTCTGCAGAATTTTCTGGAAATCCCTATCCCTGAGCTGGAGAAGCGCGGTTTTTTCTCCGCTTTTATACATCACCGCGGGAATCCATTTTTCCCTTCTCAGATGCCTAATCCTTCCTTTTCCTTTTGCTTCTCGAATCTGGGCGGTAAGATTTACTTGTTCCATCGCTTCCTCCCTCTGGTCGGAAGAGTTTACAGTGAACAGCGCACAGTTTACAGCGGTGAATAAACCTTCCGCTGTTAACTATAAACTTTCTTTCATTTCAGTCAAAAAGGCAACTTACCGATTCTTCGTTATGAATGCGTTTAATTGCCTCGGCTAAAAGCGGTGCGATACTGAGAACGCAAATCTTGGGGTTTTTCTTGTGAGCATCGAGATAAATGGTATCGGCAACCAAAAGTTTTTCCAGGGGAGACTGGTTAATTTTTTTAACCGCATCGCCGGAAAGCACGGGATGCGTAATCGCCGCATAAACCTTTCTTGCCCCTGCTTTTTTCAAGGCAGCCACCGCCTCTATTAAAGAACCTCCCGTAGCAATCAAGTCGTCCACAATAACCGCATTCTTGTCCTTTACATCTCCCAGTATATGCATCACCTCGGCTTTTTCCGGAGTGAGCCTGCGTTTATCCACAATCGCCAGCCCGGCAGAAAGCCGCTTTGCGTAGGCGCGGGCCATTTTAATCCCGCCCACATCCGGAGAAACAATCACGAGGTCTTTCATTTTCAGTTTTCTAATATATTCCACAAAAACATTGACCGCAAACAGATGGTCAACCGGGATGTCAAAAAATCCCTGAATCTGTCCTGCATGTAAATCTATGGTCAATAGACGGTCGGCGCCGGCAGTGGTAATAAGATTGGCTACGAGTTTTGCCGTAATCGGAACCCTCGGTTGGTCTTTTCTGTCCTGACGGGCATAAGCAAAATATGGTAAAACCGCGGTAATGCGTCTGGCTGAGGCGCGGCGCAGGGCATCGATGATAATCAGAAGTTCCATCATATTCTCATTGGGAGGGGGTGAGGTGGGTTGAATGAGAAAGACATCTTTACCCCGGACATTGGCCTTGATTTTCAGGCGGATTTCTCCTTCGCTAAATCTCGATACGAAAATATCCCCCGCGGGAATTCTCAGAATTCTACAAATTGCCTCTGTTAATTTCGGATGGGCGCTACCCGAAAAAATTATCAGTTCATTGGCCATTTTCACTACTCCCTTTCTTGCCTTTCTAAGACACGGGCAGGCAGACCCACCACGGTTTTCCCGGCGGGGACATCTTTATTGCGCGTCACCACCGCTCCCGCTCCCGTAGTTGCTCCCCTGCCAATTTTTACCGGGGCAATGAGTATGCTCCCGCTACCGATAAATGCCTTGCTCTCGATTACGGTTTTATTCTTTCTCCTGCCGTCAAAATTAGCCACCACTGTTCCCGCCCCAATATTCACACCCCTGCCGATAAATGTATCGCCCAGATAACTCAGGTGTTTTGCCTTGCTGGCTTTGCCTATTTTCGACCTCACCAATTCCACAAAATTGCCCAGCTCTACATTGTCCTCTACAACTGTGCCTTCCCTCAGATGGCAAAACGGCCCGATATGGCAATTCTTACCAATAATAACATTCTTCTCGATAACAGTAAAGGGAAAGATAACGGTATCCTCTCCTATCTTTACAGACATCTCAATATAGGTGGTAGCCGGATCAACCACGGTTACCCCGGAATCAAGCATCTTTCTAATAAGCCGCTCCTTCAGGATGCTGGTGGCGACGCTCAAATCCTGACGCGTATTAATTCCCAGAACCTCAGAACGGTCTTCGCTCAAAAAAGTGGAAATTTTCTCTCCCGCCTCTACCATAATGCCAATTATATCTGTAAGATAGTATTCTCTTTTGCGCGGATTTAGTTCTACTCTATTTAAATATTTAAATAACGAACCTGCCTCAAAGCAATATATGCCGCTATTTATCTCTTTTATGTCTTGCGCAGTCTCATCTAATTCTGTCTCCTCGCAGATTTTTATTACCCGATTGTTCCGGCTGCGCAGGATTCTTCCATAACCCTTTGGGTCTTTCACTCTCGCCACAAGCAAGGTTGCCAGAGAATCGGAATGCTTATGAAACCTCACCAATCTTTTTAAGGTCTCTCCGGCTATCAAAGGAACATCCCCTGCAATAACCAGGAGCGTCCCTGCAAAATTCTTTAGTCTAGGCCTTGCGGCTAATAATGCATCCGCAGTCCCTAATAACCTCTTTTGGACAACCGCCTCTGCCTTTCCTAGATAAGACAGAATCAAATCTTTTTTATACCCCGCCACCGCAAATATTTTTTTGACACCTGCCTCTCTGAGCGCATCTAATACGTGACTGATTATCGGCTTGCCGCACACTAGATGTAGGACCTTCGGCAGTTCCGATTTCATCCGTTCGCCTTTCCCTGCGGCCAGAACTATGGCAA
>JBBIPY010000017.1:0-17972 GCA_037442605.1 Candidatus Omnitrophota bacterium
GTTCGATTTTTGATTTGTGGAAATTTGTGTAAAGAGATACTTTTTCAGAGCTCTCAAAATATATGCGATATCCCAACATTAAAGGCGGTTTCATCAATAAGGCGCATCTCGAGATTTAAGAAAGTATCCTTTGAAGTCTCGACATCATATCCAAGGATAATGCCCATTTTTACCTTTGAATGCAGGGAACTACTTTCATTATTGTCGCGACGCAAGATGCGGCTTTTAGAAACCTTGCAACCTATATAGGGAATACCGAAACCGTATTTTCTGGAAATGGTGACATCGAATTGATTATCATCGATTATGGATTTATATTCGACGGAGTCTGCATCTTCAGAGGCGGGATGAACGCTGATGTGATGCACACCACAGATGACTTTTACCCTGTTTAATTCGTTTTCGTACACCTTTACTCTGAAGCCGTAGCCTCCGCCCCACCCAGCATTATAGTCAAGGTCCGTATTATTGGTCTTATCGTTTCTTACATCACCCAGACCAATCTTGCCGTCCAAGGACAGGCGGTCAAAAAGCCCATAGGCAAGAGTTAGGAAGACCTGGTTGCTTTTTATATCTACCTTGTCGGTTGCGCCTTTCATCCGATAATTTATAATTGAATTGACTGCCAGTCCCCACTGAAATCTATTTCTCGCCGGCATAACAGCGCCGCAGGTAGGCGCGGGAAACCCCGGCTCTGCTATGAAAAGAAGACAAGTCAAGAAACCCGCCCAAATTAAACTGCGCATATAAGACCCCCTTGTATAAATATGTGTTATTAAACTTTCGTTAAATGCGGTTATCAGGAAATTAGGGAATTAGGATTTGGGTATCAGGATATTAGGAAATCAGGCTTTTTGTTTTGTCTCTAATCTCCTGATTTCCTGATATCCATATCCTGATCCCCTGATAAACTGATATCCGTTTTTAACATGTTGCTACCTCACTTAGTTATGTTATCTATGGTCCAATTTCATCAGCTCGTAATCCAATTTTCCCAAACCTATTTCCTGGGCATAACGCAATTGATTAATTACTGAACAGGAATCGGGATGCAGTTCTTTAAAGATGTCTTTTTTACTCTTTTCCAGAACCATATCCACCCCTGCCTTATCTATGGCAACAGGGTCGGTAGAGGCGAGAATTCCGATGTTATCGACTACCGCAGGGTCGTCCCTGGCTAAACAGTCACATTCTTTAGTAATACGCAGAAGGAAATTAAAAAATGCCTTCCTCTTTATATTGCGTAACGCTGCATAGGCATACTCGACCATTTTCTCGCCAAGTATATCGGCATTTTCGCCATAGTCTACCTCAATTGCATCAAATTTGCAAGCAACAAGACAATCGCCGCATCCGACACAGATGTGTTCTTCTATGAAGGCAAGGCCGTCTTTTTCTGTTACCGCCTTAACCGCACACACTGCGATGCACTGCCTACAGAAGCGGCAATTCTTTCCAATCACCTTTGGTTTTATGCTGGAATGCTGTTGGAGTTTTCCCTTGCGCGAGGCAAACCCCATTCCTATATTCTTTATTGCGGCGGCAAATCCAGTAAGCAGGTGTCCGGTAAAATGCGCGAGCGATACAACATGGTCTAAATGAAAGGTGATTCCGGCGAGATGCGCCTTTTTTATATGCCTTCCTTCTATAGCGATATCGATATTGTTTTCTCCCAGCAAACCATCGCTGATAATCACCGGACAGGAAACATTCTCCCGGCTAAAGCCGTGCGCATAGGCAAGCTCCTGATGGTCAACCGCATTCATGCGTTCACCGTGGTAAATTACATTGCTATCGGTAAGAAAGGGCTTGGCTGCTTTGGATTTTATTTTGTCTACCACAACCTTAACGACGCGGGGGTCGATGTATCCCTTATTGCCCTTCTCTCCGAAAGTAAGTTTTATAGCAACAAGGGAGTCCTTTTCTACATCCTCAATCAGCTTACTTTCCTTGATTAATATACGGAAGGCATGCTTTATTTTTTCTATGTCCTTATGATTTTCCAGCGGTATAAAAAATACCTTCGGCTTCATTCACATCCCTAGACTTTAACGTATTTCTCCCAGTAAAAGAAAAGTTCCCGCGTCGCCTGCAGATCCCCCAGGCAATATCGGGCGATCTCTAGATATTTTCCCTCGCGAAAGAGGTTTCCGACGTCGTATCCCGTGATACCGCCTTCCTTGGGACTTTTTATCCCGAATGCCCTGCACCACATATGCAGATTAAACCTTCTTCTTACCGAGCCGTAAAAACTCAAGACATCAAACAGGTCAACATGTTCCTTGGGGTCATAGCGGTAGGGCATAAGATTCCTCACGGGTTTTATCTTATGAATCGCCGAACGAACCATAATGTAAGGACAATCAAATGCCCTCCCGTTAAAAGTAATGAATTGCTCGTAATTCTTAATTATCTGCCAGAACTGCTTGATTATTTCCTCCTCCGTCCCCGGTATGAATTCAATGCCCTGCTCTTTGGTTTTTTCCAACCCTGCATCAGGCGCCTGGAAATACACAGCGCCTTTGTCCGTATCCGGATTGAGCATGCCTATAGCGACTATCTCGCTGGTTAAAGGATAAAACCCGAGCGACTGACGCACAAATTCCTTCTCCTCTTCGGTCTTGGAATATTTAAGCAGGTATTCCTTAGAGGCATCGTCCAGCTTCTCAAAATCCTCGCCTATAGTTTCAATATCAAATATTATTTTAGTCACGAGATTTTATCATATTTATATGCAGGATATCGTTGAGTCTTCTTTTGGGTACATGCAGCCTGCCGCGAGAATCTTTCCAGTATTTTACAGACTCGGTTAAAGTTTCTTGTTTGGGTATTTCTGCGCGGTAACCCAGGGCAAGAACAGAATCAAGCCTTAGATTGGCGGGCAATTTCAGAAACCCGGATATCTTTTCTTTATCCAGCGACTTTATCCAGCAGACCCCGATACCCAACTCCCAGGCGGAGAGTATAATATTTTCCGCTGCCGCTCCCACATCATAAGAGGAATAAACGGGCATTTCTCTATTCCGGTTGACAAGCATTACCATATAGGCGACCGGCCTTTTACCAGGCGGAGGCGTGCCGTGCGGAGCAATATAATTTGCCCATCTCAGATAAGGAAATAAACCCTCGCATATTAGGGGGCTATCAATAATAAGATATTCCAGCGGCTGAAGATTGGCAGCGGAGGGAGCGAGGCGAGCGGCGTTGACTAATTTTCTGAGAATCGGACGGGGAATTCTTTTCTGCTTAAATCTTCTTATCGTCCTTCTTTCCAAGATTGTCCGGCATACTGAGTTCACGTTTTATATCCTCCGATAGAATCTTTTCGTATTCCCTCCGGAAGGCGTCCCTGAATTCGTAAACCTCCCTGAAATCATCTAAAGAATCGTCTTCGGTTTTTCTAAGCAGACCGTTATTCACCAGATTGAACACAATCTCGCCAAAATCATCGGTATTTCTTACTCCCCAGTCCTCAAATACGCTCTGGGTTAATGGTCCGAATTGCTGCACGGCGTATTCTTTTATACCGCATAGAAGTTCCTTCCCCGTGATATGCCCTTGACGTTTTAATTTGGACTGGGTATAAAAAAGCGCCTGCATCAGGAATTCGTATGCCTCGGCTTTATAACGAGAGTCTCTATTTAAGATGTCTTTCAGTTTTTTATAGAATTCGCTTTCCATAAAATTTTTTGAAACAAAGAATTTTAATCACAGCTTATTTACGCCCAATTTAGATAAGTCTCGTTTCAACTGAGATGGATTCTTGAAATGCAAAGAATTAATTTCGAGCTTCCTGGCTGCCTCTACCAAATCTTTGCGGTCATCAATATAAACGATTTCCTGAGGCAGGCAGCGGGCTGACTTTATTGCCTGTCTGTATATCCTGTAATCTGGCTTTCTTGCGCCGACGCGGTAAGAAAGGATGATGCGGTCAAATTCGCCGAGTATAGGAAATTTCTTCCTTATATGATTGTAGTGGGAGTGGTTTATGTTGGAAAGCAGAAGCAGGCGGAATCTTCTCTTGAGTTTCTTGACTATTTTTTCGGTTTCGGGGTTGGGAAAGAATATCTCATCCCATATCCTGCGGAACTGGCGAATATCCAGATTGAATTCCAGAAGCCCCTTCATTCGGCGATAGAAGGTATCGGTTCTAATTTTTCCGGTTTCGTATTTGGAAACGATATCCGAATCAAAAATAAGGCTATGTATTTCTTTTATGCTATATGGGCTCTTGCGGGATAATTTCTTTGCGGCGATAGAGTGGTCAAAATTAACTAAGACATTGCCCAGGTCAAAGATTATAGTTTTGATTTTCATAGAGGGTTATTATACAACGCGCAAAGGTAAGTATCAATATAATTTAGAGAGAATGTCCCTGTGTTGATAGAATGTCATATAATTTAGAGAGAAATATCAATCCTCTTCTAAATTTTCTTTTCTTGACGTAGATTTCTTCTTATGAATAAGACAGATAAAGAAACCTTCCATATCGGCTGTAGGAAGAACCCGTAAGGAGTAGCGCACCTCGGGAAGGAATTTATCTTTGTTCCACTCGTTTAATCCAGGCATAACATTGGGAATCCCCAAGGATATTTTCATTAGATTTAATTTGCCACTGAATCTGGTCAATGCCCAGTTAACTACTCCCTCATTTTCTTCCGGCGCATAGGTGCAGGTGGAATAAACCAAACTTCCTCCCGCTTTTAAAGAATGTATTGCGGAAAAAAGAAGCCTCTTTTGTTTACGCACCATCTCCCTGATTTTCTTTTCTTTCCAGAAAAGGAAGGTTTTGGGATTGGTGGTGTCAAACCGTCCCTCCGTTGAGCAGGGCGCATCCAGAAGCACCCTGTCGAAACACTCAGCGTATTTAAGCCAGGCAGTTTCTCCGTTACCCATAACGGCTTGGGTATTGATTACCCCCTGCTCTTTCAGGTTGGATAGCAGTTTAAAAAAACGGTCCTTGACCAGTTCCACGGCAACAATTTTCCCTTTATTTTCCATCATTACTGCCATCTGCGTGGTTTTACTCCCGGGAGCCGCAGTTAAATCTAAAACTATGTCATTCGCAGAGGGATTTAAAACCAGGGGCGGAATCATGCTGGCGAGGCCCTGGATATAAAGAGCCCCTTCTTTGTATAAAGCAACCTCCATCAATTCTTTCTTTCCGCAATTCCTTAAGATAAAGGCGTCCTCATACCAAGGCACGCGCTCCAGTCGCATCCCCCCCTGTTTTAACCTGCCGGCTATCTCCTGACGATTTGCCTTCAGGGTATTAATACGGAAGGTGGTGGGTTTTTTCTCGGTAAAGGTATGCATCAGTCTGACAAAATGCGCCGGAGGAAAAATCTCCTTCATTCTTTCCAGAAAGGCATCCGGTAATTTATAGACTGCGTTCTTCATTGTATTATGTTATAATTTAACCGAATAAAATAATCAACATAAATATTGCAAGTCCAGATATGATGCCCTGCTAACTAAATAATACTCCAATAATTTGCGCAGATTAACCCCGTTAGAAATTAAATTTCTAACGGGGTTAGCACAGGCCCGCTTCGCCGAAGCAAAGCCGAGGCGAGTGAAATGCTGCAAGATGATCACAGATGTCGACGCAACATATCTGCGATCATCTGTTTCTTCTATTCTGCTACGCAATTCTAACCATGCGAGAGTTTCCCATCTGTAAGGGTGGGGGTGAGAGCAGGGTGCCGCATCCTGTTGCCCTGTGATATAATGTATGCATGAAACTACACAGGCAGGCCCATGCTGTATACAAGACGCAATATCATATTTTGTGGGTCACGCGATATAGGAGAAAAATCCTCGTGCAAGGAATAGCAGAATATTTCAAGAAGGCGGTCAGGGAAGTGCGGGAATTTTATCCAGATTGGTATATTGAGGAAGTCGGTGTTGAAGCTGACCACGTCCATTTGCACATGGTGATTCCGCCAAAATATGCTGTTTCAAAGGCGGTTGAGACATTGAAAAGTGTAACGAGTATGCGGTTAAAGGAGAAATTCCCGCACTTCCTGAAGAAGATATACTGGGATGATGGCGGCATTTGGGCACGAGGATTTTTCGTGTCAACAGTCGGAATCAATGAATCGGTAATCCGTCGCTATGTTCAATACCAGGGGCAACAGGATGCGGGTCAAACGAAGTTTGAATGGTAGGATACCCCACCTGTAAGGGTGGGGTAGTTCATTCTTATATTCGCCTATCAATCCTTTTATGGATTCGTATTCTCGCATATCGCTTTATTGGTCACGGCGTTTATGGGGGGTCTGAGTCTGGGGGCATGGTTGATGACAAAGAAATTAAAACAGATAGAGAAAGATGTGCGCCTGTTTTCTAAAATAGAATTGACTCTCTTGTCCTTTTGTCTATGCGTGGGCCCTATCCTGCGGGTATTGAATCAGACTGTAAGGCAGGAGTTTTCCTTCCTATTTTTCCTGCTTATTGCCGTTGCGGGATTTCTTGTAGGACTAGAATTTCCCCTCGCTAATAAAATTTATCTCGAGAGGAAATTCAGGCATGCGGCGGGAACGCTCTATGCCTTAGACCTCGGGGTGCCTGGTTTGCCTGTCTATCTGTCTCTATAGTTATGGTTCCGGTGTTGGGGATATTGCAGACCGGTATTATCCTCGCCTGCCTGAAAATACTGAGTCTGGTTTTATTACGGGGTTCTTTCAGTTCTATATCCCCGGGGTAAGGATATTTACCCCGAACCACAGAAAGCCACGGCTGCTCGCCTCGCTCGACGCGAGTCGAAGCGGGTAAACCCGTGGTTCGGGGTTTACAAAACCTACATCTGCCGTCCACCAGATGTTCAGCACGGTGCATTGTCAAGTAAACAAAGGTGCGATTCGCCTGTGCATCATAAGGGTTTTCAATGCTCTGAAATCCATTTCTGCTTATCTGTTTAGAAAACCTCTATAAGGATCTCCGGACTAAATCTTAAGGTATTATGTATCGGACAGTTTTTGATGAATTCCACGACAGCCTTCTTCCTTTTCTCATCAAGGCGCACATCCTTTGTGTCTATTTGAGCCTGGATTGTTTTGAAACAGATAGGGGGCTCTTTTGACATCTCCGCCTCTACCACAATCTTAAATTCATTTATTGCCAGGTCGGAGTTTTCCAGATATTTCCTCAGGTATACCCCTAAACAGCTCCCCAGGGCAGCCAGAAGGACATCGGGGGGATTCATTCCCTTACCCCGCGGGTCAATACTGAATACATAGTCTTTAGACTTAACGCTGAAAAGCGTACTGCCTTTGTTTTCCAGTTCTACTCTGTACATTTATTTCCTCCTTTCCTGCGTATGGGTTTTTTATCCCAGACTTCTGTCAGACGCCCGAATTCATCAATGCCAAGGGTCTGGGGTCGTCTATCTGGTCTTATACCCGCCCGCTCCAAGATGCGGGACAATTCCTCTTTCGAAAAACCAGTTGCACTATTGCGGGATAAAGAATTTAAGATGGTCTTTCGCCGATTCTGAAAAGCCGCCCGCATAATCTCAAAAAACAACCTTTCATTCCCCGTCTCCACCCTCGGTTTTTCTAACATCTTCAGTTGCATAAAACAGGAATCCACATCTGGCTGGGGATAGAAACAAGTCCTTTTAATCGGGAAAATAATACAAGGATTTGTATAATAATTGAGGAATATGGTAAAGGCACCGTATTCCCTGCTTCCAGGCTTAGCCATAATTCTATAGGCTAATTCCTTTTGCAAGGTAATATATATGGAGTCAATAAATCTGCGATTTTCTATTAGGTATGCCAGGATGGGACTAACGATACAATAAGGCAAATTGCCAATAACTTTCAGCTTAAGGCTTAAGGTGCAAGATGTAAGGCGCAGGGGAAACTTCAAGATATCTTTATTTATAATCTCGAGGTTCCCAAAAGGCTTAAGATTTTCTCTCAATAACTCATATAGCAACCTGTCCTTTTCCATTGCATAAACAAATTTTACCCTTCTACACAGTTCTTCGGTAAGGACACCCAAACCAGCTCCGATTTCAAGAACAATGTCTTCGTTCGAGAGATGACAATGCGATAGGATTTTTTGCTGAATATTGCGGTCAATCAAGAAATTCTGCCCTAAAGATTTCTTGGGACGGAAATTTTTATCGCGGAATATTCTAATTAACTCGCCGGTATAAAGCATTGCGGGATAATCTATATGCTAACTTTATTGCCTCAACCATTGAGTCAGGTGAGGCTATGCCCTTGCCTGCAATATCAAAGGCAGTCCCATGGGCGGGAGAGGTGCGGATAAAGGGAAGACCGAGCGTTAAATTGACCACTCTATGGCAATCGGAGAGCTTTGCAGGAATAAGCGCCTGGTCATGATACATACCGATAATGCAATCAAATTGTTTTCTCCTGTAATGGGCAAAAAGACCGTCCGCGGAAAATGGTCCGCATATTCTGGCAGAGATATTCTTGTTCAGATTTTTTATCGCCGGGGCAATTATTCTTTTCTCTTCCCTGCCCATAAATCCCGCTTCTCCGGAATGCGGATTCAGGGCGCATACAGCAATGCGCGGATGCGATATGGAAAAATATTTTTTCAAAAAAAATGCTGTCATGGCAATCCCGTCATAAACGAGGCGGTAGTTTATCTTCCGCGGAACCTCCCTCAAAGCAATGTGGCGTGTCAGGGGCACGACGCGCATATTCCTGCTAACCATCATCATCATAAAATTCCTTGTTCCGAAAGAAGACGCTAAATATTCAGTGTGACCGGGGAATGCGATACCCGCGCTGTTTATCGCGGCCTTGCTTACCGGAGATGTAACCAGGGCGGAAATCTTATTATCTTTTAACAGACTGATTGCCTCGTCTAAATACTCTAAAGAGGCCCGTCCATATTCCGGTCTGTCTTTGCCAACTCTAAAACTTCTCGTCGACACATTCCCAAGGTCAAATAATCCGATATGTCTATTCCCGAAAAAATTCTTTATCTTTAGTTTAGCGCAGTAATTCTCCAGGACACGTCTGTCACCAATTATCAGATAACGCGTGGAGAGTTTGCTTTTCAGTAGCTTTTTTACTGCCTTAACCAGCACTTCCGGACCGACCCCGGCAGGGTCTCCCATAGTCAAACCGATAGTCATCTGCAAACTGCTGTCCTTCATATTTTAAAGAAAGCAGCGATTAGCCTCCCTCGGCATTTTCCCGCTAATCTCTATTCGCTTGCCCCGCGCGAAGTCGAGGGGTTAGTCTCTACTATTTCAATATATGCCCTCTCTTTCAATTTGGCAACCCAGATGCTGAACCTTTCGTCCATCTTCCGGTTTAAAAGCAACGTCCTTATCTGTCCCTGTGCCTCGCTAAAGCTAAGGGGCCGCGCGGCGATATTTTCTTCCATCTTGAATAAATAAAAACCACTTTCGGTCTCAATCCAATCTGATACCCCGTTCTGCTTAAGATTAAAAATAATGCCCTCGATATTCGGGGAGAGCTCACCCCTCCTTATCTCTCCCATCTCCCCTCCCATTATGGCATTTGCCCCTTCGGAGTATTTCTTAACTGTCTCTTCAAAACTTAATCCCTCTTTGAGCGCAGTCATTACTGAATCTAATTTCCTGGAAATCTCTTCCGGTAAACGCCCTGTCTTTCTAATAAAGATGTTCCTCAGTTTGACTCGCTCCTGCTCTTTAAGATCCGTACGGTGCTGTTTGTAGAAATCCTCTATTTCCCGGGGGCTGACGGTAATCTCACCTCTCGCCTTGTTAAAAAATACCTTATGCATAATTAATTCGTATTCGTATGACTCCTTCAAATCTTCTATGGTAAGCTTCGCCTGTTGCAGATTTTTCCTGAAAGACTCTTCGTTGGGAAACCTCCTGCGCACACTTTCAATCTTTTCGTTAATCTCCTCCTCCGTCACGACAATATTCTGCCGCTTCGCCTCCTGCATAATCAGTTTATTAACTATCAACTTCTCTATAAGTTCCTTTTCTATCTTTCTCTGTTCTTCTTCGGAAATATCCCGTGAATCAGCCTGCATCTGTTTTATCTGATGAAGTAAAAAAGCCTTTTTATGCTCCAATTCCAATTGCGTAATAATCTCATTGTCAACCACTGCCACAATTCTATTCGTTCCTTTGCTAAGCACCTCCTCGCCATACGTCCTTTCAGATAAAAACAAAGCGAGACAGACAATCATAATCTGTATAGACCGAACTTTCATTTAGCCTCCTTTTTTCAGGTTAGCTGCTCAACCGCCAGACGTTCTCTTTTAAGCGGAGAGTATGAAAAATGTTTTTTCTGTTCCTGAATTCTGCTTATCGCCTCTCTCATAAGACGGCAATACAGGTCAAACCCTATCTGATTAATGTATCCGTGCTGCTCTGTTCCGACCAGATTTCCCGCTCCGCGAATCTGAAGGTCCTCCATAGAAATCTTAAAACCCGCCCCTAATTCGGTATGTTTTTCAATTGCTGAAAGCCGCTTTTGCGCCTCGGGCTCCAGGACCACTCCCCGCGGCACAAGGAAACAGGCATATGCCTTGACCTTAAATCTCCCCACCCTTCCTTTTAACTGATACAGGTCTGCCAGGCCAAAACAATCCGCCCTGTTTATAATTATGGTATTGGCATTGGGTATATCTATGCCTGACTCGATAATGGTTGTGGAAACCAGGACATCAACCTTCTTCTCTATAAAATCCAGCATTACCTTCTCCAGCGCATGTTCGGGAAGCCTGCCGTGGGCAACCGCAAAAACCGCCTCCGGAACAATACGCATAAGACGCTGGTAGACTCTCTCGATACCCTCTATTCGATTATGCACAAAGAAAACCTGTCCTTTTCTCTCTAATTCTCTGAGAATCGCCTTCCTGATGAGGCGCTCGTCGTATTCCGCGACTTTTGAGTCCACCGGCAGCCGGTCCTGAGGCGGCGTGTCTATGGTGGACATATCCCTGGCTCCCATAAGCGCCATATAGAGCGTGCGCGGGATAGGCGTGGCCGTAAGGGTCAGAACATCCACCAACAGACGCAGTCTCTTCAGGTGTTCCTTGTGTTCTACGCCAAAACGTTGTTCTTCGTCAATGATTACCAAGCCGAGATTTTTAAACCTGATATCCGGAGAAAGCAACCGATGGGTGCCTATGACAATATCCACGAAGCCGGTTCTTAAACCCTCGATAATGCTGCGTTGCTGCGATTCGCTACGGAAACGGCTGAGCATTTCGATGTTCAGGGGAAAATTTTCCATGCGTTCACGGAAGGTATGATAGTGTTGTTCTGCCAGGATCGTAGTCGGGACAAGTATGGCTACCTGCTTATTATCCATTACCGCTTTAAAAGCCGCCCTTAAGGCAACCTCGGTCTTACCGTATCCCACATCCCCGCAGATAATCCGGTCCATAGGATAGGGCGACTCCATATCTTTCTTAACTTCATCGGTTGCCTGCGTCTGGTCGGATGTTTCTTTGTAAGGAAAACTTCTCTCCAGTTCCAACTGCCAGGGCGTATCAGGAGAGAAGGTAAAGCCGGTGAGGACCTTGCGTTTTGCCTGTATCTCGAGCAGTTCCTGCGCCTTTGACCAGATGCCCCGGCGCGAATTCTCTTTTACCTTCTGCCATTGGTTAGAGCCTAATTTATATATCCGCGGCGGTCTGCCTTCGAAACCGATATATTTCTGCACCAGGTGCATATCTTCATAAGGGACATACAGACGCGCCTCATCCTGATATCTAATAACCAGACAGTCGTGGAGAATGCCTTCCTTTGTCTTAATCCTTTTAATGCCCTCATAAATTCCAATGCCATAATCAATATGCACCACAAAATCCCCGGCTTCTATATCGACAAAATTCTGCAGGGGATGATGTGCGTCAAAATCCGGATGCAGGGTTTGAATATGGTGGACCTTCCGCGATACAGGCAGAAGAATCACAATTTCGTGATATCCCATCGTTTCGCCTGTAGCAAGATTAAAGTTTCTTAACGAAACTATCTTGTTGTCATCCCATACGAATTTAACCGGCGCCTCAAATGTAAAGGGGAAAACCTCCACCACTTCTCCGTAAAAACTAAAGTCTCCTTCTTCGGTTATTTCCTCGCAGCGGCGATATCCTAAGTTATTAATCTGACGGATGAATGTCTCCTGATTAAGTATTTGTCCCCTGTATATTTTTAGCGTCTCGAACATTTAATGAGCGGACCCTTGACATTGGATATATCCAATGTCAAGGGTAAATTCGGACAGATAAGTTATGTTCGCCCCGTTAGAAATCAAAGATTTCTAACGGGGTTCGCTTCGCTCCATAACTTATGTCCTCATTTACATCTTATCCGGAAAAGACACCCCCAAAAGCCTCAATCCATTTTTTATCACCGCTGCCACTGCCATAGCCATAAGTATCCTTGCCTTGCTTATATCAGGCACGGAACCAATAATGCGATATTTAGCATAATATTGATGGAAACTCTTTGCCAGAGTCTGTAGATACACTATAATGGTATTGGGCTCCAGATTTTGCGAGGACTCTATTATTATATAAGGAAATTGCTGTAACATCCGCACAATAACCAATTCCTCTTCCCATAAATTTTTGAGAACAGCCTTTGCTGCTTCTGGGGAAAGGGAGTCCAATGTCATAACAATGCCAGAGTCTTTTGCATATTCTCTCAGGCTGCTAATGCGGGCATTGGCATACTGGATATAATAAACAGGGTTTTCTGCGGACTCTTTCTTGGCAAGACTCAAATCAAATTCAAGATGGCTATCCAAACCCCGGTTCAGAAAGAAAAATCTCGCCACATCCTTGCCTACCTCATCAATTATTTCCTTTAAGGCGATAAAGCTCCCTGCCCGTGTAGACATAGGGACAATTTTGCCATCGCGGTAGAGGGTGGCAAGCTGGACGATTAATATCTTTAAGGTTTCCTGTTTGTATCCCAGGGCGTTAACGGCGGCCTTAAGACGAGAGATGTATCCATGATGGTCAGGCCCCCAGAGGTTAATGAGCGTCTTGAAGCCGCGTTCGTATTTGTCTTTATGATAGGCGATATCTGAAGCAATATAAGTAAAACTTCCGTCGGATTTCACCACCACCCTGTCTTTATCGTCTCCGAAAAGGGTTGACCTGAGCCATAAGGCAGAGTCCTTTTCATAAATAAAATCCCTTTTCTTTAAGAACGCTATTGCCTCCTTGACCTTGCCCGATTTTGTTAAGGAGGATTGACTAACCCAGGTGTCGAATCTGACCCCGAATTTCTCTAAATCGTCTTTTATAATTTTCAACATCTCATCGCAACCAAATTTGACAAAGAATTCCCTGGCCTGGATATTCCAATCTGAATGCTTATCTTTTATCGGCGCAGGTATTTTTCTGGCTACCTCAATTATATAATCTCCCTTATATCCATCCGCAGGCAGTTCTACGTCCTCTCCTGATAGTTGACGATATCTTACCCAGATTGATTTGGCTAAATTGTCTATCTGTATACCCTCGTCATTTACATAATATTCCTTATTAACCTCGTATCCCAGAAAGGAGAAAATATTCGCCAGGGCGTCTCCAATCGCCGCCTGCCTGCCATGGGCAATACTCAAAGGTCCTGTAGGATTAGCGCTGACAAATTCAATCTGTACGGCGGTCCCTTTTCCTGAATCAGCGCCTCCAAAGCTATCACCTTCTGAGATAATCCTGACAACTGTCTTATACAGATATTCCTGAGAGAGAAAAAAATTGATGAAGCCCGGTGCTTTGAATTCAACCTTTTTAAGATTCTCTTTCAAAAAAACATCTTTACCAATCTCATCATCGATGCTCCGCTTGAGCCGCTCTCCAATCTCTGCGGGGTCTTTCTTTAACAGGCTTGCTATCTTAAATACGATATTAGTAGAAAAATCTCCATAGATTATCTCCCGGGAGATGGATAATTCTATATCTGAGGAAGTTATCTCTATCGGAGGGAAATGGATGCGGATAGCTCTCTCCAGGCAGGATTTTAAATTTGTGTAGAACTCATCTTTTCCCATAATTATTTTTTATTAAGCCCGTAATAAGTCCCTAAAATTTATCCCCTCGGCAACCTCTTTTCATGGTAAAAACCCCTTTCGTCTTCTACTTTTCATTCACACCCCAGGTTTATTCTCTTGACGGATGCATATAGATTGCTGCGGATGTCGTGGACAAAGACCTTTATCCGTTTGCATCCGTGCTTCTCATCCGTTTGAATCCGTAATAAGAAATCGACCTAAGTTCTTAAATTGGCTAAAAGTTTATCAAATCTGCATCTCCCCAGAGACGGTCTAAATCATAGAATTTCCGCAGGGGCTCGTGGAAAATATGCACGATTACTTCCCCATAATCAAGGATTATCCAGGTCCCCGGCTGCCCTCCCTCCGCGTGCCAGACCCGGCACCCTCTTGAGTCCAGTTCCTCCTCTATGCCCTCCTTAATTGCGCTGGTTCTCCTTGTAGACGCAGCTGAACAGATAACGAAAAAATCGGCAAAGGTAGAAACCTTCCTTATATCCAATACCTTTACATCGTCCGCCTTTTTATCTGCGCATACCTGCGCAATGCCAATCGCCTTTTCGTAGGAATTTATTGCGTCCTCACCCCTTTGTGTGGGTTAAAAAAAACCACCTGCCTTGCATTGAGCAATGCGGCAAAATACAGGCAGGTTTTCTATCGCCATAACAAAATGGCTGTTCCCCAGCGCAGTTTCATCTCCTGAAAACCAGGGTTTTATGCACCGGGTAATCCCGTTATTATTTCTGAATTCTGAAAAGCGAGGTGCCGCAATCGGGGCATTTACCTTTCAGGGCGCTGCGACCATTCTTCATAGTTACTTTCTGGGGCTCCTTCATCTCTTTCTTTGCCTTACACTTGACACAGTACGCTTCCATCTCTCCACTCCTTTGGTTGAAAGGTTAAAAATATAGGTTGGTTTTACCCGGGCCAACGCAGTTAAGTTTATCATAGAGGAAAAACGGTGTCAATAATTTTAGTAGTAGAGTTCCCCCAGTTTTTTCTTATTATTACTCAGATGCACACAGATAAATATGGATTTACACAGATTGCCGGGGGAAATATCTGTGTGTATCCAGTAATACCTTTCTTTTAACCTTGAATCTGTGTGTATCTGTGTTAACACTTTTAGAGACCTCTTAATAGCCTAATTCCCGGACTATTTCCTTGAAAGCGGGTTTGACAACCTTGGGACGGGTTATTGCCTCTATGGCCAAATCGGGGTCCTTAAGTCCGTGACCGGTCAAAATGGAAACAATTCTAATTGTTCTTTTGCTAAATTCTTCTGCTGTTTTCTTAAAATATCCGCTCTGGGCTAATTTTAAGAGCCCCGCCACCGAGGCGGCGGAAGCCGGCTCTACGAAAATCCCCTCGCGCTGGGCAAGCAGTTTATAGGCAAGTAATATCTCCTTATCCGAAACGGTGCTGATAAGTCCTTTTGATTCGGCGCGGGCGCGCTCCGCCTGTTTCCAGCTGGCAGGATTGCCTATGCGAATTGCCGTAGCGATGGTTTTTGGTTTCTTTACAACCCTGCCTAAGACAATAGGAGCTGCCCCTTCGGCCTGAAAACCCAACATGCGCGGTAACGCACTAATTTTTTTATGCCTTTTATAGTCCTTATAGCCCTTCCAGTATGCGGTGATATTGCCGGCGTTTCCTACCGGCATAACCTGAAAGTCGGGGGCGACTCCCAGAGTATCGCAGATTTCAAAAGCGGCCGTTTTCTGGCCTTCTATACGATAAGGATTTAACGAATTTACCAGGGTAATCGGGTATTTCTCGGCAATCTCCCGGACTATATCCAGGCAGGCATCGAAATTTCCCTCTACTTCTAAAACCCGCGCTCCGTGGATTAATGCCTGAGAAAGCTTTCCTAAGGCTATGTAGCCGCGGGGAACCAGCACGAAGCATTTGATTCCTGTGCGTGCCGCATAACAGGCGGCTGAGGCCGAGGTATTTCCGGTAGAGGCGCAGATAATCGCCTGCGATTTATTCTCGCAGGCCTTGGAAACCGCCATAGTCATACCGCGGTCTTTGAATGAGCCGGTGGGGTTTAATCCTTCGTATTTAAAATAGACCTCAAAATGCTTGCCTATAAGCGTTGCGGTATGCCTTGAGGCAATTAAGGGGGTATTTCCCTCCTTTAAAGTAACAACGGGGGTTTTATCGCTTACAGGTAAAAATCTTCGATAGTATCTTATTACGCCTGGCCAGTCCATTCCTCTCCTGAATATTTAGGTTGCGTTTACCGTGAACCGTGTACCGTTTACCGTATACGGTAAACGGTAAACAGTCCCGACAGAGTCGGGACGGGTAAACGGTAAACGTAACGTTCTTATAACCTAAGTGGTTAACTCCTCAATTCTAATCGCCACGGACTTCTCGCGCACCACATCAAGACGGTCAATCATCTCCAGGGCAAGACGCAGATTTTTCTCTCTTGCCTCATGGGTAATAATCACTACGGGAACCACCTTTGCCCGTCTTCTCTCCTTCTGGTTCACCGAGGCGATGCTGATTTTCTTCTTTCCTAAAATCCCGGAGATTTTTGCCAAGACCCCGGGCTTATCAATAGCCATAAAGCGTATGTAGTAACGCGAATCGACCTCGCTTATGGGAAGCAGCCCCTTAATACGTGAGGTAAAGAATATTTTCGCTCCTTGACCGCCTCTGTCCGAGATACCTCTGGCAACATCGACGATATCGCTTATCACTGAACTCGCCGCCGGCATCTGTCCTGCCCCCTGACCATAAAATATTGCCTCTCCAATCATATCGCCGGTCACATACACTGCATTGTGAATTCCCCTCACCGAAGAAAGGAGATGCCTCTCGGGTAGAAGTGTGGGATTGACCCTTAATTCAAGAAGCCGATTCTCCTCCTTGGCAACCGCGAGAAGTTTTATAGTATACCCTAACTCCTTGGCATAGAGGATATCATGCAAAGAGATATTGGATATGCCTTCAATGTGAATCCTGCTGATATCCACTCGATAACCAAAGCCCAGGAGAGTCAAGATCAATAACTTGTGTGCGGAATCAATCCCCTCAATATCGAAATAGGGGTTCTTTTCGGCATAACCTTTATCCTGGGCAAGTCTCAGGGCGGAGCGAAAATCGCAACCTCGCTCATACATCTGCGTAAGGATAAAATTGGATGTCCCGTTGAGGATTCCCAGTATTGACTCAATACGATTGCCAATCAGGCCTTCGCGCATCGCCTTGATTATAGGTATCCCGCCTCCCACGCTCGCCTCAAACCCGATACCTAACCTTTTCTTCTGGGCTAAATAAAAAATTTCTTTCCCTTCTTCAGCCAGAAGGGCCTTATTCGCGGTAACCACGTGTTTATTGTTTTTCAATGCCGAGATGATGTATTCCCTGGCAGGGTGGATTCCGCCGATTAACTCCACTACTATATCAATCTCCGGGTCGTTTAAGACATCAGCCGCTCTCTTGGTAAACGCGCCTCTGGGCAAACGAACCCTCTTTATTTTGTAAGGGTCGATTTCACAGATTTTTTTCAGTCTCAGTTCCAGGCCGGACTTATCGCGTAGATAGGCCCTTTTCTCAAGCAAGGACTCTGCTACGCCTTTTCCCACTGTCCCTAAACCGATTAAACCGATATTAATGTTCTTCATCTCTTTCTCCCTTTAAAAGATTAAGCCGGGGCTATTATATGCTGCTCGAATCTGTTTTAAATTATACAGAAACAATGCCAATTTTACCACAAGTTACCGCTAAAGGAAACTAGAAAAACTACATAGCCGCTTTTGAGTCAAAAAAAACAATGCTCGTGTAACTTATTAACTAAGCGATTCTTAGGGAATGAAGAACCGTCCCCAACGCAATTTTACAACGCAATTTTACCAACGCACATTTTAGTCCCCAACGCACGCAAAGCAGTCCGTCCCTTGCAAAATAAATAACCCAGACATCTAAAAATAGACGCCTGGGCTATTTTCGAAA
>JBBIPY010000018.1:0-17520 GCA_037442605.1 Candidatus Omnitrophota bacterium
CGCTATATTATACTTTTTGCTTGACAAGGTTAGCCTTTTCATAGATGGAAATTCGGCTTTTGATTTGTGTAAATTTGTGTAAAAAGATAGTTTTTCAGAGACCTTAATGCACTCCTTGACACTTGCATAATTATCAGCCATATTTATAATGATGCGGGTTTTAAGTTATAAATTTTTGCTTATCTTTATAATATTTTTCCTTGCCGAAATAAATTTTGCCCTTGCGCGCCGGATTAGGGAATTTACTACCGAAGATAGAGCAAAGGTTTATTTTGATGAAAAGGCAACTCCTCTTTCTCAGATTGAATATAGACTAGCCTGGGGGAGAGCTAAGTTAGATGAAGGGAGAGTAAGCGAGGCGATGCAATATTTCAGCGAAGCGATTGAATTAATCCAACACGGCTCTTATCCTAAGAATAAGACTTACTATGTAGATGAATTACAGGCTGAAAGTTATAGATGGAGGGGTCGCTGTTGTATAATACAGCACGATATAAGCCAAGCCAATAAGGATTATCTTTCTGCGATAAAGATTTATGTGCAGCTTGAACAATACGGAGAGGCATTTTCAATATATCAAGAAATTAAGGAATTTAATATTGAGATTTTGAAAACATCCCGTAATAGAGAGGAGATTAAATCCGTAGCGGAGCTCTTTCAGTCGTCTATACCCCTTTTAGAAGTCTTATCAGCGAAGTTTTCCTTGGGTGATAAATTATTCATCCCTGAGATAAGATTTTATACTGGGTTGGCTTATAGAAAGATGGAAATGTTTACATTTGCCGGATTCCAGTTTAAAACCGCCTACGAAGAAACCAGGGAAATAGAGCCCGAACGGGCATTTGTTTTGGCCCTGGAAGCGGGAGAATGTTTTATAAAAGCAGGGGAATTTGGTGAGGCATACAATATTTATATGGAAGTCAAAAATTTATTAATGGGCCATAATTTAATCACAGACAGGACCATACAGAAAACCGCTCCGTTGCTCCGTGTCTTAATTAAGTTCCTTAAAGAGGGATTTCCTAGAACCGAAGAAAAATTTATAAGGTTTCTGGAAAGATTGGTGACTTCTGCTGTTCACTGAAGGTTTGATATTTACAAATTCAAGTTAAGGTATTATAATAAACGAGTTTGAATAAGCGAAGGCTATCATGAATAAAATTGGTTTTGATAATGAAAGATATCTAAAGGAACAAAATAAAGCTATCTTAGAACGCATAGAGCAATTTAAGGGAAAACTCTATCTGGAATTTGGCGGAAAGCTTTTCTATGATTGCCATGCTGCCCGGGTTCTTCCGGGATACGACCCCAATATTAAAATAAAATTACTCAAGAGCCTCAAAGACAAAATCGATATCATCCTCTGCATCTACGCAGGAGATATAGAGAAAGGGAGAATCAGGGGAGATTTTGGCATTACCTATGATGCGGATGCCCTGAAATTAATCGATGATTTGAGAGAAAACGGTCTGGATGTAGTGGGAGTGGTGATTACAAGGTTTGATAATCAGTCCCAGGCAATTAGGTTTAAAAACAGACTGGAGAATCACAATATAAAGGTTTATCTTCACTCCGCTACAAAAGGCTATCCTACCGATATAGATACGATTGTCAGCGAAGAGGGATATGGTAAGAATACCTACATTGAAACAGACAATCGGATTGTGGTGGTTACCGGTCCCGGACCAGGCAGCGGCAAGCTTGCCACCTGTCTTTCTCAGCTCTACCATGATTATAAACGGGGAATGAAATCAGGATATGCAAAATTTGAGACCTTTCCTATCTGGAATATTGCGCTTAAACATTCTGTAAACATCGCTTATGAGGCGGCTACTGCAGATATAGGGGATTTTAATCTCATCGACCCCTATCATCTTTCTGCCTATAACCAGACCGCGGTAAATTACAATCGGGATGTGGAGATATTCCCCGTATTGAAAAGGATACTAGAGATGATATATCAGTCATCTACGGATATGGGAGTCAATCGCGCAGGTTTTGCCATTGTTGATGATGCGTTGGTAACTGAGGCGGCAAGGCAGGAGGTCATAAGAAGATATTTCAGATATAAGTACGAACACATTTTAGGCATAGAGAAAAAGGAGGTAGTAGAAAGGATTGAATTGCTGATGAAAGAGGTGGACTGCCAGCCCGAAGACAGGAGGGTAGTTATTCCTGCTCGGGGAGCCGCTTCCGAAGCCAAAAGAAAATTGGGAGAACTGCCCATTATCAGTTGCGGGGCCTCCCTGGAATTAAATAACGGTGCTATTGTGGCGGGAAAGAATTCCTTGCTTATGAGTGCTGCCTCAAGCCTCATCCTCAATGCCATAAAGATATTGGCAGATATTCCCGATAAGATACATTTGTTATCTCCTAAAATAATAGAGCAGATTAGAGGGCTTAAGAAAGATATCCTGGACCTCAAGCAGGAGATTCTCGATTTAGATGAGACCTTGATTGCCCTGAGCATGTCCGCGGCCACTAACCCTACAGCAGAATTGGCAATGGAGAAATTGAAGGAATTGGCAGGTTGCGAAGCCCATCTTACCTATGTTGCCCCGCCCGGAGATGATGTAGGATTAAGGAGACTAAAAATCAATGTAACCAGCGACGGCAATTTCCCCTCCCGCGACTTATTTATGGTCTGAGTTAAACCCTACCTCCCGCTAAAAAAGCGAGCCTAATTTCATTGACCTTTCTCTTGTTTTGTGTTAGATTATTCAGAATGTCCAGGAGCAATTTAGAAGCAGTTAGGGCGAGAATTCACCAGGTATGTGCAAGGGTAGGGCGGGATCCCAATGAAATAACCCTGGTCTGTGTGACCAAGGGCGTTGATATAAATAGAATCAGGGAAGTAGTTGGCTTAGGTATAACCGATATCGGGGAGAACCGCGTTCAGGAGGCAAGGGAGAAATTCGGTTTATTAACATCGTTACAGGCAACAGGCAACAGGCGGCAGGCTGAGATACGCTGGCATATGGTGGGACACCTGCAGAGGAATAAAGCAAAGCATGCGGTGCGTATATTTGACTTAATTCATTCCGTAGATAGTTTAGATTTGGCTCAAGAGATTGATAAGGAAGCAAAAAAAATAGAGAAGATTCAGGAGATACTTATTGAGGTAAATGTCTCAGGAGAATCAACAAAATTCGGCATAACGGCCGAGGAGACTTTCTTACTGGCCAAAGAAGTTTCAAAACTTACAAGTTTAAGGTTAAAAGGTCTAATGACTATCGCACCCCTTGTCGATAATCCAGAAAAGGTCCGACCGTATTTTAAAGCGCTTAGAGAACTAAGAGATGAAATAAATCAACTGTTAACTGTAAACTGTAAACTGTTAACTTTATCCATGGGTATGTCCCAGGATTTTGAGGTGGCGATTGAGGAGGGGGCGACCATGATGAGGATTGGCACAGCGATATTTAGATCAGAAACCAGAAACCAGAGTACAGAAACCAGATGAAGATAGGGATAATCGGTTCTGGAAATATGGGGAGCGCAATTGCCGAGCGGATAAAATCAAAATATGAGGTAATTGTTTTTGATAAAGATAAGACTAAGACCGCAGGTCTTAAGGACATAGAAGTTAGTGAAGATGCAGAAAAACTTGTGCGTGATGCCGGGGCAGTCATTCTGGCGGTAAAACCGCAGGATTTTGCCGGACTTCTAACAGAGATTAAAAATTCCGGGACGGGAAAGTTATTTATCTCTATCGCTGCTGGTATAACCACCGCTTATATTGAAGAGAGATTAGGCAATGCCCGCGTTATGCGGGTGATGCCCAATCTTGGGATTAAAATTGCCCAGTCAGTAACCTGTTTATCAAAAGGTAAATCTGCAGCAGAGGGGGATTTTAGATTTGCAAAGGAGTTCTTTGGCTATCTGGGAGTGACCAGAGAGATAAACGAGAATTTGATGAATGCGGCGACGGCTATTTCGGGGAGCGGTCCGGGATTTATCTTTTATTTTATGGAAGCCGAATCGCTCGACTCCAATAATGTTGGAGAAAGTTTTAGACAGGACATTACAGAAAAACTTAAATCAGCAGCGGAGAGCGTGGGATTTAATACGGCGGATGCCGAATTTCTAGCGAAGAACACGGTTAGTGCAGCCCTTGGGCTGTTAAACGCAACAAAGGTATCACCCGGGGAATTAAGGGCGCAGGTTACTTCTAAGGGAGGAACGACCGAAGCGGGTTTAAGGGTTTTAAGTGAGGGCGGTTCCTGGGCAGAAGCGGCTCAGGCTGCCTTGGAACGTGCCGAGGAATTATCCCGGAAGTGATGCGGTGATACGAAAATTGCTGGAACAGTATGTTAAAAGCGGATATCAGATTATCAGGAGACCAGGAGGAAGGATATCAGGAAATCAGGGTATCAGGGACAAAAATAAACCTGCTATCCCGATATCCTGATAACCAGTTCCTGATAACCCGATACCCTGATAACCGCCGTTAACGTAACTCTAACACATATTATACATGGAATAGTAATATGGGACGGATTGGCATTATCGGCGGCAGTGGCTTAGATAAGATTGAAGGTTTTGAAGATGTAAAAGAGGTAGCGGTAGATACCCCGTTTGGAGACCCTTCCGATAGATTCGTTATCGGTAATTTGGAAGGGAAAGAAGCGGTATTCCTGCCCCGTCACGGCATAGGGCATCGCGTATCTCCCAGCGGGATAAATTACCGCGCTAATATTTATGCAATGAAGAAACTCGGCGTCGAGAGAATTATTTCGGTTACTGCCTGCGGTAGTCTCAGAGAGAAGATAAAGCCGCTGGATTTTGTAGTGGTCGACCAATATGTTGACCGGACCAATCACGCACGAGAGATGACTTTTTTCGAACGCGGCATAGTAGCCCATATTTCATTTGCGCATCCCGTATGCAAACAACTCGGCGATTTATTGTACGGTGCCGGATACGAAGCAGGCAAGGCGTTGAAGATAAAGATGCATAAGGGCGGTACTTATATAAATATGGAAGGACCGGCGTTTTCGACGATGGCCGAATCAGAGCTTTACCGCAGTTGGGGTATGGATATAATCGGTATGACCAATATGGCCGAGGCAAAATTGGCCAGAGAGGCGGAAATCTGCTACGCCACGCTTGCTGCGGTTACCGATTACGATTGCTGGCATCCGCAATACGAAACCATAACCATAGATATGGTGATTACCAATCTGCAGAAGAATATAGAGAATGCCAAGAAGATTCTTTCTACAGTAATTAAAAGACTTCCGTCGGCAAGAAATTGTGCCTGCAAAGATGCGCTCAGGCAGGCAATCGTTACGGATAGAAAACTTATCCCGGCCGATGTAAAGAGAGATTTAGATGTCATTATTGGAAAATATGTCAGATAAAATTGATTATAAAAATACGCTCAATCTTCCCCGCACGGATTTTTCTATGAAAGCCAACCTTTCTCAGAAGGAACCGGAGGTTCTTAAGTTGTGGGAGAAGGAGGGTGTTTATGCGCAAATTCGGAAATTAAGGCAGGGGCGGCCTGAATACATTCTTCATGACGGTCCGCCTTATGCAAATGGAGATATCCATCTGGGGCATGCCTTGAATAAAACCCTGAAGGATATTGTAGTGCGATTCTATACGATGAGCGGCCGCGATGTTCCTTTTATTCCTGGCTGGGACTGTCACGGGCTTCCTGTAGAGCATCAGTTGTTTAAAGAGTTGGGGATTACTAAATATCAAATAAGCCAGATTGAATTCCGCAGAAAGGCGCATGCCTATGCCACGAAATATGTAGATATTCAAAGAGAAGAATTCAAACGTTTAGGGGTCTTGGCAGATTTTGCACAACCCTATCTGACTTTAGAACCGGACTATGAGGCGGCAATTATCAAAAGTTTTGCAAGGTTGGTGGAGAAAGGCTTTATCTATAAAGGGGTCAAGCCGGTAAACTGGTGCATAAATTGTGAGACGGCTTTAGCCGAGGCAGAGGTGGAGTATGAACCCCATACTTCGCCTTCGGTATACGTCAAATTTGAGTTAGTCGATAGTCCAGCTTCCAGCCTGCCCCGAGCGAAGTCGAGGGGCTTCCAGCTTCCAGCTTCAGAATCTATATCTTTCTTGGTTTGGACCACCACTCCCTGGACGCTCATTTCCAATGTTGCGGTGGCCGTTAATCCCGAATTTGATTATTGTCTTGTTAAATCAGAGAGCGGGTTCCTGGCTCTTGCTGAAAATAGAATCGGGGTCCTCCGCGATAAGTTAAGATTAAAAGAGTTTTCTGTCCTGGAAAGAATTAAAGGACAGTCCTTGGAAGGGTTGTCCCTGAGGCATCCTTTCTTCGAGAGGGATTCCAGGGTTATCTTGGCCGCCTTCGTCTCCGGTGAAGAAGGAACGGGCTGTGTCCATATTGCCCCCGGGCACGGAGAAGAAGACTATCAGGCGGGCAAGACATACGGGCTTCCTGTAATTATGCCACTTGATAATAAAGGTAAATTCAGCCAGGAGGCGGGAAAATTCAGCGGCTTAGATGTGTTTTCCGCCAATCATAAAATTATCCGGGAATTAAAGGAAAGGGAGGCGCTTTTATTTGAGGAGAATGTTGAACATTCCTATCCCCATTGCTGGCGATGCAAAAGACCCGTGGTGTTCAGAGCCACTGCCCAGTGGTTTATGAACGTTGACCACCTGGATTTGAGAAGGAAGGCAAAGGATATGGTAGGAAAAGTAAAATGGTTTCCCGCCATAGGAGAGAATAGGATGCGGGGAATGCTCGAGACCCGGCCCGACTGGTGTCTCTCGCGTCAGCGCTACTGGGGTGTGCCTATTCCCGTATTTTATTGCCGGGACTGCGAAGAGGCGTTGTTAGATAGCAGCGTTATTGAGCACATTGCCAATTTATTTAAGACATCAGGCTCAAATATCTGGTTTGAAAAGGAAGAAAGGGATTTATTGCCTCCGGAAACTAAATGTAAAAAATGCCAGGGGGATAACTTCCGGAAAGAAACCGATATTATAGACGTATGGTTTGAATCAGGGGTGAGTCATCAGGCGGTCTTAAAAAAAGAGAGAGGACTGCTTTTTCCCTCCGACCTCTATCTTGAGGGTTCGGACCAGCACCGGGGGTGGTTTCAGACATCTCTGCTTACCTCAATGGGCATAAATGCGACTACGCCTTTCAAGGCGGTTCTTACCCACGGCTTTGTGGTTGATGGAGAAGGGAGAAAGATGTCCAAATCCCTGGGTAACGTTATCTCTCCCGAGGATATTATAAAGAAATTCGGTGCGGATGTATTGCGCCTCTGGGCAATCTCCTCGGATTTTACGGAGGATATCAGGGTATCACCTGAGATCTTAGAAAGGGTCTGCGACGTATATCGCAAATGGCGAAACACCGCAAAATTTATTTTAGGCAATCTCTATGATTTCAACCCCAATAAAGACAAAATTAATTACGAATCGTTACTGCCAATTGACAGATGGGCGCTGGCAAAAACAGAGGAGTTGCTGAAAGAGGCATTGACTGCCTACGAGGTTTTCGGTTTCCACAAGATATATAGACTTCTTTACCACTTTTGCCTCATTGATATGTCGGCAATATATCTGGATATTCTTAAAGACCGACTCTATACGTTTAAGGCGGATTCTCCCGAACGCCGTGGTGCCCAGACGGTGATTTATGAAATTCTGAATATTCTGGTGAGATTATGGGCACCCCTTATTCCTTTTACCGCAGAAGAAATCTGGAAATATCTGCCGCGCGAGAAAACTATATCCGGTTCTGTTTCGGTGCATACAGTCGAGATGCCCCAGATTAATTCAGGCTGGCTTGATGCGGAAATGCTACTTGACTGGGATTTGCTCTGGAAGATCAGGGACGTTGTTATGCGCGTGCTCGAGAAAGAAAGAATAGCAAAGATAATCGGAGACTCCCTGGAGGCAGCCGTTGTTTTTTATGTAAAGGACGAGGAATTGTATCGGTATTTGAAGGGTTACGATACAGCATGCCTGACGGCAGTTTTTCTTGTCTCCGAGGTAAAAATAGACAAGATCGAGACAGTTCCTGCAGGCGTTTTCAGGGATGAAGAGATGGTCCCGCGATTAGGGGTTGAGGTGAGGAGGGTAGGAGGTCGTAAGTGTCTGCGTTGCTGGAACTACAGTTCAAGCGTGGGTATCGCCGATGAACATCCGCATCTGTGTAGTCGTTGTGTGGATGTAATTAAATGAAGCCGCAATTTACGCTGCCATCGCTTCCGTAAATTGCCTGCTTATCGAAGGAGGTCAGCAAGATGGCGAGGAATTCTAAAATGACGAGAAAGGGATTGAATCAATTCAAAAAGTCCTTACTTAAACTAAAAGAGAAGATTATGGGTGATCTGAAGCAGATCACCAAGGATACCCTGGATAAATCCCAGAAGGATGCAGCGGGGGACCTCTCCGGTTATACCTATCATATGGCGGATGTGGCTTCTGACACATTTGAGCGGGAGTTTTCTCTGGGCCTTGCCTCTAATGAACAAAAGCTCCTATACCAAATCGATGAGGCCTTAAAGAGAATTGAGTCTAGAGAATACGGCATATGCGTTATATGTGAGGGAAGGATTACTAAAGAGAGATTAAAGGCAGTGCCGTATACCCAATATTGCATATCATGTCAGACCAAGCAAGAGAAGAAAGAAAAAAGGAGATAAAAGGCGTTGCCGGATTGCTCTATTGCTTGATTGGGGTAGGCGTATTTTATTTAGACCGATGCATTAAAACAGTCATCGTACACCACTTCCTGCCCGGCGAAGGATTTGCGGTGATAAGAAATGTATTCCATATTACCCTGGTTCAAAATACGGGCATAGCCTTTGGTCTGTTTCGAGATAGGATTAATCTTTCATTTTTATTGTTTATTCTCGGCATAATAATGTTCTCATTGATATTCCTTTGTAAAAACAGCTATTCTCGCAGAGGGCAACTTGCCATCTTTCTGATTATCGCCGGGGCACTGAGCAATCTAATTGACCGCTTTCGGTTCGGCTATGTGATTGATTATCTGGATTTTCGCATCTGGCCGGTATTTAATCTTGCCGATACCTCAATCACTATCGGCATAGGCCTTCTTTGCTGGGAACTGTTCAGTAGCCGGCAAAAGAGGTAGTATATTTTATACGACGATGTATCCTATACTTTTTCGAATTGGTCCTGTAACTATATATTCTTATGGTTTGATGCTTGCCCTGGCGTTCGTCCTTGCCACTTTACTGGCAAAGAAGGAAGCGATAAAAAACGGCTTTGCGCCGGATTTAATTGTTGATCTGACAGGCTACATCATTGTTGCAGGAATAGTGGGGGCGCGCCTTCTTTATGTGGTATTGAATTTAGATGAATACAAGAGGTCGCCTTTTGAGATATTAATGCTTCAACGCGGCGGTCTTTCCTTTTACGGGGGAGCAGTAGCAGCCCTTCTGGTATGTATCTGGTTCGCAAGGAGACGCAGACTCTCCTTTTTAAGGATAGCGGATTTAATCAGTCCTTTTATTGCCCTGGGCCAGGCAATCGGCCGTATGGGTTGCTTACTCAGGGGATGTTGTTTCGGGAGAGAGATTACCGCGGGATTAAAATTAAGATTTCCCGATGAAGTGGTCTATAGACACCCCACGCAGGTTTATGCCTCGGTTGTCAATTTTCTGATCTTCCTTTCGTTGAGGTATTTTTATAGAAAAAGACATTTTGACGGCAGGATTTTCCTGCTGTACCTGATGTTTTATTCCCTGAAGAGATTTCTCCTGGATTTTCTGCGTGCGGACGTTGCTCCTGCATATTTAGGACTGACCGTAGTTCAAATTTTTAGTTTACCCGTTTTTATACTCTCTTTTCTAACGCTTCTATTTAAGCAAACTAAAAATTTGAGAGATGGATAGATATGCTTTTGAGGTTTCCTCCAAAGATAAGAGGACGCGTTTAGATATCTACCTCCATGAGAAAATTGGTTCAGAAATCTCGAGAAAGACCATCCAGGATATGATTAAAGAAGGACGGGTTATGGTAAATGGTATGTCTGTAAAGTGCCATTATAGAATAAAGAATAGCGACTCTATTTCAGTTGAGGTCCCGGAGACGGAGGAAATAGGCCTGAAGCCCGAAGATATCTCTTTAGAGATTGTGTTTGAAGATGACTGCCTTCTGGTGGTCAATAAACCGCCGGGAATGCTTGTTCATCCCGCAGGGGGGATATATTCCGGGACCCTGGTCAATGCCTTATTAGCCCATGCCGGAGTGCTTTCGGGGGTGGGAGGGAAATTTAAGCCAGGCATAGTCCACCGCCTGGATAGAGATACCTCCGGACTTTTATTGGTGGCGAAATCCGACCCGGTACATCTGGATTTAGCAGGGCAGTTCAGCCGGCATAGCATTTATCGCCGATACATCGCCGTGGTTAAAGGCGTCGTAGAATTGGATGAAGGAGAGATAGACCTCCCCATCGGAAGACATCCGTATGAGCGGACGCGTATGGCGGTAAATCTGGGTAGGGGGCGGGAGGCAAAGACCGTTTACCGGGTATTAAAGCGCTACGAGGGGTTTACCCTCTTAGAAGTTTATCCCCGGACAGGACGGACTCATCAGATAAGGGTCCATATGGCTTATATGGGGCATCCTGTTTTAGGAGACCCCGTTTATGGTGCTAAAAGTAATCTGATAGGAAGACAGGCCATGCATGCCTTGGAGATCGGATTTAGGCACCCCCTGACCGGAGAACAACTGAGATTTTTATCTTCTCTGCCGGTTGATATCCAGGGGCTTATTCCGGATTATATAATATAGAGGAGATATGGCGTTGAAAACGAAAGGGAATTTGTTATTCAGAAAGATTAATCTCCCCAGCCTCGTTGTTCTCGCCGTGGCGGTGAGCAGTCTGGTATATTTCCTGTCCTTAAAAGAGAAGGAACGGGCGGTGCGGTTGAAGTTGCAGGATAATCTTAATAATGTGACGAGGGAAAAGATTATCCTGGAGGATGAGTTAAAAAAGACCAACGCCGAGAAGACGATGTTTGAAGAGACGATTTCAAAGTTAAAAGTAAAAATGGAAGAATTGACGAAGACATTGGATAGTGAAAAAGACAAGGGTCAGGAATTATCGGATAAACTGAAGGAAAAAGAGAAAGAGACAGTAAAATTGAAATCTGAACTTTCTTCTTTGAAGAATGAAAAAGGCGTTATGGAATCAAAGATTGCTGAGGCAGAGGGGAAAATAAGAAACCTCGAGGCCTCTCTCAGCCAGCTGCAGTCCGTGAGGTTGGAATTGGAACGCAAACTGGATAACATTATGAGTAAACGCTTAGAGGTAGAATTGGAAAAGGTTGTCGTCAAGCCTTCTTCACCCGGAATAGCCAGGATTTTAGCGGTAAATCATTCCTACGAATTTGTGGTGATTAATCTGGGTCGACAGCATGGCATAGAAGTAGGCGGGATTATGGGGGTTTATCGTCGTGGGGGGTTGATTGCCAAGATAAAGATAGAAAAGGTCTATGATATGATGTCGGTTGCCGATATTATCTTTGAAGCATCCAAAGGGATTGTTCGAGAAGAAGATATGGTCAAGCCGATTTCTTCTGATGTCCCTGCCTCCATTTTATCCCCTTAAACCTGCTGAAATTGTCAGATGAAACATTTATCACAGATTAACTGTTTAGAAGGAAGTATTGGACTGCCCGGAGATAAATCCATCTCTCACCGCGTGGTCATTTTGGCATCCCTGGCAGAAGGGATAACTTATGCCGATAATTTCTTGAACAGCCAGGATTCTATGCGCACCCTGGAGGCATTTTCCCAGATGGGGATAGAGTTTAAGTCAGGCAAGAACAGAATTGAGATAAAAGGCAGAGGGATGTGTGGACTAAGGAAGCCGGACGCCCCACTCTATATGGGCGGTTCGGGTACCTCGCTGCGACTCATACTGGGAGTTTTAGCCGGGCAGAAATTCCGAGCGACCCTCACCGCCGATGCATCCCTTTCTAAGAGACCGATGCAGCGGGTGACCCTGCCGTTAAGGCGGATGGGAGCGCATATCGAAGGTCCGGAAGACGCAAATTTTGCTCCCCTGACCATAGAGGGAGCCGATTTGCATCCCATATCATATGAGATGCCGGTTGCCAGCGCCCAGGTGAAGTCGGCAATACTCCTGGCCGGTCTTTATACAAGAGGTAAAACAAAAATTAAAGAGACTGTTGTCTCGCGCGACCACACGGAGAGGATGTTGAAACTGTTCGGGGCAGATATCGAAAAGGATGGTTTAACACATTCAATCAGAGGGAGGCAGAAACTCAAAGGAGTGCGTTTTTTAATCCCCGGTGATATATCAAGTGCGGCAAATTTTATTGTTCTGGCAGCCCTGGCAAAGAATAGCCATCTTGTGATTGAATCGGTGGGTTTAAATCCTACGCGTACAGGGGTAATTGATGTTTTAAAAAAGATGAACGCCCGTATAGAGGTGAGGATAAAAGGCGGCAGGGATGCTGAGCCCTTCGGCGATATTGAGATTAGGTCATCCGATTTAAAAGGCACCCGGATTGGTGCTGAAGAAATCCCCCGCCTTATTGATGAATTGCCCATCTTGATGGTGGCCGCTTCTTTTGCTCAGGGCAGGACGGTAATCGCGGGGGCTGGAGAATTGAGAGTGAAGGAAACAGACAGAATTAATTCCATGGTTGCAAATCTAAGGAGACTGGGAGCAAGGATCGAAGCAGATAAAGATGTAATTACGGTGGAGGGAGGTTATCCCCTGAAGGGGTCGCTGGTAAGCAGTTTTGCGGACCACCGCACTGCGATGAGTATGGTCATTGCAGGTTTACTTATTCCCGGTAAGACAAAACTGGATGAAGTCAGATGTATTAGCAAGTCGTTTCCGCAATTCTTTGATATCCTTAAAAGGATTGTAAAAAAAAGGAGGTTGGGATGTATAAAGTCAGGCGGGCATTGATTAGCGTCTCGGACAAGACGGGGATTGTGGAATTTGCCAAGGGTTTGCAGGAAACAGGAGTAGAGATCCTGTCAACCGGAGGAACCGCCAGGACACTACGCGAGAATGGAATCAAGGTTAAAGATGTATCCGAGTATACCGGATTCCCCGAGATGATGGATGGGCGAGTGAAAACACTCCATCCCAAGATACACGGCGGATTATTGGCGCTTCGTGACGACAAGGCGCATATGGAGGCGGCAAAGAAACAGGGCATTGAAATGATTGATCTGGCGGTAATTAATCTCTATCCTTTTGAGAAAGTTACGGTAAATCCGGAGGTAAAGATAGAGGAGGCAATTGAGAATATAGACATCGGCGGACCGTCAATGCTGCGCTCCGCTGCAAAAAATAATAAATATGTTGCCGTAATCTGCAATCCGGATAACTATACTCCGGTCTTAGAAGAACTGAATAAAAACGGAGGAGGCTTAACTGAGGAGACTAAGTTTAAACTGGCGGTAGAGGTTTTCCAGCGCACTGCTGAATACGATAAAGCTATTGCAGAATTTCTAAGGTTACGTTTACCGTTTACCGTTTACCGCGAACCGGGAGGCTTTCCGCAAATCCTCGAGATGCAATTTGAAAAGGTCCAGGACCTGCGTTATGGAGAGAATCCGCAGCAGAAGGCAGCGCTATACAGGCACCAGAGCACCGGGGCACCAGAGCACCCGAGTTTAGTAGATGCGAAGCAGCTACATGGGAAGGAACTATCCTTTAATAATATTATGGATTTGGAGGCGGCCTGGGATATTGTCGCGGAGTTTAACAATCCAGCGGTATGTATTATCAAGCACAACAATCCTTGCGGAGTAGCGGAGGCAGGGGTATTAAAACAGGCCTATCAGGA
The DNA here is from genome assembly GCA_037442605.1 of Candidatus Omnitrophota bacterium. Taxonomy (GTDB): domain Bacteria; phylum Omnitrophota; class Gorgyraeia; order DTHP01; family DTHP01; genus JBBIPY01. Next base: position 13,821 of record JBBIPY010000018.1, read on the forward strand.
TGCCCTGGAATGCGATTCCGTATCGGCATTCGGAGGGATTGCGGGATTGAATAAAATTGTTGACGAAGATACTGCCCAGGCAATTTTTGATTTTGAGTTTACCGAATGCGTAATTGCTCCGGGGTATCAACCGGAGGCGCTCGAAATACTTAAGAAAAAGAAAAATTTGAGGATTATGGAATTGGGATTGCAAGCCACAGGTAACAGGCTGCAGGCTACAGGCTACAAACAACAAGAATTGGATATAAAGAAGGTTTCGGGAGGAATTTTGGTGCAAGATAAAGACGGTTTAACCGTTAATGAGAAAGAACTAAAGGTAGTGACCAAGAAAAAACCTGCAGAAGAACAGATAAAATCTTTACTCTTCGCGGACAGGATTGCTAAACATGTCAAATCTAATGCTATAGTCTTGGTTCAGGGGACGAAGACCGTCGGAATCGGTGCAGGCCAAATGAGTCGGGTAGATTCGGTGATTATTGCTTTGAGAAAAGCAGGTTCTAAAGCTAAAGGCTCCTGCCTTGGTAGCGATGCCTTCTTTCCCAAGCCCGACGGGATTGAAGAAGCGGTTAAGGGAGGGGTGGTAGCAATAATTCAGCCCGGCGGCTCAATATCCGACCAGGAAATAATCGATGCGGCGGATAAGGCCGGAATCAGTATGGTCTTTACGGGAATCAGACACTTCAAACATTAGTGTTATTGGGTTATTATAAACAGGACAACCTGATAACGCAAGTAACCCAATAACCCAAGTAACTCAATAACTAACTATGACCTATCCAGAGGTAATTAGGTATCTGGAGTCTTTCATCAACTACGAGAAGATAACGGGTTATTCCTATAAATCCGCTTTCCGCCTCGAGCGAATGCATAATTTGCTCGATTTATTTGGCCATCCGGAAAGAAAATTTAATTCCATTCACATTGCCGGGAGCAAAGGGAAAGGTTCCGTCTCGGCTATGGTTTTTTCTATTCTAACTGAAGCAAACTTTAAAGCGGGTCTTAATACCTCTCCCCATCTGATTGATTTCCGGGAGCGCATTAGAATTGCAGAAGATAAATACTGGCGGCTCATTACCGAAGAAGAGGTAGTTTCCTTGGTTGAGGAGATGAAGCCGAAGGTTGATTTCCTCAAAGAGCGACCTTCCTTTTTCGAGCTCTATACCGCCTTGGCTTTTTTATATTTTGCCAGATTGAATCTCCATCTTGTGGTAGCCGAGGTGGGATTAGGAGGAAGGCTGGATGCCACCAATGTATTGAATCCCCTTGTCTGCGGAATAACTTCTTTAAGTTTTGAACATACGGATAAATTAGGCAATACCTTGACTTCTATTGCTGGGGAAGAGTGCGGGATTATAAAAGAGAATGTAATTGTCGTTACTGCACCCCAGGAAGATGAGGCGATGAAAGTGATTAAAGAAAATTGCTGCAGAAAGAATGCTCATCTATATGAAGTGGGCAGAAACATTTTTTTTGAAGAACTCGGATTTGATAATGGAAAAGAAATTTTTAATCTCAGAGGGAATTTTTCCGAATACGCCTATTTAGAGATGCCCCTGCTTGGCAGACACCAGTTAATCAATGCCGGTGTGGCGCTGGGGATTATCGAGGCATTGAGAAATTACGGGATATATGTATCAGCGGAGGCTGTACGTGCGGGGTTTAAAAAAGTTTATTGGCCGGGGAGATTGGAGGTAATAGAAGAAATGCCTCCGATAATCTTAGACGGAGCCCATAACCAGGCAAGTGCGCGGGCGTTGAAAGAAGCGGTAAAGAAATGTTTTCAATACGCAAGGCTCATTCTTGTTTTAGGAATATCGAAAGACAAAGATATAAAGGGGATTTGTCAGGAGTTGACCGAAATTGCTGATGAGGTTATTCTGACTAAGGCAAATAATCCCCGGGCGGAGGAACCCGAGAATATAAGCTGCAGGCTGCAGGCTGCAGGCTGCAGGCATAAAATATATTTAACTAATAACGTAGGAGAGGCAATTGGTCTGGCAAGGAAAAGGGCGGAAGAAGAAGATTTGATTCTGGTCACGGGCTCATTGTTTCTGGTGGGAGAAGCAAGAAAGATTATACTACCCCCTAATAAAATTCAAAATTTAACTCCAGATATATTAAGATGCATAAGTTAAATTTTGACGATACGATAGCGGCCATATCTACTCCCCTGGGGGAGAGCGGAATCGGGATTGTGCGCTTGAGCGGAAAAGAGGCAGTAAAAATTGCCGATAAGATTTTTCTGCCAAAGAATGGCATCAGGCCTTCACAATACCGCTCTTTCACTATGCATTATGGCCATATTGTTGATGGTTTTTGTCACGGTAAACGTCTGCCTGCCCCGACAATCCCTTTGGAGAAGTCGGGGCCTGCCGGCAAGGCAGGGTTAGCGGTAAACGGTAAGTGTATCATAGATGAGGTTTTGCTAAGCATAATGCGTGCGCCACACACCTATACGAGGGAAGACATCGCAGAGATAAACTGCCACGGCGGGATTGCCCCTTTAAGGAAAGTCCTTGAATTAGCGATAAGAAATGGGGCGCGTCTGGCGCAGCCGGGCGAATTTACTATGCGGGCTTTCTTAAATGGACGGCTTGACCTTGCTCAGGCAGAGGCAGTTGCCGATATTGTGAAAGCCAAGACCGAGAAGTCCCTGGGACTGGCCTGCCAGCAGTTGAAGGGGAGATTTTCTGAGATCGTCAGGAGCCTGAAAAATAGATTGCTGAATGTCTATGCTGAACTTGAGGCGGAGGTTGATTTTTGCGAGGAAGGTCTGGAGTTCAGCGAAAAAGGCCTCTTAATCAGGGAGATTAGGAAGATAAAGGAGAGGATAGATAGATTGTTAGAGAACGCAGAAAAGGGGATAATCCTGAAAGAAGGAATTTCTGTGGTAATCTGCGGTAGACCAAACGCAGGAAAATCCAGTTTGATGAATATCCTGTTGGATAGAAATCGCTGTCTTGTAACCCCCGTACCAGGAACAACCCGTGATACAATCGAGGAATGGGCCAATATTGAGGGAATTCCCTTGAGACTGATAGATACTGCCGGGATAACAAAGGCGAAAAGCTTTTTAGTTAAGGAGGCTATAAAACGCAGCGAGGATTATCTGAGGATGTCCGACCTTGTTTTGTTAACGCTTGATGGTAGTCGAGAATTTTCCCGAGAGGACGAAAGAATTCTCAATACAATAAGGGAAAAGAACAAGATTATTCTTGTGAACAAGAATGATTTAGCGCAAAAAATGGATATCGCTAAGATTAAGAATTTTTTCCCAAAAGAAAGAATCTTTGAAATATCCTGCCTTACCCGAAAGGGGATAGATAAATTAGCCAAAGGGATCCGGGATTCTATTCTGGGTGGAGAAATCTTGGAATCAGAGGGATATCTGGTGACCAATCTGCGACATAAAGAAGCCCTCTTGAAGACAAAAATTTATTTAGGGAAGGCATTAGAGACATTCAAGAATAAACTCTCCTTGGAGTTTGTAGTCCTGGATTTAAAAGAAAGCATAGATAGCCTGGGAGAGATATTAGGTGAGACTGCTTCAGAGGATGTATTAGAAAAGATATTTTCTCGGTTCTGTATTGGCAAGTAAATGAGGACACAACTTACGGAATGAAAATGAACGTAAGTTGTATGTCCGAATTTACCCCCACACCAATTGCAATAGAACGTCGTTATTACGCAATTGGTGTGG
>JBBIPY010000019.1:0-17357 GCA_037442605.1 Candidatus Omnitrophota bacterium
AAAGGAGGTCAGATGAGAAATATTGGGTTTTTGCTGGTTTTCGCTTCTCTAATAGTTTGTTCAGTAGCAACTGCCGCATCCAGAAATGTTGATGTAATTGAGCGTCCCGACATAGCGCAGTGGGAAAACGAGGAATTCCTCGACTTGGTTCAGAAGAAGGCATTTGAATTCTTCTGGTATGAGGCAAATACAGAGAACGGTCTCATCAAAGACCGGGCAAACAACTTCGGGCCGGATAACTATAAGATTTCCTCGATCGCCTCCGTAGGTTTTGGTCTGACCGCGATATGTATCGCTGAAAAAAGGGGCTGGCTCAAACATGAAGAGGCCTACAGCCGTGTTTTAACCACTCTGAAATTCTTCAAAGAAAAAATGAAAAGAGAATACGGGTTTTTTTATCATTTTGTGCATATGGACAACGGAGAACCCCTCAGGAAATCAGAGGTTTCTTCAATTGATACCGTCCTGTTTCTGGCAGGGGCATTGTTCTGCGGAGAATTCTATAAGGGGACGGAGGTGGAAGAATTGGCCAGACAGATATATTTAACCGTGGATTGGTTCAGTATGTTAAATGGCGGCACTACCTTATCGATGGGATATAAACCCGCGCACTTGCCGGATGCCGGATTTATTGTTGACCGCTGGAGTTACTATTCCGAGGCAATGCTTCTTTATCTCTTAGCCATCGGTTCTCCCACGCACCCCATACCCGCCGAATACTGGTATGAATGGCAGCGTCCGATAAGGAAATATAAAGATTATACCGTGGTATCTTTTCCGGCGTTGTTTGTCCACCAATATTCGCATCTCTGGATTGATTTTCGCAATAAGCACGATACCATTGCGGACTATTTCCAGAATTCTATTGATGCTACCCTGGCCAACCGGCAGTTCTGCATTGATAATATGGAGAAATACAAGACCTATGGGCCGGATTCCTGGGGACTCACTGCCTGTGATGGACCTGATGGATACAGTGTACACGGAGCCGCCCCTTCGATTTATCCGCCCAAACACGACGGCACGGTTGCCCCTACGGCTGCCGGTGGTTCGTTGATGTTTACGCCCAAGGAATCAATTTCCTGCCTGAGGAATCTCTACAGTAAACACAAAGATAAAATCTGGGGTATTTATGGATTTTCTGATGCCTTTAACCTTGATAGAAACTGGTACGCCTCTGATGTTATCGGTATTGACCAGGGGGCGATAGTCTTAAGTATAGAGAATTACCGTTCAGGTATGGTCTGGGAGTATTTTATGCGTAACGAATATATCAAGACAGCCATGCAGAAGGCCGGTTTCCAAGAAGGAAGCAAAAAATTGGTCTGGGAAATACCGCGCGCGAAGGCAAAATTTACTAAAAAACCGCCCCTTCTGGACGCTAATCTGAAGGAATGGAAAGATTGCGAGCCCCTGGAACTTATTCCCAGCAGGCACCTGGAATATCTTTACGTGACAGATTCTAAAGTGGATTTGAAAGGCAGGTTTTATTTTATGTGGGATAATGAGGCGCTCTATATTGCTGCCGAGGTAACCGACAACGAGATTATTGCCCGGATGAGAAACAATCTAATCTACAAAGACGACTGCGTTGAGATATTTATCGACCCAAAAAATGATGAGTTTATCTGGAAAAACCCCGAGGATTTTCAGTTCGGTTTTGCGCCTACCGGCTTTGAAGGCAAACCGATTGTCTGGGAATGGTTCCATCAGGATAAATTCCAGGATAAAGTTAGTTTTGCCATGAGACAGGCTAAAGTTGGAGGTAAAAACGGCTATATCTTAGAGGCAAAGATACTCTGGGAATTCTTAGGAGTAAAGCCAGATAAGGGTTACGTCTTTGGAATATCTCCTGCCATACACGATGTTGATGAACTGGATAATTCTCCTCAGGCAAAATTGAACTGGTTCTATATCTATCAGGAACGCGACCCCCGTATCCTTCTGGGAAAAATTATGTTAGAATAAGAGGGCAGCAGAAAGATTGAGCCTTCTGCGGCCATCCAAAGCCTTCTAAAAATAGATATGGAAGAACATATTTTAAAACCTGTGTCTATTGATGCCTTTGATTTAGACGATGCCTGGTTTCAGTGTCTGTCCGGCATATTAGAGAAAGGCCATATCTATACCATAACACGGGGAAGCTACGCAGGTCAGCGCCGTCTGGAATTTGACTATGTTACTGTCCGCGTGCGAAAACCCGCGCATCAAATTATCCCGATTATGCCCGAGAGCTGCGGGATACCTGCCCCTACGAGCATGGAGTATATTGAGGGATATCTGAGTTATCTGCTTACCGGCTCCAAGACCGAAACAGAAGATTACACCTATGGAGAGCGTCTGGTGGAGCCTAAGGTCCGGACCGAGGAGATAGTAGACGGGCAGAAGATGCTCAAAGAGATGCCCCTGAACTGCAATCAGATCGAAGAAGTCATCAAAATCTACAAGACGCAGGGACCGGGTACGAATCAGGCAGTTATGGAGATTGGGATGCCATCGGATATAAAGTTATCAGATCCTCCCTGTCTGCGTCTTATTGATACGAGGGTGCGTTATGGTAAGTTACATTTTATTTTATACTTCCGTTCCTGGGATCTCTGGGGAGGATTTCCTGCTAATTTAGGAGGTCTGGAACTGGTCAAGCAGTATATGGCCAATGAAATCGGGGTAGGCAATGGAGAGACTATCGCTGCCTCCAAAGGACTGCATCTCTATGAGTACGCCTGGGAGTTTGCCAAAATACGAACAAAAAAGACAGACTTAGAGATAGAATAGTTTAATCTATTGCGTTTGCCGCTTACGCGCTCCTTGCTATTGCTCGTCGCTGTTTACCCTGCTTGCCCCGACAATTTCTTTAAGAAAGTCGGGGCTTGCCGGCAGGCGTTTATCGTATACGGTATACGGTAAACGGTACACGGTTAACGGTAAACGTAACGTTATCTAACTGAGAATATGCTATGCGCAGGATAAAGGCACTAATTCTGGGGGGAGGACAGGGAAAACGCTTATTCCCTTTGACGCGCGACCGCTCAAAACCCGCGGTGCCCATTGCGGGAAAATATCGCCTGATAGATATCCCTATAAGTAATTGCATCAATTCCAATATCAGGGATATCTTTGTCCTAACCCAGTTCAACTCCGCCTCTTTAAATCACCATATCCATCATACATACCGCTTTGACTATTTTACGCAGACGTTTGTAGAAATACTTGCCGCAGAGCAGACACTGCAGAATATGGAATGGTTCCAGGGAACGGCTGATGCCGTGAGGAAGAATATCAATCACCTGGATCTGGAAAAGGACGACGATGTGCTGATATTATCCGGAGACCATCTCTATAAGATGGACTATCATGAAATAGTCGACTTCCATCGTCAAGAGAATGCCGATTTGTCTGTCTCGGTTATACCCGTGCCTGCCAAGATGGTAAGCGAATTCGGGATACTGAAGCTTGGTGAAGAAATGAGAATAAAAGAATTCAAAGAAAAACCCTCTGCAAGAGAAGAGTTCAAGGAGTTGGCAATACCCCAACAATTAAGTAAGAGGCTTCATTTAGACGAGAGTCGTGCGTTTTATCTGGCTTCCATGGGTGTTTATGTATTCAAGGCAGACGCCCTTATAGATGTACTGGAGTCAACCTCGGATATAGATTTTGGTATGCAGGTTATTCCCCGGGCAATCAGAAGGTTAAAATCATACGCTTTTATATTTACCGGATACTGGCGGGATATCGGAACGATAAAGGCTTTTTACGAAGAAAACATTGCCCTGACAGATAAAAACCCAAAGTTTGATTTCTTTTCGGAAGAAAAACGCGTCTTTACCCATCCTCGATTTTTGCCGCCGGCAAAAATCGAAAACTCTCGGATTGAAAATTCTTTAGTTACTGAAGGCTGTATTATTTCCGGGGCGGATATTGACAGGTCGGTTATCGGGTTAAGAAGCGTGATAAAAGAAGGAGCGAGGATTAAAGAAGCGGTGATTATGGGTGCGGATTTCTACGGAAGAAAAGCGGCGGGAAATAAAGACATTATACCCATAGGGATTGGCGAAGGTTCTACTGTAGAGAGGGCAATAATTGATAAGAATGCCCGCATTGGCAGACAGGTAGTAATAAAGAACCCGAGAGACGTTAAAAACTTAGATAGCGAGAATTATTATATCCGCGATGGCATTGTCATCGTTCCCAAGAACGCGGTCATTCCTGATAATACAAAGATATAAACCGCAAAATTACTGAATATCCACAAAGCTTATATTTATTTTGCGTCTTTGCGATTATGAAAATAGTTATTGTCGGCCCAGGGGCGATGGGGTGTTTATTCGGGGCCTTTCTGGCCAGAATTGGTCAGGATGTTTATTTTTTAGATAAAAATTCTGAGCGTGCGCGGGAGATTGAAAGGCAGGGGATTCTTGTAGAAGGAATCAGCGGCACTTTTGCAGTAAAAGATATACAAGCCACAACCGCAACTAAAAATATAGGCAAAACCGATCTTATCCTCATCAGCACAAAATCCTACGATACAGATAATGCTGTTAAAAAGGCAGTTCCCTCTGTAGGTAAAGATAGTTTAGTCTTAACCTTGCAAAATGGATTAGGTAATATAGAGGCGATTAATCGGTATGTTCCGAAAGCACAGATTATTGCCGGTATCACCGCAGAAGGCGCTACTCTCTTGGGTACCGCTCGTGTAAGACATGCGGGAAAGGGAGAGACAGTCCTAGGAGTATACCAAGCAACAAGCAACAAGCAACAGGCTAAAAGATTAGGAGAGATAGTAAAAATATTTAACAATGCAGGTTTTGAGACAAAAATTACAAAAGATGTTGAGGGGTTAATCTGGTCGAAATTGGTTATTAATGTAGGGATAAATGCCCTCACTGCCCTCACGCGTCTGAACAACGGTAGACTGCTGGAATTTGATGGCACCAAAGCAGCTATGGAATTAGCCGTAAAGGAGGCCTTATCTGTGGCGGGAAAGAATAAAATACGGTTGAGTTACCCCAATCCCTTAGAGAAGGTTGTTTCTGTTTGCCGGGCTACGGCGGGAAATGTTTCGTCCATGCTTCAGGATATCCTGAGAAAAAAACCTACCGAGGTCGATTTCATCAATGGAGCTATTGTTAATGAAGGAAGGAAACTCGGCATACCCACACCCGTCAATTCAGTTCTTACAGATTTAGTAAAGGCTATCGAATCAAGTTACGCTTTACAGCTCGATAGGTCTTAACAGATTTTTAGATATGAAAAATTCTCATAAGCGCATATTCATTGCCGCCACCATGCAGAATGATGGTAAGACCAGCATCTCCCTGGGCCTGATTGCCGCCTTGAAAAAGAGATTCAGGCGCATTGGTTTCATAAAACCCGTGGGGCAGCGGTATCTGATAGAAGACGGTTATAAGGTAGATGAGGATTCCATACTCATAGAGAAAGTATTCGGCTTCAAAGGCAAAATAAAAGATATGAATCCCATCGCAGTAGAGCGAGGTTTCACGGAAAGTTACATCTTAAGGAGCCGGAAAGCGATGCTGGAAAGACAGATTATGCGCTCTTTTGGTAAGATAGCCAGAGATAGCGAGCTCATTATTATCGAAGGAACGGGGCATGCCGGCGTAGGGTCCTGTTTTGACCTCTCCAATGCCAGAGTGGCAAAGATGTTAGATGCCAAGGTAATCCTGGTTTCTTCGGGAGGGATTGGAAAACCAATTGATGAAATCCTCCTCAACAATGCCCTCTTTGAGAAAGAGGGGGTAAGAATCATCGGGGTGATTCTGAATAAGGTATTAGAGGAAAAATACGATAAGGTAAGCCGTTTAGTCAGGCTGGCACTTAAGAAAAATAAGATTGAACTTCTGGGGGTGGTTCCCTATAAAGGGGTTCTGGTTTTTCCCACCATAAGACAGATAGGCGAGGAATTGAACCTGACGTTTCTTGATGCCTCGCGTGGACTGGGGAATACGGTCAGGAAGGTTCTCGTAGGCGCAATGGAGCCCCATGAGGCGTTGAATTATTTTGACAAGGACTGCCTGATTATTACCCCCGGAGACCGCGAGGACATAATTCTTTCTGCAATGAGTTTTCATCTTGCGGCTAAAGACAGAGAATCAGACATTGCCGGCATAATACTTACAGGGAATTTGTTACCCCACAAAAACATCCTCGAGCTTATACGACTCGCCAGAATTCCCATTCTCCTGTCTAAACAGGACACCTATACCACCGCTTCGCGGGTTCATGACCTGACGATTAAAATCAGGCCGGAAGACAGGAGTAAGATCAGCGCAGTGATTAATCTCGTTAAGAACCATATTAATATCAGAAGCATTATAGATTCTCTGCCGGATTAATCATGCCCCATACTTCCATACCCCAGACTACCGTATATAGGCTTTCATTCCCATATGACCGTAAGAAATGTAGATTTATCTATGGAATTAGGAAGTCTTTCCTTTCGTTTTGCTAAACGGAGATGAGAATCCTGTTTTACATTCCGGCATTTCTTGCCGCGGTTCAATGCGGATGCATCAAACAAAAAGACGCCTTTCGCAGGACAGAGATGCTGATGGGTACGTTTGTGGATATAACCTGCGTCTCGGATAGCCCCCAGCAGTGTCATGCCGGTATAAATAATGCCTTTCAGGAAATCCAGCGTCTCGAAGATATATTATCCAGGTTCAAACCTGAATCAGATGTTGCCCGTTTGAATAAAGCATCCGGAAAAGCCCTTTCTGTCCGGGAGGAAACTTTCGAGGTTATCAAAAGAGCGAGGATGTTTTATCAGGAATCAGGGGGTGCCTTTGATATTACCGTTTCTCCTTTATTGGAAACCTGGGGATTCTATAAGCGCGATAATCGAGCGCTTGCTCTGCCAGCAGAGAAAATAAGCGCAGTTTTGCCCTTGATAGGCTCGGATAAAATTATTATAGAAGAGGAGGGGAAAAGGGTTGGTTTTCAGATTTCCGGTATGGCTATAGACCTGGGAGGGATTGCTAAGGGATATGCGGTTGATAAAGCGAGAAAGGCATTATCCAAGGGCGGGGTAAGCACTGCGCTGATTAATGCGGGAGGAGACATATACTGCCTTGGAAGAGGCCGGGATAATCAAGGATGGAAGATCGGCATTCAACACCCCCTTAAACCTAATGAGATCATTGCTACTCTGACTCTTCAGGATAAGGCAGTGGTTACCTCGGGACAATACGAGAACTTTGTGGTGATTCAGGATGAACGTTTCGGCCATATCATCAATCCTAAAACCGGCTATCCTGTGGAAAACGATATATTAAGCGTTACTATTGTGGCAGAGGAGTGTCTAACAGCGGACGCTCTAGCAACTAGCGTTTTTGTTTTAGGGACAAGGGAAGGAGTGGAATTCTTGAGAAAATTCCATGCGGAAGGGGTAATTATTTCAAGAACTGCCAAAGGGTTACATTTCCTGGTTACAGAGGGTTTGAAGCAGAGAATAAAGATAAATCGTTAAAGGAATTCCTGTTAAATTTACCCACCTAAAAAATTACCTAAACCTTGACAAATTGATGAAACCGTGTTATACTTGTTATGGAAGATATAAAAGGATTATATAAGCATCAAGGAGGAATGATGTGGCCGAATAGCCAGCAGCCGATGGGTGACTGGTATAGTTTCTTAGAGGAATTCCGCACCTATGAGGTGAAATTTTCTCTCGCAGAGAAAGAAGACGCCTTGCTGGATATGTATTCTCTCTGGCTGAAAAACCATGATGAGAGTCTAAGAATAAAGATTATTCGTCTTGTTGAAGAGATAAAACAGATAGAGCCCGCGCTCAATTTCGAAAGGTTGTTAAAGAATTTAGAGAAGATTAAAGTCTAAGAAGATATTGCTGAAAAGATCTATCGCCGCGCTAATTTTCGCCAATCCAACCTGTTAATTACCGCTAATTCGTCGCGCTTCATTCTTCTTGCAATTACGTATTTTATTTTGATAGAATATATCATATGACTATGCGAATTGTCTCTCTTGCTTTCTTCCTCACCTTATTTTTGAACTCCTGCGCTACCAGTTATAATATCTATACCGGTCGGGAAGAATGGGTATTTATGAGTGACGAGAAGGAAGTGGACATCGGCAGGTCTCTGGCGAAGCAGGTGGAGCAAAAGTTTAAAATTCTGGATAACTTCACTGAGCAGTCAAGGATAAATGAGATTGGCCAGAGGATATCGGCTGTCTGCGACCGGCGCGGGATTCTATATTATTTTAAGGCTATGGACGAAGAGGATAAAAACGCCTTTGCCCTTCCCGGAGGATATATTTACATCTTTAAAGGGCTGCTCGATGAGATAGGCAGTGACGACGAACTTGCCTATGTTTTAGCCCATGAGGTATCCCACATTGTTGCCCGCCATTCGGTGGACCGGTTAAAGAAAAATCTCGGTTTTAATCTTTTAATGATTCTGGCAAAGGCGGCCGGTCCGCAACCCCAGACTGTAAGAACAGCCAATACGGCCATAAATTTATTGATGCTTTCTTATGCCCGTGAGGATGAACTTATGGCAGACAGGTTAGCCGTGCGTTTTATGAAAAGGGGAGGCTTCAATCCCGAAGCGGCTATATCGTTTTTAGAGAAACTTAAGGAGATAAAACGCCGTGAGCCTATCCGTCCGGTATCGGGACGCACCCACCCCTATATTAACGAGCGCATCAAGGCGGTAAAGGAGGAGCTCTACGGCAGAATCGGGTTTGAGGAATATATAAATATCTCACCATAAGAATTTTCTCGCATGAAAATTTTTATGTAAACCCCGAACCACGGGTTTACACCCGTGGCTTTGGGGATTACCCTTCGGGTCTTTTGATATACATTCATCCACGGCTTTACAGCCGTGGCTTTCTGTGGTTCGGGGTAAATTATATGTTGCGTTTATCTAAGCAAATTATCGAAATAGTTAAATATTACGAGCTTTTATTTCATCTCGCAATCAGAGAACTGAAAATCCGCTACAAATATCCTTTCCTGGGCTTTTTATGGATGCTTTTTGTTCCCCTGTGCATGGTTTTTATCTTCAAGGTTGTCTTTTCTGTGATTATAAAAATTTCCGTTCCCCCCTATCCCTTTTTTGTCTTTTTAATTACTGCGGTCTTCCCCTGGAACTATCTGGCTATGAGTCTATCGCAGGCAACCACGAGCCTGGTGGATAGCAGCAATCTGATTAAGAAAGTATATTTTCCCCGCGAGATAGTACCCCTTTCTATACTTTTGGGAAATCTGTTCAGTTTCCTTCTGACAATGGGATTGATATTAATTCTCTTGCCGCTGATTAGAATAGAAATAACTCCCCTGGTATTATTCCTGCCTTTTGTAATTATTTTGCAGACTTTATTTATGACAGGGCTGGTTCTTATGAGTTCAAGCCTTCAGGTCTTATATCGCGATGTCAAATATATTGTCGAGATTATTCTTTTGCTCTGGTTCTATCTCACTCCCGTATTTTATCCCCTTTCGCTGGTGGAGGGGATATCAACAAAATTTCTAAGAATTTATATGCTCAACCCACTGGCCTGCTTGATTACAGTTTATCGGCTTATTCTCTTGCCCGGTTTTAATTCCACGTTACCCGAAGGAATTACTGTCTCTTATCTAGTCAATTATACTGTGCTGACCTGTGTATGTTTATTCATGCTGGGGCTTCTTGTCTTTAGAAGATATGATAGGCGGATTAGCGACTTCGTGTAATATCGCGGAACTACGCTGAACAAAACGCGGAACTACGCCATACAGGTTATGCGTGGTTCTGCGTAGTGTTCCGCGTAGTTCTGCGCTTTAAAATGAATATCATTGAATTAGAAAACATCGGTAAGAAATATATCCTGCAATACGAAAAAGGGGCCTTCATCAAGGATGTCCTTCCGCGGCTGTTTATTCCTAAAGAAAAAAGAGAATTCTGGGCGTTAAGAAATATAAATCTGGCGCTAGAAAAGGGAGAATCTTTAGGGCTCATTGGACGCAACGGCGCAGGAAAGTCGACTTTCCTCAATATCCTTGCCGGGATTTCCTCACCAACGGAGGGCAAAGTAGAAGTCAGGGGTAAAGTCTCGACATTGCTGACCTTAGGGGCAGGTTTCCATCCCGAACTAACCGGAATAGATAATATCTATCTAAACGGAGTAATCCTTGGGTTAAAGATAGGCGAAATTAAAAATCGGATAAAAGAGATTATCGAATTTTCCGAATTAAAGGATTTTATAAAACAGCCGCTCTATACCTATTCTTCAGGCATGATTCTGCGTTTAGGTTTCTCCATCGCGGTGCACATTGATTTCGATATTCTGTTAATGGATGAGATACTTTCCGTAGGAGACATCCCTTTCCAGGAGAAGTGTCTCAAGAAGATAGGCGCCTTTAAAGAAACGGCGAAGACCTTAATTATTGCCTCCCAGTCTTTAGATCTAATTAAGGCGCTTTGCCATAGAGCGCTACTTCTAGAGAAGGGGAGGGGTATTTTATTAGATGAACCCGAAAAGGTAATTAGCAGATACTTAGAACTCGTTCAGAAAGAGACGGTTCAGAAAACAAAAGAAAGCCAATATCCTTATTATCCGAAGTATCCCGATGACATCGAAAAAATCAAAACAGGCTGGGAAACGCGTATAGGAACAGGTGAGGCGAGAATCTTAGAGGTAAAACTGAGAGATAAGAAAGGGAAAGAGAGAAACGCTTTTCAAACTGGAGAATCCCTGAGGATTGATGTAAAATATAAGGTAGAAAAGGAGATTAAAGGCCCGCATTTCGGGGTTGCCGTCTTCCGCGAAGACTACCTTTATTGCTATGGCCCGAATACGCGTTTTGATGGAATAAAGATCAAAAAACTAAGAAAGGGAATCGGTAATTTCAGTATTGAATTTAAAAATATCATCTTAGGTAGTGGGGATTATCGCCTAAGCATAGCGGTTTGGAACAAAGACGAGAATAACCCCTATGATTACCGCTATGCATATTATAAATTTAAAATTTTTGGTGATGGTAAAGAAGAAAAATCTTTATTAGACATTCCTTGCAGTTTATCCATTAACGGCAAAAGGCTCAGGAAATCCGCCTCCGCTTTTCTTAAAAAAATAATAAAGGAATCAGTCGCGGAAGATTTAGTTGGAATCGAAAAACCAAGAATCTCGGGCAGATGGGGAAAAGAAAAGAAGGCCTTTAACCCCAATGAAAATTTAAGAATTCTACTGAGAATAAAAATTTTAAGAATAATAAACGCGCCTTTTGTCCGGATTAGCCTGCACAACGAAGACGGAATCCTTATTCAAGAATCCTGTTTTGATACCGGAAAAGATATTACCCCCCCCGATGCCCGGTTATCCTTATATTATCCTGGGATGCCGTTATTAAGGGGAAAATACTCCCTGTCTATAGGTATCGGTTCAAAGAAGAATCCGGAAGGATATCAATACATGCTTTCGCTAGCTAACGTAGAATTCCAGACGAACAGGAAAGACCACGGGATTGTTTATATACCTCATAGATGGAGGCTAAAAAACCCTTAGAACGAGGTAGCAGCATATTAAAAGCGGATATCAGGTTATCGGGATATCCGGAAGTGGATATCGGGGTATCTCGCCTCGCTGAGCCCGCCCAAATGGGCGAGGTTCGCCAAAGGCGACTTCGGCGAAGCAGGCAGGATATCAGGGAGAAAATCTAAAAAACCTGATATCCCAATATCCTGATACCCATTTCCTGATACCCCGATGTCCTGATAACCGCGTTTAATGTGCTGTAAACATATTATACGAGGGGTGATGAGAAAATGAAGCCAAAGGTATCTGTAATTGTGGTAAATTTTAATGGTCGGAAGTTCTTAAAGGACTGTTTTAGTTCCTTAATGAATCTCAATTATCCCAAATCAAAATTAGAGATAATTATGGTTGATAACGGTTCTTTGGATAAGTCTATAGAATTTGTTAAGGAAAATTTTCCTAAGGTTAAAATCCTGAAGAACGATATCAATAACTACTGCCGCGCCAATAACTTAGGAATAAAACACGCTAAGAGCGAATACATTGCTTTCCTAAATAACGATACTCGGGTTGATAGAAATTGGCTGCTAGAATTAATTAAGGCTATAGAAGCCGACAAGTCGATAGGAGTGGCAGGCAGCAAAATCCTGTTTATGGACGGTAGCATAGAGAGTGCCGGACACCAAGAGTTACCTAATTTCTATTGGACGGATAGAGGCTTTTCCGAAAAAGATACTGGTCAGTATAACAAATTAGAAGAAGTCAAAAGTTTATGTGGAGGCGCTATACTATATCGTAAACGCATCCTTAAAGATGTAAATTATTTTGACGAAGATTTTAATATGTACCTCGAAGACGTGGATATGTCTGTTAGATTAAGAAGAATGGGGTGGAAACTTGTCTATGTGCCTCAAAGCATAGCCTATCATAAGCACCAAGGCAGCGCCCAGGCCGATTTGCCTTATTTTTATACAGAAAGAAACAGGCTATTGCTTATTGCGAAGCACTATCCTGAGAAACTAAGTAGTGCTTTGTTCGGCAGAGGATATTTTACAGCGCAAAAAGATATCCAGGCACAAGCCGCCATCTACAATATATTAGTCGATATTGTATTAAAATTAATTAAGCATCATAGAACGGAAGTTGTAAAAGATGTGTTGTTCGAACTATTCGAAGAATTAAAGAGAATCTCTAACCATGAAAACAGCCTATTGAAAGATAAGATTGGGGATCTTCTGAATTCTTTTAACTCTCAACAGGGGGTAATCAAGGCTAAGGACGGGCACATCAATAATCTTAATATAGAGATAGGTAAAAGGGACGAGGCAATCAAGGCTAAAGACGGGCATATCAATAACCTTAATACCGAGATTGACAAAAGGGGTGCGGTGATTCAGGCTAAAGACGAACACATCAATAATCTTAATATAGAGATAGGCAAAAGAGATGAGGTAGTTAAGGCTAAGGACGGGCATATCGAAATACTGAACGCACAAACTGAGAATCTAGAAGGTATTATCGAAAAAAAGGATGAATATATTAACAGTCTCAACTTAGAGATTGCCAAGCAATATGCAACGATAAAAGATATATACAATTCTACTGCTTTTAGATATATTGTGCGTCCACTCTGGGCTGTTCTTGGCAGAGTCAAACAAATAATCAGGCAAATAATCAGGCTAGCAAAGAAATTTCGAGGACAAGAATGCAACAAAGAATTTACAGATTGCAGAATTAGAAAAACTGATACCGGCACTGTGGGAATTTGTACCATCATTTCCAAAAATTACTTGGCCTATGCCCGGGTTCTTGCAGAGTCATTTTCGCAGCATAACGATGGAGAAATTTTTGTTCTGCTGACCGACAAAATCAATGGCTATTTTAATCCCAAGCATGAAAAATTTACTTTAGTTGAAATAGAGGCTATAAAAGATAAAATACGGGATTTTGACAGATTCTGTTTTCAATATAATATAACTGAGCTGAATACCGCCGTAAAGCCATTTTTTTTAGAGCATCTCTTTGAAAAATACCCCCTTCAAAAACTTATCTTCTTTGACCCCGATATCCTTATTACACATAATCTTAACGAATTATTCAGATTATTAGATGAGTTTTCCATTGTTATTACCCCTCATATAACCCAGCCCTTTAGAGATAGCTATAAACCTGCCGAAATCGAAATACTTAAAGCCGGTATATACAACTTGGGTTTTATTGGGCTAGCCCATAGAGAATCCACAAAGATCTTATTGAAGTGGTGGAAGAGATGTTTGGAACGCTATTGTCGAATGGATGTCGAATCGGGGCTTTTTGTTGACCAAAAATGGATGGATTT
This sequence comes from Candidatus Omnitrophota bacterium, assembly GCA_037442605.1. Classification (GTDB taxonomy): domain Bacteria; phylum Omnitrophota; class Gorgyraeia; order DTHP01; family DTHP01; genus JBBIPY01. The sequence goes on from JBBIPY010000019.1 coordinate 13,835, forward strand.
TATACCGGCATTCTTTAAAGATGTATTCATATTGAGGGATGAAAGATATAATGTAGCATACTGGAATCTGCATTATAGAAAAGCCTGTATGGAAAGAAAAGATATCTTAGTCAACGGCAAGCCAGTTCACTTTATGCATTTTAGTGGATTCAATCCGCTGGATATTAATTCTATCTCAAGACACCAGGATAGATTTAATTTAAAAGATTTGAATCATATGAGGCCAGTCTTTGAAGTGTATAAGAACAAATTAATTAATAACGGCTACAATGATAGCAAGAACTGGCCTTCCGTTTTCAACTATTTTGATAACGGAATAGAAATCAAGGATATTTTCAAAAAAATATATTGGGAAATCGATGAAGCGGCTAAACATAAGTTGGGCAACCCATTTGTAACCCAAGGTAAAAATACTTTCCTACACTGGCTAAACGATGGTATCGATTCAAAAAAACCAGTTATTACAAGATTGATGTATGAAGTATATAAGAGAAGGATGGATGTCCAGCGAGTTTATCCGGATATGTTCGGTTCAGATCGTGAGGCATTTTTCGAATGGTTTTTAACCAGCGGCAAGAGAGAGTATGGCTTTGATGATTTTTTCCTCAAGGCAAGCACCTCTAATGCAAGATGCGGATATCTTTCCCGGGCAGTATTTAAATCAGGCATCATATATAAAATCAGGAATATAGTTAAAATATTTTTTAAAAAAATGTTTAAAAATAACCCTTTGTTGTTGAATAGGTTAAAAATGCTGGAAATGCGCCTGCATAAAAGAATCAATAATTTCCTCGGGCAGTTATTTAAAGTAAAGGCATATCGTCCTGATGAAACCAATCGCAAAAAGGGGGTTAATGTCCTGGGTTATTTAACCGCTGAGTTAGGCGTAGGAGAAGGAGCCAGGGCAAGCATTAAGTGTTTAAAATCTATTGGCGTCAATTTATCTTTAGTTAACATTACTACGCACTCCTGGTCCAGGCAGAATAATTTTACCTTTTCGGAGTTTTCCAATGACAATCCTTATTACATTAATTTAATTCACGTAAATGCAGATATGTTAGCCAGGCTTTATTCAGAGAAGGGACAAGATTACTTTAGAAACAAATATAATATCGGCTTCTGGTTCTGGGAGCTTTTTGATTTTCCTGACGAGTGGTTGGACAGATTTATTTATTGTAATGAGATATGGGTTCCCAGCGGTTTTGTGCTCAAATCTATATCAAAGAAATCGCCTGTACCGGTTTATAGAATACCCTGCGCAGTGGTCTTAGACGATTTTAAGGATGTCGATAGGTCGTATTTCGGTTTAGGTCACGACGATTTCATCTTTCTTTTCATGTTTGATTTCTTGAGCTACTTTGAACGCAAGAATCCTCTATCAATTATCCAGGCTTTCAAAGAGGCTTTTTCCCCCTCGGAAAAAGTAAGACTGATTATCCAGTGTTACAATTCTCAATCTAACCCACAAGCAATGGAGAGAATGAAACAGGATATTAATGGGTTTAATATCGGTATTATTGATCGATATCTTGAACGAAAAGAAATAAATACTTTGCTTTCCTTATGCGATGTCTATATTTCTCTGCATCGTTCAGAGGGTTTTGGTTTCACTATGGCGGAGGCGATGTTTTTAGGAAAACCTGTGATTGCCACGGGCTATTCCGGCAATACTGATTTTATGAACGCGTATAATAGTTATCTGGTTAAATATAAATTAGTGGAGATAGAGAAAGACATTGGGCCATATAAAAAAGGATGCGTTTGGGCAGAGCCAGACATCAATCACGCAGCTGAATTGATGCGCTGTGTATATGAAGACCCTGCATCAGCAAAAAAAATAGGCATAAAGGCAACGCTGGATACAAAAACAAATTTGAGTTATCCTGCGATAGGGCGGAAGATTAGAAATAGAATAAAAGAAATATATGCAGAGAAAATAATAGGTTGAAATGGGAAAAACGAAAATCAAGCCCCTATATATTTTTATACTCTGTATTCTTATGACCGTTTTGGTTTATATGCATACAGATGGCTCTATTAAGGAGCTGATTTTAAGATGTCGGTTGAGAAAAACCAAGCCGCATATAATTCTTATTGTTGTCGATGCCTTAAGAGCCGACCATTTAAGTTGTTATGGCTACAAACGGAATACCTCACCCAATATAGACAAATTTACCAAAGACAGCGTGCTGTTTAGGAATGCATTCTCACAATATCCGGGCACAGTTACCTCTCTTGCTTCTATGCTTACGGGGTTATACCCTAACACGCATAGAGCCAAATTGGCAATAGATTCGCATACGCTTGAGACGCTATCTATTGTCCCGATTGATAATAAATTAACAACCTTGGCAGAAATAATTAAAGATTACGGCTATTTAACCCTTGGTTTTGTTTCATCACCTCTTTGGCTGAATAATCAGCTAGGTTTTGAGCAAGGGTTTGAACATTTTTATGCAATTCCCGGTTATGCGGATATATTAAATAAGAATGTTTATGAAGTTATAGGCAAATTTAAAGAAAAGAAATTGTTTCTTTTTATGCATTATATAGATGTTCATAGCGATAGTAATAGACTGCCTTACGAGGCACCTTATCCTTATTCTGAAATGTTCACTGCAAACTACAAAGGTAATTTCAGAGGCGGAGAAGAGGATGTTTGGGCTTCTTTATACTTAGCCCAGTGCAATCTTAAAAGAAGGCATTCTTTAAGCAAGGTGGATATTTGCTATATTGTTGATTTATACGACCAGGGCATAGCATATATGGATAGCGAAATAGGTAACCTTTTTAATTTCTTAAAGAAAAATGGATTATATGGGGATTCTTTAATAATTATAACTAGCGACCATGGAGAAGCATTCTGGGAACATGGAAATTTCCTGCACAATACGTTATATGATGAAATAATGCACGTCCCTCTCATTATTAAATTTCCCCACCAGCTTTTCAGAGGCAGGGAAGTAAACAGTTTGGTTGAAGGTATTGATATCTTTCCCTCCATTCTCCGATTACTTAATATATCTGTTCCAGAATCTGTGCAGGGTAAGGAATTTTTGTCTGTCATTTTGCGGGATAGAAGGGGAAAAAATTATGTTTTCGCTGGTAAAGATGGTTTTTCGATGATTCGTACACAAGATATAAAATTAATTTGTCATGGTAACCGCATTGAATTTTATAACTTAGATTTAGATCCCGATGAGTTAAATAATGTAACAAATAAAAAAGATATTGAAATGCTAAGGTTATATTATATGCTCGATAAATGGAATCGAGAAACGCTTTCAGCAGGAAGCGTTGTAAAAACAAACGGAGTAAATTCAAATAAAAAACAGGTTGATACGTTACGGTCATTAGGATATCTCCACTAATTTTCTCCTCACCCCTTGCCTCTCAACGCAGGGGGAGAGGATTTACCCTGCCGCAGGAGGAGTTAAAGTAGTTAATTCAAACAGTAATGTTATGATGATAATACCTCAAAAAAGCGTGAAATGAGCAATTTTTTAGGTCTCTCCGACGAGAC
>JBBIPY010000020.1:0-17223 GCA_037442605.1 Candidatus Omnitrophota bacterium
CGCTATATTATACTTTTTGCTTGACAAGGTTAGCCTTTTCATAGATGGTAATTCGTGTAAAAAATACCCAGTGAGAACTAATTATTAATGCTGTATCCACGACTATCCGCGCAGATATCTGCGTGAATCTGCTTCTGTAAATTATGTTAAGGCATGCCAATTTCACCCATCTCCATATCCACACCCAGTATAGCCTTTTAGACGGAGCCTGTCGCATACCGGAACTGCTCGAACTTGCCTCTAAGTTCCGTATGCCAGCCCTGGCCATCACTGATCACGGTAATATGTTCGGGGCAATAGAGTTTTATCAGCAGGCAATAGAGTCCGGGATTAAGCCCATCATCGGTTGTGAGATGTATATCGCTCCCAAAAGCCGCTTTGAGAAAACCTCCCACGGCATCCAGGATGCCTCCTATCATCTCACCCTCTTAGTCAAAGATGAAGAGGGATACGGGAATCTCCTCAAGCTTGTCACAAAAGGATATCTGGAGGGTTTTTATTACCGGCCGCGCATTGATAAGGAAATACTCGCCCGCTATTCCCGAGGTCTCGTGGGATTGAGCGGTTGTCTGAAATCAGAACTTTCGCATCTTTTAGACACCGAACAATATAAAAATGCCTTAGCAGTTTTAGATGAGTTCAGAAATATCTTTGACAAAGGTGATTTCTACATCGAACTTCAGGATCAGAGTATAAGCGAACAGAATAAAATTAATCACGCCGCTATAAACTGCGCGAAGGATTTAGACATACCGGTTGTTGCTACAAATGACGTGCATTATCTCTATAGAGAAAATGCATATGCCCATGAGATATTGCTCTGCATACAAACCCAGACCAATCTCGATGACCCCGACCGGATGCGCTTTGGTTCAGAGGAGTTCTATTTCAGGTCTCCCGAGGAAATGAACGCAAGGTTCATTGAGCTGCCTCAAGCGATATCCAATACGCTGGCTATTACTGAGAAGTGCAATCTAGAATTAGATTTCAGTCGCATACACCTGCCTCATTTTGTTCCTCCGGATGGCAAATCCAGATTCGATTATCTGGGGGAACTCTGCAGGGAAGGCATGCGGACAAGATATGGAAATATCACCGAAGAAATCCGCAGCCGTCTTGATTACGAATTGAATGCTATAAAAGAATCCGGATTTTTAGGATATTTCCTGATTGTCTGGGATTTTGTGCGGCATGCCAAATCGCAGGGCATCCCTGTCGGACCCGGACGGGGTTCGGCGGCGGGAAGCCTGGTGAGTTATCTCTTGGGGATTACCGATATCGACCCATTGAAATACGGGCTGCTCTTTGAGAGGTTTCTTAATCCTGAAAGGGTAAGCCTGCCCGATATGGATATAGATTTCTGTTACGGCAGAAGAACGGAGGTTATCGAATATGTAATCAACAAATACGGCAAAGACAACGTCGCCCAGATTATTACATTCGGAACAATGATGGCGCGGGCCGTGGTCAGGGATGTGGGAAGGGCAATGAATATGTCCTACAGCGATGTGGATAAAATCGCAAAGTTGATACCCGCCGACCCCAATATAGGGCTAAAACAGGCAATAAAACTCGAACCCCAGCTTGGTTACCTCTATAAAGAGGATACCCAGATCCGCAAGCTCATCGATATATCTCTTTCCCTGGAAGGTCTGACGCGCCATGCCTCCACGCATGCGGCGGGGGTGGTAATCGCAGAAAAACCCCTGACAGAATATATACCGCTATGTAAGATATCCAACGGCCAGATAACAACCGGATACGCGATGGAGGCCCTGGAGAAAATAGGACTTTTGAAAATGGACTTCTTGGGACTGCGCACCTTAACCGTAATCAACGAGACTATAAAGATTATTCAGCGTTCACGAAATGCCTGTATCGATATCAAGACTATCCCTATGGATGAACGCCGGACCTTTAAACTGCTGCAGGGAGGGGAATCCATCGGGGTATTTCAGTTAGAAAGTTCGGGGATGCGCGAGCTTCTCAAGAAGATGAAACCGGAAAGATTCGAGGATGTCATCGCCATTCTAGCCCTCTACAGGCCTGGACCTATTGGCTCGGGAATGGTAGAGGATTTTGTCAGGAGAAAGAGAGGGGATATCACGGTAAAATACGACCATAAGAGACTCGAACCCATACTAAGGGAAACCTACGGCATAATTCTCTATCAGGAGCAGGTTATGCGCATTGCCTCTGAGGTGGGAGGGTTCAGCATGGCAGAGGCTGATATGTTGCGCCGTGCAATGAGCAAGAAAAATCCTGAGGTAATGGATAAGGCAAGGAAGTCTTTTATTGAAGGCGCAGCGCGAAAAGGGATAGTTATCGACATAGCCACTAAAATTTTTAATCATATTGAGTACTTTGCCGGCTACGGGTTCAATAAATCTCACAGCGCCGCCTATGCTATGATTTCTTATCAGACCGCCTATCTGAAAGCAAATTTTCTTCCTGAATTTATGACCGCATTGCTCACGAGCGAAAAAGACAACACCGATAAAATTGTGCAGTATATTGACGAATGCACCCGTGTCGGTATTAAGGTTCTGCCTCCCGATATCAACGAGAGTTTTGCGAATTTTACCCTTATATCCCAGGATATGATCCGTTTTGGTCTGGCGGCTATCAAGAATGTAGGGCATAACGCTGTGGAGGAGATCGTTGATGCCAGAAAAAAAGAGGGGCATTTTAAAAACCTGTACAATCTTTGCGAGCGCGTTGATTTAAGAATCGTCAACCGCAAAGTAATAGAGAGCATGATTAAGTGTGGCGCCCTTGATAGCTTTCGCCTGAACCGGTCGCAGTTAATGGCAATCATTGACGATGCAATTAAGATCGCTAACAGCCTGCAAAAAGACAGAATAATAAAACAATCTACTTTTATTTTTCATGAGGGTTCCAAGCCTATACCTGAACTCAAAGAATGGCCGGAGCCGCAACTTCTCGCATTTGAGAAAGAGATACTGGGATTCTACATTACAGGGCATCCTCTGGCAAAATTTGAAGCACTCTTGAATATATACTCCAGTTCAAAAACCACCGATTTAATAAACCTGAAAGACGGCCAAGAGGTCTTTTTGGGAGGGATGGCGGTAAAAGTAAAAAAAATGACCACCAAACGCCAGAACGAACGTATGGCTATAGCGCTATTTGAGGATCTGCATGGAGAGGTAGAGGTCATTGTCTTCCCTGATATATACAAGAAATACGAACCGCTTGTACACCCCAACCGATGCCTGTTTTTACACGGCAGGCTTTCCCTTCGGGAAGAGGCCCCCCGGATAATTGCCATGGAACTGTTTCCTTTAGAGGAAGTGAGGGGCCGATTTACCAAATCAATAATCGTTAAGATAAACCCGGCTATGTTAGAGGAAGACCTGGCGGAATTAAAGAAAGCCCTTCTCTCTGCGCCGGGTAATGTTCCCGTAATATTGGAGTTTAGAAACAATGCCTCGGAAAATACGCGGTTGTCTTTAGGGAAGGAGTTTGGGGTTGTCCCGAGCGAAAATCTAATCAGGGACCTGGAGGATATACTGGGAAAGGATCGCCTAGTCTTTACCCCGGGCATTAACAATAAATAGTTTGACATAAATATTTAATCTGATAGAATAAAAGCAGTAATATCTTTAATACCGGCGGATAAAAACGGCAGAGAAACTTCGAACATAAGGAGTGGGGAAATGGGCAATGTATTTGGTTTTATTCCGAAGAGTTTTAATTATTTAATAGGGCTTTTCTCTAACGATATGGGAATTGATTTAGGAACAGCAACGACCCTCGTATATGTCAAAGGCCGGGGTATAGTTCTGTGCGAACCTTCAGTAGTGGCAATAGAACGCGGAACAAATAATGTCCTGGCAGTGGGGGAGGAGGCAAAGAGGATGCTGGGGCGTACGCCGGGCAACATCATAGCTACGCGTCCCATGAAAGACGGGGTGATTGCTGATTTTGAAATAGCCGAATGCATGCTGCGCTACTTCATCAAAAAGGTCCATGAACGCCGTGTCTTAGTCAGACCGCGCATGGTCATTGCTATTCCTTCGGGAATAACTGAGGTAGAAAAACGCGCGGTAAGGGATTCGGCGCTCCATGCAGGAGCAAGGGAGGTATATCTCGTAGAAGAACCCATGGCTGCCTCTATCGGAGTGGGTATGCCTATACAGGAACCCGCGGGAAATATGATTATTGATATCGGCGGCGGAACCACAGAGATAGCCGTCATTTCTCTTGCGGGCATCGTCCTGGCAAGAAGCATACGGGTGGGCGGCGATGAAATGGATGAGGCAATTATTGAGTATTTAAGGAAAACCTATAATCTGATGATTGGAGAACGCACGGCCGAAGAAATCAAGGTAAAGATTGGTTCGGCCTATCCCCTGGATGAAGAGATGACAATGGAGGTTAAGGGGCGGGATCTGGTAGCTGGCCTGCCCAAGACGGTAACGGTCAATTCAGAAGAGATCCGGGAGGCAATGCAGGAACCCATAAAGGCAATTGTAGAATTGACGCGTTTTACGCTTGAAAAGACCCCCCCTGAACTTTCCGCGGACCTTATTGAAATAGGGATAGTCCTTGCCGGCGGAGGGTCTCTGCTACGCGGAATTGACCGCTTGATTGCCGAGGAGACAGGGTTGCCTGTACATATCGCTGATGAACCTCTTACAGCAGTAGCCCTAGGAACGGGTAAGGTCCTAACCGAGATAAGGTATCTTAAGAAAGTAACCGTTTCTACAAGACTGGAATCTTAATGCGCAGATAATTTACCCCGAACCACAGAAAGCCACGGCTGTAAACCCCGTTAGAAATTTTTATTTCTAACGGGGTAAACCCGTGGTTCGGGGTTTACGGAGCGAAGCGAACGTAAGTTGCGGCTTGATTTGGTGTGAGAAGAAACCCCTTCCTTAAGCGTTATCTTATAATAATATTCTCTCTGATTATCCTCGCTCTCCCCCTTAGACATACGAATTTTCTCCGGAATACGTTGCTTGATTTCTTCAGGGTTCCCCTGAAAATATCATCGAATATAGCAGATTTCTTTATCCACCATTCAGATTACAGAAATATAGTTACCCAGAGCAGGATCCTAAAAGAGAAAAATATGAAATTGAGTCTGGAGAACTCCCATCTGAGATATTTGAAGGAAGAAAATGAGCGGCTGCGCACCATCCTGGATTTCAAAAAGCAATTGCCTTACGCGAGCCTTGTGGCGGAGGTTATCGGTCTTGATTACGCCAATAACAGGAGAGTAATCTTTCTTGACCGCGGCTCAAACGATAAGGTCGCAGAACAGATGGTTTGTTTGAATTCCGATGGACTCATCGGCAAGGTCATTGATACGGGAAAGCATATCTCCAAGGCCATCTGCCTAAACGACCCTAACTCAAGGGTTCCGGCAAGAATTGACAATTCCGGCGAACAGGGGCTGGTCTATGGAACAATTAAAGGCGATTATTTAGAGATGCGTTATTTGTCTAAAAAGACAAAGGCTAAATTGGGCGACCGGATTATTACCTCCGGATTGGGCAGCATCTATCCTAAAGGTATCTTGATCGGCAAGATATCCGAGATTAAAGTCGATGGTTTTTATAAAACCGCCATGGTTATACCGGCGGTGGATTTTTACAGGATGGAAGAAGTCCTGTTGATAAGAAAAGCGGAGGAATGAAAAGCATATCTATTTCGATATTGATTATATTATGTCTGTCTCTCGCAGAACTCAATCTGCTGCAGCATATAAGACCTTTCGGCAATAGACTGAACCTGCTTACGCTCGCCCTGATTTTCTTTATCCTCTTCTATAGATTTAGCAGGGCTTTTCCTCTGATTGTTCTTACCGGAGTCCTTAAAGACACGTTAGGCACATCGGTATTCGGGCTGCACACCGCCGTTTTTGTAGCCTGGGGAATTACCGCGAATCTTCTTTCAAAATGGCTGCTTAAGGAAAATCTCTGGGTTACAACGCTCTACACCTTCTTGATGATTGTCCTTGTCCTATCAACCTCGTATATACTGGAATGTATATTAAGAAACACCTCCATTAATTTTGTCTCAGTTTTTCTGCAGTCGATTATACCGGAAGGGTTCATCAACAGCATTATCTCTCCGGTTTTGTTTAAAGGGCTGTCCAGAATAACAAGATGAGAATTCATACCCTAGAGAAGGTTTTTCTTGGCTGTCTATCGCTCCTCGTTGCATTCCTCTGGTATCACCAGATAATCAGAGGCAGTTATTTTGACCGCCTCAGTCGCAATAACCGCATACGGATTGTACCTCTTATGCCGGAGAGAGGAGATATATTAGATAGAGATGGAAGAAAGATTGCTACGCAGATTCCCAGTTTCGCTCTCGTGGTTATTCCGCAGGAATTAAGGAATAAGGAACTTGCCCTACAAGAGACCGCAAGATTACTGGGTGATACCTCTGAAGACCTGGAGCTGAAATATCAAAAAGACTTTGTTGCTCCTTTTGTCCCGCTTACCCTATGCAGGGATATACCGCTGGAAAAGGTGTTCATTATAGAGGAGAGAAAACCTGTGCTTGAAGGTATAGAGATACAGATCAGTCCGCGCCGATTCTATCCCTTTGGTGCGGTCGCCGCAAATCTGATTGGATACCTGAATGAAATAGATGCGCGAGAGTTAGAGAAATTAAAACCCTATGGCTACAGGATAAAAAGCCTGGTTGGTAAAACGGGGATAGAGAAGAGTTTCGATATATACCTGCGCGGCCAAATCGGCGGCAGACAACTTGAGGTAGATAACCGGGGTAATCTGATTCGTATCCTGGGCGAAAAGAAATCCGTGCCTGGCAAGAGCGTGGAACTGACTATTAATATGGAATGGCAGCAAAGGGCACAGCAACTACTCGATGGGCGCAGAGGGGCGATATTGGTTATGGATATCCAGGACGGTCAGATACTTGTTATGGAAAGTTCTCCTTCCTTTGATCCGAATCTATTTATCGGGGGCAACATAAAAGAAATCAGGGCAGTCTTAGATTCTCCAAAGGCCCCCCTTCTGAATCGGGCGATAAAAGCCAATTTTTCCCCCGGTTCGGTCTTTAAATTAGTCACCGCTATCGCAGGGCTGGAAACCAAGTTAATCAGTCCCCTCACCCAATTCTCCTGTGAAGGCAGATTGTATTCGGGTAAAGAGGAATTCCGCTGCTGGGAAGAAAAGGGGCATGGGTATCAGGGTATCGGCGAGGCAATCAAACATTCCTGCAATGTATTTTTTTATAAACTGGGGCTGGAGTTAGGGCCGGAGAACATGCGATATTTTGCTAAACTTCTCGGCCTGGAAGAAAATTCAGGGATAGAATTGAAAGATGAAGGGAAAGGTCTGGTTCCCAGTACAAAGTGGAAACATGTTACGCACAGGGAAAAATGGTTCGCAGGAGACAGCCTCAATCTTTCCATTGGGCAGGGTTTCATTCTCGTAAGCCCCATTCAGGTCTTGAGGCTTATTGCCGCTATAGGCAACGGCGGATTCCTGGTTAAACCTTATTTAGTAAAAGGAATCGGGGGTATGGCTGTGCAGGAAATAAAGAGAGAATATACAGGAATAAGCCAGGAAACACTCAATGTAATTCGCAAAGGTATGTGGCGAGTAGTTAATGACGCTGATGGAACAGGAAATCAGGCAAAGATAGAAGGATTGGATATCGCGGCTAAAACCGCCACCGTCCAGACAGGTAGAGCTGCAACCCATGCCTGGATCACGGGTTTTCTGCCTTACCGAAATCCTAAATTGGCCTTTGTTGTGTTCCTTGAATACGGCGGCAGGGGAGGCGTGGAGGCGGCCGATTTGTGTCGTCTGTTTTTTTCCGGACTGAAAGAAGATATCCCAAGGTATAAATGAGATTACGAAAACTGAACTATAGAATTATCTTAATCAGCCTTTTGCTTTGTTCCGTTGGTCTGATTGCCATATACAGCAGTAGCAGCCCAGCACCCCGACTGTCATCGCCGATGGGCTGGAGAAATAATCTTGCCATAAAACAGATTATTTGGATACTTGTTTCCATAACGATGTTTTTTGTGAGTTTTGTCTGGGGATACCAAAGATTCCTGGATTTTGCCCCTTTGTTTTATCTGTTGAGTTTGGCGTCTCTTTTGATTCTTTTAATGCTGGGGCCTGTAATCTCAGGGGCGCAAAGATGGTTGCACATCTCGGGTATGAACTTTCAGCCCTCGGAATTTGCCAAGCTAAGCGTGATTTTATTCCTGAGCAGGTATTTCATCGCACGCCAGGATAGAATAAGCAGAGTAAAAACTCTCGCAGGGGCTTCCGTTTTTGTGGGTATCTATGTCTTTTTGATATTTCAACAGCCGGATTTGGGTTCCGCAATAATCTTAATCCCTCTCTTTCTGGTAATGGCTATCTTTTGCGGAATGAAAAGAAGATATATCATAGTTTTATTGCTCCTGGGAATTGCCTTTTCGCCTTTGTTCTGGTCTCTCTTAAGAGAATATCAGAGACAGCGTCTCCTCGTATTTTTAGACCCCGGCAGAGATCCCCTGGGAGCCGGATATACCATCGTGCAATCAAAGATTGCTATCGGGTCCGGGGGTCTTTTTGGTAAAGGCTGGTTTAAAGGAAGCCAGAGTCAGTTTAACTTCCTGCCGGAGAGCCATACAGATTTTATTTTTGCCCTGCTCTGTGAAGAATGGGGTTTCCTGGGAGCGGTCTTAGTGCTCTCTTTGTACTTTTTTCTTTTAAAGACAATCCTGAGGACCGCAGTGCTCACAAACGACCGAGGCGCCAAGATGCTTTCTATAGCAATCGCCACTTTCATTTTTTCCCATGTATTCATTAATATCGGTATGACCCTGGGAATATTGCCGGTAGTGGGTATTCCTTTGCCTTTTATAAGTTACGGCGGCTCCAATCTTATGGTTAATATGATTGCTTTAGGAATAGTCGCTTCGGTTAAAAAGGAACGTTAATTCAGTCGTGTCCGTTAAGCGGAATTATTGAATCTCGTATAACTAATAGACTATTTAAACACGAATTACCACAAATTTTTAACGAATTACCACGAATATTTCTCGTCATAAACGAAGGTAAAAATTCGTGGAAATTTGATTTTGATTCCCGCTTCGCTGAGCGAAGTGAGGCGAGCGTGGAAATTCGTGTCCTTTGGTTTTACAATCTTTAATAACGGACTCAACGCACCCAACATGTTGCCCAAAGATATTTTATTGAGCGTAGCTAAACCCGGTCGTTATATCAATCATGAGTTGAATTCCTATCATCACGACCCTGAAAAGGCAGAATTAAAATTTTGTTTGGGATACCCCGATATTTACGAGGTAGGAATGAGCAATCTGGGTTTCAGAACAATCTACGATGTGCTTAACCAGGAAGCCGGCGTATTATGTGAACGGGCTTTTCTTCCCTGGGTTGATTTAGAAGAAATTATGCGAGCAAAGGAAATTGCCCTGTCTTCTTTAGAATCGGATATCCCCTTAAAAGAATTTGATTGCCTCGGGATATCCCTGCACACAGAATTGAATTATGCAGGTCTGTTGAATATGCTTAGCCTGGGTAAGATTCCTCTCCTGAGAGAAGAACGCAGGCAGGACTATCCGCTTGTTATTATAGGAGGGCCCTGCTGTTTTAATCCCGAGCCGCTTGCAGATTTTGCGGACCTTTTCGTTATAGGGGAAGCGGAGGAATTGATATTGGAAATTGTTAGGCTCTTGAAGAGAAAGAAGGGATTGCTGCGAGACAGCGAAGAAAAAGAAGATTTGCTTTTTGAGCTATCGAGACTCGAAGGTATCTATGTCCCTGCTTTATATGAGGTGGAATATTCTGATGACGGCAGAATAAGACACATCCGCCCCCGGGATAAAACCCTGCCCGCAAGGATACGAAAGAGAATCATTCCGGATATCAATAATGCCCATTATCCCAGAAAGACAACGCTTCCCTATGTAGAGATCATCCACGACCGTATCGGAATAGAGATTATGCGCGGCTGTCCACACCGGTGCAGATTCTGTCAGGCAAGGAATATCTATTATCCTAAAAGAGAACGTTCCCTCGCTACAATAGAGGGGCTGGCACGGGATAACTTCCGCTCGTCGGGTTACGAAGAGATAGCCCTCTTATCCCTGTCGAGTTTAGACCACTGTCAAATTTCGGAAATTTTCTCCACGCTTACAAATAATTTTGGAAGACAGGGCGTGGGGATCTCGCTTTCTTCGTTGCGGGTTAACCCTGTCCTTAAAGAATTAATCAGGCACTTTGAAGGAATGCGACGCAGCGGATTTACCTTTGCCCCCGAGGCAGGCAGTGAACGGTTACGCCGCATTATAAACAAAAATATCGATACAGATACCCTCTACAGGTCTATTGGAGAAATATTTAGTGCCGGATGGCGGGGATTGAAATTTTATTTTATGCTTGGTTTGCCCGGCGAAGGCGAAGAAGACCTCGACGCAATTCTGGATATGGTGCTGAGGATTCTTCAAATCAAGAAGGAAACCAGCAGAGGTTACGGGAAGATCCGTCTGAGTTTCAATCATTTTATTCCTAAACCGCATACAACATTTCAATGGTTGCCAATGGAGAGAGACGAAGAACTGCAGCAGAAGGAGAATTATCTCAGGGCACGGATGAGAAGCAGAACCATTCGATATGATTTCAGCAATCGACAGATGGCCCGGGTAGAAGCCCTGCTCTCGAGAGGGGACAGGCGTCTGGGAAAGGTTATCCTGAATGCCTGGCGCAAGGGGGCGCGCTTAGACGCATGGAAAGAACAATTCAATTTCTCGTTTTGGCAGGAGGCGGTTCGGGAGGCGGGACTCAACCCCGATTTTTATCTATATCGCGCGAGAACCATGGATGAACTCTTCCCCTGGGACCATATAGATACAGGGATTAAAAAGGATGATTTGGTTGAAGATTATCGTTTATTCCAAGAGACCCTTGAACTCCGTTAGAATGTGTTGACAAAACAGGGTTGTGAAGGTAAGATGTAGGCGCTAAGCAGGGTAAGATGCGGTCATCTGTGTGAAGATACTTTTACCCAGTGAGAACTACATTAAGATATATAAGATAACCGGGAGGTGAGACGTTGTTTAAATTAGAGGATTTACTAAAATCTATGGTTGACGCAGGGGCTTCGGATTTGCATCTCGGCGTAGGGATACCGCCCTGTTTTCGCATAGATGAAAAATTGACACCTGCGGGAAAAGAGATTCTGAATGCTGAACAGATCAAACAGATTGGTTTTAGCCTGCTGGATTCAAAACAAAAAGAACTTCTTGAATTAGACAAGGAATTAGATATGTCTTTTGGAATAGAGGGGCTAAGCCGCTTTCGTGTAAACTTCTTCTACCAAAGGGGTAATATGGGCATTGCCATCCGTGCCTTGCCTTACCATATTATGAATCCCGAAGAATGCGGTCTGCCTGCAAATATCGTTGAGGATTTGATTGCCAGACCCAAAGGATTGATTTTGGTAACCGGGGCAACGGGCAGCGGTAAATCCACTACCTTGGCATCAATAATTGAGAAGGTTAACCGCGAAAAACCCTGTCATATCGTTACCATAGAGGACCCCATTGAATATGTTTATAGAAATAGAAAGGCAATTATTGACCAGCGGGAGGTGGGAACAGATACGCATTCATTCGCCAATGCCCTGAAACATGTATTGCGTCAGGACCCCAATGTTATCTTAATCGGAGAGATGCGCGATCTCGAGACTATCGAGTCTGCGCTGAACATAGCGGAAACCGGACACCTTGTTTTAGCCACCCTGCATACCTCGGACTCAGTACAGACCATCAATAGAATAATCGACGTCTTTCCTGAACACAAGCAAAATCAGGTAAGGATTCAGCTTTCTTTCGTGCTTTTGGCAATAATGTCCCAGCAGTTAATCCCCCGGCTAGGCGGAAAGAGTCGCGTGCTGGCTTTAGAAATACTGCTTGCCAACCATGCTATACGCAGTCTTATTCGGGAGGCAAAGATTCATCAGATATACTCTGTGATTCAAACCAGCCAGAAGGAAGGTATGAAGACCATGAACCAATCACTCTATGAACTTTATATAAATAAACTGATTAAACTGGAAGACGCTATGACAAGAACCCTGGACCCCGATGACCTCAAAAGACTGCTGGAGAAATGAAATAGGATGAGAGATTAGATCCAATTCAAGCATCCTCTTCAGGATTTTTTGGGGATCCTTAATTATATTAACTCCAACCTACCTGATTATTGCAGAAAATTTTATCCTGGCGCCACCCGTCTATTGTATTAGGGCACAATGCCACGGGCAAATTTTAAGGCGCCGAGGATTTTCTTCTATATAAGCAAATTCCATACCGAGAAATTCTTGTTCCAAGAATTTCTATTCTTTCTCATCATAACACCAATTATTTCAATATATTACGTAATTAGGTTAGTTCTAAAGCATTATTGACGTGCTTTCTTGAGGACCCTCAAGAATGGTAATTTCTGTTTCTGAGAAAACATCTTTGTCATGAGAACTCATACCCTATTTATTCTAACTTATTGATTAATAATAAGTTGGTGCAAAGAGATCTTCCGGCTAAAACGTAAAGGAAATTTCTTTGGGGGGTAATTATTTTTTACGCTCGTTAACGCCGAAAGGACTGTCTTAACACCGCGGCGGTGTAGTCATGGCTTTTTCAGCGAGCGCTACGCTAATTTCAATCTCTTTCCCATTCTTTGTGCAGCCGGGGAAGCCCTTTAGATTTTAATTGACAAACTTACGGTTTATGTTATAATTGGTCAACGCAGCCATTACGAGAACCTCTTAGAGGAGTTTAATGTATTCTTTTATATATAGTTTCTGTAATCACCCTCCTTATTTTTCCTGTCGAGCTGGATGACTATACCCAGATGGAGAATGTTAAGGCCTTAGGCTAAATAATTGCCGGGGACACCGTAAATGTAGAATACGTCAAAGAAGGGGATAAGAATATTGTTCGTAGAATCGTCGTTGAGAAAGAAGAAAACGAGGATTTCTTACCGTCGGAAGAGTAACAGAACCCCAATAGAATAATAGAAAGGAAAGGATAATAAAATGCGTAGAGTTTATTTTGCCGGCATATCCCTGCTCCTAACCCTGACGATAGCGGGGTGTGCCCGGAAAAAGGAAGAGGCAAAAATAATCGAACCTGAAACCTGGTCCGCGTTAGCGCCTGCAACGGAACAACAAGAACCCATTATCATCGTCCCTTCTGAAATCACAAGCCCATCACCCGCTCTAAGCGAAGCGGAGCAGCAATTGCTCCGCAACAAAAAAATACAAGAGGCATTGAAGATTTCCGGATACTATGACGGTGAAATCGACGGAAAGGTCGGGCCGAAGACTAAAAAGGCTATTCGGGAATTCCAGACAGCAAAAGGATTGGCGTCCGACGGCGTAGTGGGCCCCAAGACATGGGCAGAATTAGAAAAGGTGTTATTTTTACAGATAAAGACTACACCACCGCCTACAAATAAACCCCGTTAGAAAGGACGGGGCTTTTACCCCGCCTTTCTAATAGGAATTAAACTTTCACATCTTTCATCCCCGCCATAAATAGTGGGGCTTTCTAACGGGGTAAAAAGGGCTACTGATACCGCGCCTCTATTGTGAAAAATTTATGGCAGGCGGCGCTAAAGCCTGCATCGGAAGTCTTTGGAGGAAATATGAAGAGAGCTGATGTTTTTATAACCCTTGCCTTGATAAGTCTGTTCGTCGGTGGTTGTGGCGTATCCAGGGAAAAATACGACCGATTAGAGAATACAACTAAAGCCGCTCCCAGGCGTTAGCGGTTAATAATAGAATGCGAGGTATATTGCCTTGTCTACAAAACAAGGGTTATATCTTGCGCAGATGATCGCAGATATTTCCGACGACATCTGTGCGCAACATATTATCAGACTTTTATTTAACTGACGTGGCAGTATATAGAGCATTGACCCTGGCGGGATGGTAGGACATCTTTTTGCGTCTTAGATTATTTAGACCCGCATCGTCCATAAGGTTAATGAGTTTAAACGCGGAGAGGTTTCTGCAGAATTCCCGAAATAGATATTCTGATATACCTTTAAACCCGCGCTCCGCTACTTCCGCAAAGATACAGAAGGTGTCGCTGTCTATTGGATAACCGAAGCTGTAAGCAGCAATCCGGCCGTCTATCTGAATAATATTTCCTGCAATTTCTAAATTATCGAACTCCAGCATTAACCTGCGCTGCGCAAAGAAGTTGTCTTCTATGAGTAACCGGTAATATCTATCCTCGCATCTCTCTATCCTTTTGCCAACCCAGACCTCAAGCAATGCCAGACAATCGCCGATATCGCCGGTTGTTAAATTGCGGATTTGAGATTTGAAATTCTTCCTGAAATAATTGGACGCCCATCGGGGAGACTTAAATCTGTTTCCTCTAAGGCCAATCAATGGGTTTTTTGTGTAGATGTATTCACTGCCTGTATGTCTGGTACGGAAGCCGTATTGCCGGAATAACCTGCCATCTTCTTCGTTGACGTTTTCCACGCGCATAGAATTGTGGTTTCTTAGAAACTCTTTGCTGAATTCTAAGGCACGGGGCGATATATTCTTTCCGGCCGGAGGAAGCAGCAGGAAAGAATCGCCTCCCTGCCTCCAGAACACCAGCAGATTATCGTCAACGCTGTTCCAAAGGATATGGGCGACATCCCGCCAGCCGTATATATATTCAAAGGTATGACTGAAATTTCTTGCTTTTTTATTCCCGAGAAATCCCTGAAAAACACCCCTGCCTCCTAAAGACATGGCTTTCAGATCCGAATCTTTGGCAAAAATTTTTGTACTGACTTTATCCAGCGAAAAACAGGCGTCAATATTGCCGCTATAAGGCATAATCAAGCCTTTATTTAGATAAAGCATTTCCGCCGCCTCTTCTTTTTCTAAAATATCCTTTAATGCCTTAGCATGCTTCATAACCACGGGGAGATTTTTTTTATCGGCAACGAAGGGGCATTGCCGAGAGGCTGCCAGGATGATGTGGGTATAATTAGAATTGTAGGAAACGAGAAAGGGATACATCCGGCAATCAAAAGGGCGATTCGGGTAAATTCTGCAACGGTTGTTTTTTAAATCGAAGAATGGACAGACAAATCTTCCGTTTCGCTTGACAGGGGCTATATTAATGCCGTAAGATTCAATGAATTGAGGAACGCAGGGTCTAAAATTATTCAATTCTTCCTTCAAAATAAAAGGCGACCAGGCGCTAAATTGCTCGCTATAACGACAGCAGACATCGCATTGAAGACAAAATTCTCGCGGAACCGGTTGGGGCAGAGATATATTCATTTGCAAGGTATCTAAAAAAATGCCTTTTCCACAGATGGGCGCAGATTAGAAGATGCAAGATCGCCGCAGGATTAATCTGTATACGATATGGCCTCTTTGCAAGGCGCTTTACCCCGAACCACAGAAAGCCACGGCTGCTCGCCTCGCTCGACGCGAGTCGAAGCGGGTAAACCCCGTTAGAAATTTTTATTTCTAACGGGGTAAACCCGTGGTTCGGGGTTTACAACCATCCTTCTATATTATAAAATCTATATAAGCAATTTTCTACCAAAAATTAGAGCAATGGATAGAAAACAAGAGATTAAGAATTTGAGCATTGAGGAACTTGGCGGATACCTTGCCTCAATTGGCGAAAGGCCTTACCGGCTGAAGCAGCTCCTTGCCTGGCTTTATCAGAAGGATATCTCTGAATTCAGGGCGATGACCAATTTTTCCTTGGAATTGCGGGAGAGATTCGCGGAAAATTTTGCAATCGGAAAGATACATCTTCTGCAAAGGCAGGTTTCCGAATCAGACCATACCCGGAAATTTCTGTTCCAGATGGAAGATAAGAATCTAGTCGAATCCGTGCTTATTCCCAATCTCGGGCGGCTGACTGCTTGTCTTTCCGCGCAGGTAGGCTGTCGATTCGGATGCAGGTTTTGCGCCAGCGGAAGAGGAGGGTTTATTCGAGATCTAAAACCCGCTGAGATGCTCAATCAGCTGCAATGTATCATCGGGGATGTCACCGCAGAGCGAATTAACAACGTCGTCTTTATGGGCATGGGGGAGCCTCTGGATAACTATGTCAATTTAATCCGGGCAATAAGAATCATCAACCATCCCCATTGCTTCAATATCGGCGCCCGCAAAATCACCATATCCAGTTGCGGTCTACCCGAAGGTATAAAAAAATTAGCACAGGAACATATCCAGGTGGAGCTTTCCGTATCCCTGCATGCCCCGGACAACAAATTGAGGTCAAGCCTTATGCCTGTAAACAAGATGCATCCCCTGGAAGAGTTAATCTCTGTCTGCCGGAAATATTCACAAGAGACCAAGCGCATCGTTACCTTTGAATATATCCTGATAAAAGATGTCAATGACCGGCAAATCGATGCCGAAACACTTGTTAAACTGCTGGCTGACTTGCGGTGCAAAGTCAACCTTATAATCTATAACCCCTTTGAAGGAATTAACTTCCATCCCTCTCCCATAGAAAGAGCGGTTGCATTTCAGAAGAAACTGAAGTCCGCGGGCATAATTACAACCCTGCGGCAGTCCAAGGGAACAGATATCCAAGCTGCCTGCGGCCAGCTGCGTTTAAGAAGACTGAAAAAATGATAATTTCTGGGAATGCCTTCGTAAATTAGGCTTGCAATATCTGGGCATAGATTATATATTGTATAAAGGCAATTTAATAACTCAAGAGTTTTTCGCCTCGCTTTGCTTTGGCGAAGCGGGAATGACTAATGACGAAACCCCCGCTCCTTCGGGGCGAGGCTCGCCCGCCTCGCCGAGCGAGAGGCGAGGCTGGGCCCAACAAAGTTGGGCGGCGAATGACGAATTAATGCCCAATGCTAAATGTCCAAGACTACCAAGGCATACCTGCCTACCGTCAGGCAGGCAAGTCAAACAGGGCTATAAAGCGAGAAAGGCAAAATGGCTAATAGGATAACAAGGCTACAAAGGCTAAATAGGATAAGCCCTGATAGCCCTATTGCCTTTATAGCCTTTTTCACCCGGTGCCTTAATAGCCTTGAATGCCCTATATGCCTTTAATAGCCTTGTTAAACCTTAGAAATTCGTTCGTCATTGGAGAATTCGACATTAATCTTGGGTTGAAATGGAAATCAATCATAGAATTTATCGAGAGCAATTAGTTCTTAAATAGGCTTAAAATAGCGTTATAGTGCCTTG
>JBBIPY010000021.1:0-17009 GCA_037442605.1 Candidatus Omnitrophota bacterium
CTAGGTTTTAGATATCAGCGTAATTGTGCTTCTATTTTTTACCTAACTTAAAGGCATCGTGCAGGGACTTTACCGATCCTTCAGCAAAGCGTTTCTCAATCACGCAGGAAATGCTTATCTCGGACGTGGAAATCATTTCAATATTGATCTTATGTCTGGCGAGCGTGTCAAACATCTGAGATGCCACTCCGGGATGGCTGCGCATACCTACGCCCACTACGGAGACCCGGGCAATGTCTTCATCCTGAACCACATCACCGGCGTCAATTTTACGGGCGACCCTGCGGGTAACCCTCAATGCCTTCTTTAAATCCGTTTTAAGCACGGTGAAAGAAATATCCGTCCGCCCGGTGCGGCTGACATTCTGGACGATCATATCTACATTTATTCCCTGAGAGGCTATCTCTTTGAAGAGCGTTGCCGCAATACCCGGTTTATCCGGAACATCGCAGATGGTCAGTTTCGCCTCATTTTTACTCAAGGTTACAGCGCTGACTACCGGTCCCTCTAACATTTCATTTACCTCCTCAACAATATAGGTGCCTGGTTTTCTGTTGAATGAAGAACGCACGTATATCGGCACATTAAATTTCTTTGCCAGTTCAATGGAACGCGCCTGCATCACCTGGGCGCCCAGAGAAGCCATTTCCAGCATTTCATCGTAACTGACCCTCTCCAGTTTTCTTGCCTCGGGAACAATGCGGGGGTCGGCGGTATAAATTCCTTCCACATCGGTATATATCTCGCAAAGTCTGGCTCCCAATACCTTGGCCAGGGCAACCGCAGAGAGGTCCGAACCTCCGCGGCCGAGGGTGGTGATATCCCGGTCCACGTTAGCCCCCTGGAATCCTGCGATGATAACCACCTTGCCCTTTTCTAATTCCTCCATGATTCTCTCCGTATTAATATTGATAATCTTTGCCTTGGTATGTATGCTGTCGGTAAGAATGCCTACCTGGATACCGGTGAAAGAAATCGCCTTATAGCCCAATTTCTGGATTGCCATTGCCAGAAGGGCGGAGGAAACCTGCTCTCCGGTGGAAAGCAGCATATCCATCTCTCTCTCTGGCGGCTCGGAAGTAATTTCCTGCGCCAACTCAATCAATTCATCGGTGGCATCTCCTAAAGCCGAAACCACCACGACTAAATCAAAACCCTTCTTTTTGTAAGAAACCACCCGCCGGGCAACATTCTTAATCCGCTCGGGGTTGGCTACGGAACTACCCCCAAATTTCTGCACTAATAATTTTTTCAGCATTGTTTCTCAATCCCCCTTTTCTTCAAAAAGACTATTTTTGATTCAAAGGCCATAAAGAGGGCTAAAAAAATTAATATTATATCAATCATTATGAGAATAAAATCTTTATCTCTCAGAAACTTTACTAATTGAAAGAGCAGCGCTCCCATAGTCGTAGCCAGCATAAAGATTGCGGGAATCCTTACAAAAGCGTATTTTTTATTCTGGGAAAGCAGCCAGGCGGCAATAACAATCAAGGCCAGGGCGGCCACGAGTTGATTAGATGCCCCGAAGATTGGCCAGATTCTATCCCATTTGCCACTCAAGGCAAGAAAGGCGCTCAAGACAATTACAAAGATAGTGGCTAAATGCCTATTTTTTATCCTGAATAGCTCCGTACTTAAATATCTCCCAATCCTTACTGCGGTATCTAACGTAGTTAAGATAAAGGCATTGAGTATAAGCACGGCAAAATTACCTCCGTAGCCACCCATAAAAGGACGCGTCACTTCACCAAAACCTTGCCCAAAGGCGCCTATAGGACCGCCGGTATTTCCTAAGACATTCCCCAACGCCTCCTGGGAACTAAAACCCGCCACCACTACTAAAATTGCCATTACTGCCAACAGCCCTTCCGCGACCATTGCACCGTAACCAATTTTTCGTGCATCGGTCTCGGTAGACAGCTGCTTCGAGGTAGTTCCCGAAGCAATTAAGGAATGGAATCCCGAGATTGCTCCGCAGGCAATAGTCACAAAAAGCATTGGCCAGAGACTTCCTCCTGCGGTATCCCAAGCCATAAATATGGGTAGATTAATTTTAGGACGAGAAACAATAAGCCCAAAATAACCCAGGAACAATCCGCCAAAGAGTAAAAAACTCGACAAATAATCTCTCGGCTGTAGAAGGATATTTACCGGTGTAATTGAGGCAAAATAGGCATAGACAAACAATGTGATTATCCAGATAAACATTGCCTGATTAGGTATATTGACAGGCAACAGCGTTCCTAAAAATATTAAAGCCCCTAATAAACCAAGCCCGAAAAGAGTAACGACTATCTGATTAACCTTTAAACGATACAATGCCAACCCTACTAAAATGGCTACAGGAATTAATCCGAGCGAAGGCAGCACTATCTCTGGCTGAACCACGAACGTCTTGGCAGAAATGACGGTAAATACCGCGATGACCAGAATAAGGGCAAGCCAGACGAAAAGAGAAAAGACAATCTTTGCCCTTTTACTAATCAAATCGCCAGCCGCATCGGCAATAGAACGGCCATCGTGGCGCACCGAGACGATGAGTGAACCAAAATCATGCATTCCTCCTAAGAAAACCGTTCCCACTAAAATCCATAATAAAGCCGGACCCCAACCCCACAAGGCAACGGCTATCACGGGGCCGATAATCGGACCAGCCCCGGCGATAGAAGAAAAATGGTGTCCGAATAAAATCGTCCAGTGATGCACCGCCATATGGTCAATCCTGTCCGCTCTGGTATGTGCAGGCGTAAGCCGTTTGGGGTCTATCCCGAAATTCCTCTCCAAACGCCTCCCGTAGATAAAATAGGCAGTCCCAAATAAAATTAACGCACCTATGGCTATAGTTAAGGTATTCATAGTGTTCCGTCAACTAAATACTGCTTCTATAATTTCAACTTAGATTCACACAGATTTTTTAAGGATTCACACAGATATTTCTCGCCACAATCAGTGTGCATCTAATTTTTATCTGTGTGCATCTGTGTAATATAGAAGTGATATTTTGGAGACAAGGCATCATAGTATGGTAATTTCATATGACTCGTTTAGCGTTCACGGTAAACGGTACACGGTTCACGGTAAACGTAACGTTATTTATCAACCTTTAATGAAGTACTCCATCAGCTTATGCCCTTCTTCAAAACCCCAGCTGCTCTCCTGGGCGCTTTTCTCGTTAAAGGCGGCGACATTATCTTTACCAATTCCCTTTCCATGCACGGCAAAGAAAACCGGTTCCGCGGTATGTGTGCGGATAGAAAGCGGCGTGGGATGGTCGGAACTCACCAGAATGCGAAAGTCATCTCTGTCTCTAAAATTCTTTAAAATCGTTCCCACCACAAGCGCATCAAATTTTTCAATCACGGAAATCTTCGCCCGCAGGTCTCCGTTGTGACCGGCCTCATCCGGTGCCTCCACGTGCACAAAGATAAAATCTTTTTCTTCTAAAGATTTTATCGCCGCCTCGGCTTCACCTAAGTAGTTGGTATCGTAATACCCGGTTGCGCCTTCCACATAAATGGGTCCAAGCCCGATTATCCTGCCTAAACCTTTGATTAGGTCAACTGCCGAGATAACCCTGCCTTCAACCCCGAATATTTGAGAGAATAAGGGCAGCACGGGTTTTTTACCCTGTCCCCAGAGCCAGATCATATTCGCGGGGTTTTCTTTCAGATCAATCCTTACCTGATTGACCTCATGTCCTTTCAGGAGATTGCGGGAACGCTCCATTAACTCAATAACCGTCCCGGCATCCTTGCCATCGGGCAGGAATTTTGCGATTTTCTTGCCCGTTATATCGTGGGGTGGCGTGCATTTCAAATCTCCGCCGATGCCTCTGGAGACCATCAGGTGCCGGTAACTTACCCCGGGATAAAAACGGAACTGCTCCGAGGAAAGTTTTTCATTGAGAAATTTTATCAAAACCTCCGCTTCCTTAGAACTGATATGCCCGGCGCTGTAATCCACCATTAAATCCCCCTCGACGGTAACCAGATTGCAACGGAAGGCAACATCGTCTTTCTGTAAATCCACGTCTAAATTTGCCGCCTCCAACGGTCCCCGTCCGGTATAAAACTCCTTCGGCGAATATCCCAGTAAAGACATCATCGCTACGTCCGAACCCGCGCTCATCCCCGCAGGCACTGTTCTCACCCAGCCCACGCGGCCATTCTCGGCAATATAGTCCATATTAGGCGTCTTGGCTACCTCAAGGGGCGTCTTTCCTTCTAATTCTGCCAGGGGTCTATCCTGCATGCCGTCGCCAACTAAAAAGATGTATTTCATCTGAAAAATTATATTATTCCGGACAAAAGGGTAGAAAATTTTCAGAAATATACTACCACAATGTAGATAATTTGCAAGACTAAAATGGGGTGTTGTGATAGCAAGTTGAAGCTCCACGGGCTTACACCCGTGGAATCTTTCTTTTCGCTTCGGCTCGGCACAGCGAAAACCTCGCCGAAGCGGAATTCCTCTCGCTATCCATCCCCACCCTTACAGGTGGGGAATTCCGCGAAGGCGGGTTAAAAATTCCTGAAAAACAACAGCAGGAATATGGGTATAGAAAGCGTAGAGAAGATATGGGTTAGCAGTATGCCCTTTGATATATATTCAGAGTCCTCTCCGTACACGCGCGCAATAACAAGCAAAGAGGTAGCCGAAGGCATTGCCGCTTCTATTAAGATTATCAAAGATAGAAGATAGGGAAATTTTAATAGAAACAAAAGGCACATAACTACCAGCGGTATTAATATTAATTTAAGAAAAATTACTACAGAGATATCATATTTCAGCCCTCGCCCGATTTTACAAATAGCCAGCGCTCCGCCCACCACAAATAATCCCAATGGTATGGTAGAATCCCCCAACATCTTTAGGGGTTTAGTAATTATCGGGGGGATAAATCTGTTGATGCCGGTCAGGACAATAAAGAGAGAGATAACGACGGCGATAAAGGGAGGGCTGAAAAATTTAGACCACTCAATTCTCTCATCCCTGTGTTTCTTAGATAATAGAATTATTCCCCAGGACCAGATGAGAAAATTGAATCCCATCAGAAAAAAAAGGATATAAAGTATTGCTTTATCTTGCTGGTCTGGTCTTAACAGGCTTGAGACAAGGGCCAAAGGTAGATAACCGGAATTCTGAAAACTCACCAGGCTCTTAAATTCCAATTTATTACTCTGGATATGGAATAGCTTGGCTATTATCTGGGCGAGAATAAAAGAGAATAAAATCATCGCTATGGAAGCCAGGGGAAGAACCCACCAGAGCGGCAATTCGCAAAAATTAAATTCTGTCGCTATGCGCGAAAAAATCATAAACGGCAAGGTGACATAGATAATCAATTCGCTCAAATGCTGGACGAGGGCAGAATTTATGATTCCTTTCCTCACCGTAAAGAAACCAACCGCCATAAGGATAAAAATCTCCCCTATCGCCAGAAAAGAAGCGCCGAATGTGGAAAAGATTGTGTTGTTCATATCAAAAGGCGTTAAAAATTCGTCCATTTGAGAAACCATAATTATTTTCGCGTATAAAGGATTATACCCCAAATTCAGTTTATTTGACAAAAGAATAATTTTGAGGTAATATCTATAATGAAACTCAAATTAAACCTTCGTGTTCCAGATTAAATTTGAAGCCGAAGTGGCGGAACTGGCATACGCGCTACGTTCAGGGCGTAGTGACCGTAAGGTCTTGAGAGTTCAAATCTCTCCTTCGGCACATCAAATTTTTGCTTTGCAAAAATTTGAATAGAAACAATAGTGGCCTGAGGCAGGTTGAATTGTTTTTGTCTAAAAACTTTATAGTGCCTTGTCTCCAAAATATCACTTCTATATTACACAGATGCACACAGATAAAAATTAGATGCACACTGATTGTGGCGAGAAATATCTGTGTGAATCCTTAAAAAATCTGTGTGAATCTAAGTTGAAATTATAGAAGCAGTATTTAGTTGACGGAACATTATAGAATAAAATTTTAAAATGGACGCAGTCGCGCAATTAAAAGCCCTGATATCGGAAGAGCCGGCGCTGGAAATTGAATTTCCCCGCGTATTCGTCCAGCCTAAAATAGAATCTTACTGTCGCGGAAAATCAAACACCTCACAGTTACTGAGGAGTACCAAGAAAAGCCATATCTCAGGAAACGGAGAGGCCTTTACCCGGGCTTATAACGAGTTGGTTGTGGAGTTTCGACCATTTCTTAACTGGGCATTCTCCTGCTGGGATTATCTCCTGACCACGGAAGGCATCCGATACCTGAGCCGTCCCGAAGGAGAGAAACTTTACTGCCATGGTGACTACCGTGCCTTTACGGACAAAGATTTTTATCGGTTTACCTACCGGATTTTTAAGGAATGCGCGCTTTCTTGCGACCCCAGACCCAAGGAAGCCGACTTTGTTTTCTATCTGAAGAAGAATTACTGGCAGAAAATTGTAGAAGAATACAAGAAATTAGAGAATCCCCCTGACCCCCGCCAGAGAAAGCTTACCCTTTACAGTTACCTGCGCTGCGTCCCTTATGAGTTCTTGAATAACCACCATCAGGAAGTGGTCAACAATACCCTTGGAATGCTTGAAAAAGAGGAAAGGGAGATAATCGAGGCGTATTTTCTAAACTTCTTCAAGGAAGAGGAAATTCTCCAGACAAAAAACATCGCTGCCGAAGACTTCTCGAGGCTCAAAGAGGAAGGCCTGAACAAACTCGCCCTGCTTAACCCCCTCGTCTATGCCCTCCTCCTGCAGATCGAGCGATACTAATTCCACTGGTCCAGTATTTTTTCTTTCCCAATTTTGGAGTTTATTCCTAATCATATTTATTAACTTTACTCATAATTGTCTTCAGGGTATTAAGGGGGAGCCCTACTATATTGAAAAAGTCGCCCCTGATTTCCTTTACGAAATCCCCCGCCTTTCCCTCAATATCAATTCCTCCGGCACGGTCAAATTTTACCTCCTCCCGCAACAGGTCTTCAAATTCATCTTTGCCCGGTTTTCTGAAAACCACTTTTGTCTTCTCGCAAGCCGTATAGGTTTTATTTCTGTCAATATCTATAACCGACACTCCGGAATAGACCCAGTTGGGGTATTCGGTTATCAACTCTAAAAAATTCCTTGCCTCGGATTTATTTCTGGGCTTACCGATAACCTTGCCTCTAACTAACACCACCGTATCCACGCCGATCACCAGGCCTTCTTTAAGTCTCTTGGCTACGGCTTCTGCTTTCCGCAAGGCGTTTTCCTTAACCAGTCCGGCGCAGGTGGTTTTTATGCTCCTCGTCTCTTTGACCCTGCTCGGACAAATCGTAAACTTCAGGCCTAACTCTTTCAAAATCCTCGCCCGCTGCGGCGATGCCGACGCCAATACAACTTTTCTTTTTATATCTGTCATCTCTCTCTACTCTTGGCAGCGTTTTCTCCCGCGATGTAGCCGGTAGAAAATGCCGCCTGCAGATTATAGCCGCCGGTCCTTGCGTCTATATCAATAAGTTCGCCGGAAAAATACAGGCCTTTAATTATCTTTGACTCCATGGTCTTAGGCTCTATCTCTTTAACCGAAACCCCTCCTCGGGTCACTATCGCCTCTTCCATTGGCCGCGTACCGACTGCCGTAATGCGGAAATCCTTCAATAAATCTATAAATTTCTCGCGGTCGTTCTGGGTAAGCTGATTTACTTTTTTATCCCCCGGTATCCGCAGCAACTTTATGAAAACCGCAGTCATTTTAGAGGGCAGAAACTCTTTAAGGTAATTTTTAAAATTCTTCCTGCCAAAGATTTTATTATCGCGGACTATCCTTTCCCTTATCTGGTTTTTCTCCAACGCCGGTTTCAAATCCAGAGATAAGATTATTTCTTTTTCCTGCCCCAGAGATTCTGCCACATCCCCGCTCAGAGACAGAACTATGGGTCCCGAGACGCCGAAATGAGTAAAGAGCATTTCGCCAAACTCAGAAGGCGTATCTCTCCCGCCTTTAAATACAGAAATATTTGCATTCTTCAGGGTCAGCCCCTGCAGTTCCTCAACGAAGGACTCCCGTATCAGCAAAGGAATCAGCGCCGGAGTGAGGGGGGTGATTTTATGACCTAATGCCTCCGCTATTTTATAACCATCGCCGGTTGAGCCGGTCCGCGGATAAGACCTGCCTCCCGTGGCTAAGATTACCTTTCTTGCCTTGACAATCTTTCCATTTCCCAGCTCCACGGCATAGACTTCTTTGTCCCTCGCCAAGATTTTTCTGACCCTTGAGTTATAGAGAATTTTTACCCCGTTATCTCCCAGATATTTAGTTAAGGCCGTCGAGACCGAATCCGCTCTGTCCGTAGAAGGGAAAATTCTCCCCCCGCGTTCCACTTTTACCTGCAGTCCGTATCTTTCAAGAAGAATCATCAGGTCCTGATTGAAAAACCTGCTGAATACATTGCGTAAAAAATCGCCCGTTTCCCCGAAACGGGCAAGGAAATCCTCAATGTCTCCGATGTTGGTGAGATTGCATCTTCCTTTGCCGCTGATGAGCAGTTTGCGTCCCAGGCGGTTTCCTTTCTCAAACAGCGCTACCCGCGCGCCTAATTCTGCCGCCCTTCCCGCCGCCAGCATCCCGCTCGCCCCTCCGCCAATTACAGCGACATCAAAATTATTTTTATTCGTGGTCATTCGATTTCTATTCCCGCTTCGCCGAGCTCAGCGAGGCGAGCAGCCGTGGCTTTCTGTGGTTCGGGGTAAAAGGGCTTTCGGGAAGATGTTGTCTAAGCCCAGAATGAGGCAGGGGTCGAATTGCTGCTTGAGGCGCGCCATCTCCAATACGGCATTCTTTCCGAACATCATTTCTAGATATTGGTGTTTGAGTTTTCCGATTCCGTGTTCCGCGGAAATTGTCCCGCCCAGCTCAATAACCTTCTTGACCAGCTCCAGATAAATATTCTTCGCTTTTATAAACTCGGCTTCGCTGCCGGGAAGGATGTTTACGTGAAGATGATTCTCTCCGATATGGCCGAAGATTACATAATCCAGGCCCGAATCGGAAAGCGCGGATTTATAGAATTTATACATTTGCTTAAATTTATCTTCAGCCACTGCCATGTCCGTGCCAACCTTGGGAAAACCCTGCCTTTTTACAATCTCGTTAATTAATGTCGGCAGGCTATGACGGAATTCGCGGAAGAACTCCTTCTCTTTGTCCGTCTGCGAGAACCAGGTGTTCTCCAGGATTATACCTCTCTTGTCCAAAAGATTCACCCAATCCTCAAGCACATTATTTTGATTCTCGTTTGTATATTCCTGTTCCACAAGCAGGGCTGCCTCAATATCGGGAGGTATCTGTGAGAATTTGTGGCGTAATAACTGCAGAGAAAAACGGTCAAAATATTCTAAGGAAATGGCCTCTATATTGCTGTCGGCTTTCCCTTTTCGCGTGAGAAAAGATATCTCTTTAATCTTGTGCACAATCTCTAATGCCTTAATCTCTTCCTTGAAGAATAAGATAATGCCGAAACTGTTCTTATCTCCCAGGCCTAAGGAAAGCTCAATCTCCGTTACCACCCCTAAAGTTCCTTCCTGGCCGATGAATAAATCGAGTAAATCCATATCATCCTTCACGAAATATCCGGCTGAAGATTTAATCTCAGGAACCGTATACGAAGGAAGAACTATGTCTTTTGTCTTGCATTCATACTGAATTGAGAGCTTCCGCTTCTGGGCAAGATGTCCTCCCCGTTTAATCTCAAGCATCTCGCCATTACTCAAGACTACCTTTATCCGGCGCGCATAATTGCGCGTGGAGCCGTATTTGAAACCCCTTGCTCCCGAGGCATTGGTTGCCAGGGTCCCGCCAATAAAGGCATTCCGCTCTGTGGGCTCCGGAAGGTATGCCAGCCCAAACCTGCCTGCCTCCTCCTGTAATTCGGCAATCCTCACCCCCGGCTCAACCACTGCATAACCTCCATTATCCAGCCTGCCTATCTCCAGGATTTTATTCAGTCTATCGGTAGCCAAAACGACGCCTCCGAAAGGAATTGCCGCGCCGGTAACGGCAGTCCTTCCTCCGCTTACTGTCAGCGGAGTTCCTCGGGAAGAATTTTCTTTCAGGAGAGCCTGGACCTCCTGGGAATTCTCGGGAAAGACCACCGCTTCACAAAAGGCATTCCTTATTCCTGAACTGTCTTCCAGATAACTCTGGATTAAATCCCTGTCCTCTTTACGAATCATCTCATTTTAAACTTAAAGAAAGTGGCATAACTGAAAACCTGTCTCAAGAAATGCATCTTCTTGAAAACAGGCTGAATATCTGTCCGGCAAATACAATGAGATTGCTGAAATATTATTCTTTGACACAAATTTCCACAAATCAAAACCCGAATTACCACGAATTATCGATGGAAACTATTCGTGGTAATTCGATAAAAATTCGTGGCAATTCGTGTAAACCCCGAACCACGGGTTTACCCCGTTAGAAATAAAAATTTCTAACGGGGTTTACAGCCGTGGCTTTCTGTGGTTCGGGGTAAAAGGGATTTTTTCAGTGCTCTCACAATAACTACTTTTCCCAGGCGCTCAATCTATTATTCTCAAAAATCAGGATAATGCGGGGTTTCAAGGCATATTTTTTGTACCTGTAGGGAACTATATAAATCCATTTCTCTCTTAACCGCCTGTCGTCTTGAATAAAGACATCTCTTGATATCTGAGGGCCGACTTCAAGATTAGCAATCCATCTATTGTACCACTCCGGCTGTTCAATCTCCTTGCCATCCGCAGTAATAACCCTTTTATAACTGGGCTGACCGTAGAGCATCGCTACCATGCGGGTATTCAACCCCAACAGCCAGTTCTTCAGTTCCGGCTCAACGAGGTCTCTTTCCAGACGCAAATAATTCTCCAGGCGTTCACTAACCATATATTCGGGTTCCTGGGCAGTGGAGGCAATTATGCGCTCTTCCTCAACGGGCCTTTCCGGCTTGGCGGGGGTTGTCTTTCTACTTTTTTCTTCCAGTGCCTCATACATCAGATTGCGCGCCTCTTCCTTCTCAGTAATCTCTTTGTAGAGTGCGGGGGCGTATTTAGAGAGCAACTCCCGGGCGCGATTTACCCAGGGGTCACCGGGGGGACCTAATTCAATCCTTCTCTGAAAATAGGGGCTGGCTTTATCTACCAAGCCGCGCGACTCGTAGAGTAAACCTAAATTCATTATCGCCTCGGCATTATGGGGGTCTATAGAAAGAGCTCTGAGATAGGCCTGCTCTGCCTTCTCATACCAGCCTTTAATCTCGTAGATTATACCCAGGTCGTTGTGGGGACTGGCATAACAGGGGTCAAGCATGCTTGCCTTCTGCAGATATTTTATGGCTTCATCGTAATCTTTATTCTGGCGGGCATGATATCCCTTTAAGCGGTATTCCACCGCTTCCTTAGAAAACATCTTCCCTCTTGCTGCCTGAGCAGGAGAACAGAGATAGCCGGCAATCAGCAGAAAGAAGAAGGAAAGATTAATTCTTAAACTGGAATTTCTCATCTTACAAAATTCATTCTAATCTTAAAGGGGGAAGGATGTCAAGAGAAATTGGGGAGCCATCAGCGTTCTCTTGCCGTAATCTTCAAGAATATCTCCGCAATGTGGGGGTCGAACTGGGTACCGGAACCACCTTTAATAATCTCGGCAGCGGCTTTCTTGCTGTATGCCCTGCGATAGGGACGATGCGAGATTAACGCCTGATAGACATCGGCAATGGCAATAACCCGCGCCCCGAGAGGAATCTCTTCTCCTCTTAAGCCACTAAGATAACCTTTGCCGTCGTATCGTTCATGGTGATAGAGAATCAGGGGGATGATATCCTGCAAGAAATGAATAGGTCTTATGATATCGGCGCCGATCTGGGGATGCCTTTTGATTTCCTCAAATTCTCTGGGGGTAAGTTTTTTCCTTTTCAGAAGAATCCTCTCGCTGATGCCAATCTTTCCCAAATCGTGAAGCATCGCCGCATCGCTGATATTTTCTATCTCTGCATTGGAAAGTCCCAGTGCCTTGGCCATCTCCACCGCATAATGCACGGTCTTTTCTACATGATCCCCGGTGTAGTTGTCCTTTAATTTAATCGTGCGGGCAAAGGCATAGATTGCCTCCATCAGGCTCTGGTTAGCGCGTTTTGTAAGTTTTGATATCTTTTCCTTTAATACCTTAACGTTATCGGAATCAGAAACCTCTACCTCCGTAGAACGCTCTTTCCCGCCAATATCCTGACTACAATAGATGTTGTTTCCTCCGCGGTCCTTTATCTTGCCTAATATCTTGTCTGCCAGATTAACCAAATCCATCCCGTTCAAAACTTTGTCCTGCGGATAACTCGCCACGCCCAGACTGACCTTTAAATGGACAATCTGCTTCGGGGTGCCGAAATTATTGGCAGTTATTTTATCCAGAATCCTCTGGGCAAGATTAAGGGCTCCCTGGCGGTCGGTATCCGGCAGAACAAAAACAAACTCCTCCCCTCCAAAGCGGATAACGATGTCGTATCTGCGCACGACCTTTCTGAAAATATGCGCCAGCTGTTTCAAGACCAGGTCGCCAAAACGATGCCCGTAAACATCGTTGATTGACTTAAAATAGTCTATATCCAGCATAATCACCGACACCGACAGGCCGTATCTTTTGCTGCGATGGAACTCCGACTCTATAACCTCGCTAAGATAATGGTGATTGTATAAACCCGTATGGCTATCCTTGAGGGCTAACTGTTTTAATTTCCTGTTTGATTTTTTCAGTTCAATGTTCAGTTCTTTCAATATCTCTTCTGCTCGTTTACGGTCAGTAATATCCCGCACATACTCGATTACCCCCTTCATTTCTCCTGTGGTTGCATCAATATGAGGAAAGGTGTAGAGGTCAAGCCATCCCACAACTTCTCCCTCCGGACCTCTTTTGGGAACAATGTCATAGGACATATTCTGCGTCTTAAGCGTCTGACAACTGGGACATATCTCGCAGGGTTTGTTTCGGCCATGGTATGCCTCATAGCATTTCTTACCCAGCAATGGCATTGCATGCGCATACCAGGATTCCATTGTAGAATTAACGCTGACGATATTAAGACTGGCGTCGAGGATACTGATTCCATCCTGTATGCTATCGAAGATGCTCGCCAGGAAACGCTCTCCTTCTCGAAGCGTCCTCTCTACCTGTCTGCGCTTCAAAACACTGGCAAATATCTCTCCTACTATCTTAAGCAAAACAATGCTCTCTTCGGGCCATAACCTCTCGCTGCGCACCGCATCAAATCCCAGAAAGCCCACGACTGAGTCGTTATAGACCATCGGCACGTTGATAAGGGATTTAATCCCTCCTCTTTCAAACTCCTTTCTTTCAGCGGCTGCCTCCGGACCGAGGGCGCTGATCCGAGGTATATGCACAACCCCCTGTTTTTCTAACCTCTCTATAAACCAGGAAAAGGTATTTATAGAGAGACCTTTAAGCTCTCCGATTTGAGGCTCAATACCCTGCGCGCACCACTCGTAGAGATTATCCATTTTAATGCGGTCTTCCCTTATCCAGAATACATAACTGCGGTCAGCTCCCACAAACTCCCCAATCTTCTTCAGGGCGGAATGTATCACGGTATCGATCTCGTTCACCCCCGCATTAATAAGGTCGGTGGAAATTTCCATAATCAACCATTCAAAACGGAGCCGATATTTCAATTTCTCCTCTGCCTGTTTACGTTCGGTAATATCGCTGATTACCGAAAGGCATACCCTATGCGGTTTCCTTTCTACAATCGAGGAGCGCAACTCTATAAACATCGGCGAGCCGTCCTTGCGTCTGATTCTGGTTTCCCAAGCCACCTTGCCCTTTTTAAACACCTCTTCCATTTTATTATGCAACTCATCTATATCCTCAGGGAAACGCAATTCGCTTATCGTCATTCTGGCAATTTCATTTCGGGAATAGCCGCTCATCTGGCATAAGGCATCGTTAAAAACGACTATGTTGCCCGTGTCCAGATCTACCGCATATATACCCTCTTTAGCGTAGTCAATTACGCTCTCCCATCTTTTCTCGGCTTGTTCTTTATGTAAGCCCGGCTGGCTAAGGTTCTGGCCAAGGAGCACAACCCGGTAAGGAACCTGATTTTCGTCGCAAAGAAAAGACAGACTAACCAAAAGGGGGATTTCCTGTTTATCTCTGGAAAGAATAACTATTTCGCAAGCGGGAGGGCAATAATCCTTGTCTAAACCTTCTTTAAATAATCTGCGCAGTTCGTCTTGATGTGCTGGCGGGATAAATGTCTCAAACCAATCCGCCCCGACTATCTCTTCTTCTTTATATCCGCTGAGTTCAAGGGCGTATTTATTGAAGGAAATAACCCTGGCGTCCCTATCCAGCTGGGCAACAAAAATATGCGCCAGTTGAAGCAAATCTTCGCTTACGGAGAGATTGTGCCTTGCCATATGTGGATTCCCCTGGCGGGAAAATAAAAGAGTCCCTCTGGACTCTTATTCTACAATAAGTATAACACGAAATTACGATTTTGCCAAGTAAAATTTTACCGGCTTAAGCGGGCGGCTTTTCTTCAATCTCGCCTACAATCTCTTCGAGGATGTCCTCCAGGGTCACCAGCCCCAGGGTCTTCTCTGACTCGTCGCGCACAATAGCAATCTGGGTCTTCATTCTCTGGAAATCCTGCAGGAGCTCGGAAACCTTCTTAAGCGGAGAGACAAAATATGCAGGGTGCATAATATCGGCGATGATAATGAGGGCGCCGTTTTTCCACATAAACGGCAGGTCGCGCGCATAGATTATGCCGACGATATTGTCCAGGTTCTCTTTATAAACAGGGATGCGGGTATGCCCCTCTTCTATAAGCAGGTCCAGGATTTGCTCCTCGTCAGCGTCTAAACTAACGCAGACCATTTTTTCGCGCGGAATCATTACGTCTTTTACGAGGGCATCGCCAAATTCAAAGATGCGGTGAATAAGTCTTCTCTCCTCCTCCAATAAAACCCCCTCTTCTTTGCCAACCTCAATCATCAGCCGTATCTCTTCTTCGGTAACCAGCGGAGAGCGCTTTGGCGGCTTTATTCCGAGGAGCCTGATTATGCCGTTTCCTATAGCAGTGAATAAGCGCGACAGAGGATGCATCAGTTTGAGCAGGAAACTTATCGGATAGGATAGCTTTAGGGCAATGGACTCCGGATATTTTGTGGCGAGAATCTTGGGGGTGATTTCGCAAAAAATCAAGACAAAGGAGGTAATCACTACCGTGGATAGGATTATTCCCCAATGTTGCCCAAATATCTGGATAAATAAAGCCGCTCCTAACGCCGAGATGGCAATATTGAGGAAGTTATTTCCCACCAAGATACTTGTAATAAGCCTATCCAAGCGGGTAATCAGTCCGTAGACAACCTTTGCCCGGCGGGAGCCTTTATTGATGAGGGCGCGGATTTTTAATTTATTCAGCGAAAGGATAGCGGTCTCGCAGGCAGAGAAGAAAAAAGAAAACAGCCCTAAAACCGCCATCAAAACTATGAAAAATACGCTGCTCATTATTGTCTCAGGATGGGTAAGAAAAACTGGGCAAGCTTAAAATATATAATCAGACCTACGAGATCAACTATACTGGTAGTGATAGGACCAGCCAAGGCAGCGGGATCGAGACCGATTTTCTTGGCGAGAAAAGGAAGAAAAATACCTGTACAAATAGCTAGCAAAACAATAGAAGCCATAGTAAAACTTACCACAACCGCCAATAAAACTTCCTGCTGGAGCATATACGCCCTTAAAAAAGCCACCGTTCCCACAATGATGCACATAAGCAAAGAGGCAAAGAGTTCCATTCTGACTATCTTCCAGATATTGCGCAAGGTCACATCACCGGTAGCCAAACCTCGTATTATCGTAACCGAAGTCTGCGCGCCGGCATTACCGCCGGTATCCAAAAGCATGGGAATAAAAAATGCCAGGGCTACAACCGAAGTCAGGGCATGTTCAAAATTTTTCAGGACAGTTCCGCTTAAAAAGTTAAAAATCAAAAGAAATACCAACCACCCCGCCCGGCGTTTAACTAGGTCAAGAGGACGCGCCTGGGCGTAACGGATTTCCACGCCCGACATCTTGCCCACCTCGTAGAACTCGCGGGTGGTCTCTTCTTCAATCGCATCCACCACATCGTCGATGGTGATTATCCCCAGGAGCCTGTTCTCGTTATCCACCACCGGGGCATCCAGGAGGTCGTACTTCTTGAACCACTTACCCACCTCCTGCAAGTCCATATCCACATTTATCTTGATCGGACTCACATCGCTCATAATCTCTTTTATGGCGATATCGGGAGGAGCGGTAATGAGATTCTGCAGGTTTATCCCTCCGGTGAGACGATGTTCCTCATCGGTAACATAGACGGAATAAATTGCCTTGGCTATCCCCGAACGCTGGCTTTCCTGAAGGCTGACAATAGCCCTGCGGGCGGTCATTTCTTTCTTCAATTCCACAAACTCCGTAGTCATAATCGAGCCGGCGGTGTCCTCCTTATAGGTAAGGAGCCGGCGCACATCCTCCGCCTCTTCCTTCTTCAGCAGAGACCACAATTTCTTAACTGCCTTCTGAGGCAATTCCTTAAATAATTTTGCCCGTTCATCGGGAGCCATCTCGTTTAATACCTGGGCGACCTCCTGGCTATCTAAGTTATTGAGGAGAAACTGCTGTTCCTGCGGAGGCAGGTCCTCAAAGACCTCAATGGCTCTGCGCGCGCTTAACAACTTGAAGACCAAAACCTTCTCGTGATTAATCAGGTATCTGCTGAATCCCTCAGCGAGGTCCATGGAATGGATTTTCTTTATAATTTCTTTAAGGGAGGCGAAATCCTTCTGGGAGAGGAGGCATTTAATCTCCGGCAGAAACAGGGCAAAGACATCAATCCTCTGATTGCGGGCAGGTTTTTTCTTCTTAATCTGGTTATTATTACCTGCAGGATTATTCATTCTCTCATCCTGTGGTTAATTAATACAAACGAA
>JBBIPY010000022.1:0-16879 GCA_037442605.1 Candidatus Omnitrophota bacterium
GGTCCTAAGTGCAGCACTTCAAAATTTCCGAAAAGAAGAGAAAGTTCCCGGGAAAGGATTTTCTTTGCCGCTGTAACGGATGAGCTCGAGATTATATGCATCACATTCTTGGACACCATTATCTTTTTAGCTAATGTGCCGAGGGAATCTCGTAATGGCAATTTCTCCAACCTGTGGAACTCCTCCAGTATTAAAATTACGGGGTTTCCCGATTCCTGAGATAGCGTCTGTGGCAAACTGAGCATCGCTGAATAGGATTCGTCGAGCCTGTTACTTCTTACTAAATCCAGGCATCGTTTAACCTCTTCCGTAGTTCTCGGAAGCAATGACTTCAATTTCTCCAGAAGGATATCCAGGTTCTCGGGCGGGGCAATGCTGTATTTTATCTTGAAGAAATTAAACAGGGTTACGGCTAAGAATCTGTTAATCAGATGGTCGTACGGTACGTCGTAGGTTATCTCCAGATAAATGGGCAGGATTAATCTTGAACTGCCTTGAATCTTTGACAGAAGCTGTAAAAGCAGGGATGTCTTACCGATAGCCTCCGGTCCCAGCAGGGCAATATTCTGCCGGTATCCTTCTTCTAATGCCTGGGCCCTTTTTATGAGGGTGTTTAGAAAGTAGGAACGGTCGTAAAAATCTATGCCTACAACAGGGTCGGTAAACATTTATGATGAATCCGTTTTAAGAACGCGAAACAACGCTAAACATATTATACCTGATTCCGCTGAAGTTCAGCGTAGTTCGACAAAAAATTCTCCGTATCCGATGCCACATCAAGCACCGCAGGTTCCACAGGAACCTGCGGTACAACCCGAACATTTACCCGAACGCAAAGAACCCACATCTTTATTATACGACATTGCCTGAAAAACAGCAAATTTAGAAAATAGTCGACTTATATTCTGCTCGCGGCAATTGGGGCATTTTAAATAATCCAGCTGTCCGCAGGAATTCTTTATCAGTTCTTCAAACTTTATTCCGCATTTGTTGCACCTGAATTCATATATCGGCATCAGGGTAAAAAATAAAATGGATTCTGGGGGATATGTCCTCTGCGGATTTCAAAGTGAAGCACATACTCCCCTGTTTTTTCATTTCTGCCTGCCTGCGCAATTAGCTCACCCTGCTGTATTCTCTGTTCCGGCTTAACAAAAAGCACGGCGTTGTTGCTGTATACGCTATAAAGCTGGTCTTCGTGTTCGATGATAACCGTCTTTCCCAGCCCCTTAATTTTATCCGAACAGAAAACGACCTTGCCTGACCTGGCAGCTACGACATCGCTGCTTTCTTTTGCCAATATGTCGATGCCTTTGTTTATAGTAGCATCGGGTCTCTTTACGCCGAAGTAGGAAATGACCTTACCCCTTGCCGGCCAGATAAACCCTTTTTCTTTCGTCTCGCTTATTGCCCGAGGCAGAGCGGTTGCCTTCGGGATAAATATTGACTGTCCAGCAGAGATTTTAGTGGCATCGGCTAATCTATTAGCCGCGACAATACTCTCCAGAGCCACCCCGTACGATTTTGATATCCTCCAGAGGGTCTCTCCTTTTTTCACTCTATGATATACCCCTTCCCCGGTAGCAAGTTTCTTCTCGGGATGAGGATAGGCGGTGCTGGAAGTTTTCTTGGCAGGCGTTGCGCACCCCCATAGAATTACGATGAGCAGCAGTGAAATTTTAATGCCGGTACTCATTTATCTATTCAAAAATTACAGGGTAATTTTTGAGCGGGCGAGGGGAATCGAACCCCCGCTTTTAGCTTGGGAAGCTAATGTTCTGCCGCTGAACTACGCCCGCTTGGCCCCGCACTAATTTTTATTTAGCCACGAATTACCAAAATTAGTGCGGGATACCGCTGAACTACGCCCGCATCAAAAATTTGCAGAGCAAATTTTTGAATTTTTACCCCGAACCACAGAAAGCCACGGATGTAAACCCGTGGTTCGGGGTTTACTTTCCGAAAAACTTTAGATGCCTATCTACCAATTTAATTGAGCAATACTCGCTGCACATGGAACAGACGTCCTTAGATCTTAGCCTATTGCTTGAACGGTAAAGCCTGGCTTTCGCGGGATCAATGGCCAGGCTAATCTGTTTTTTCCAATCCCTTCTTTTTCTTGCTAAAGAGAGCTCTCTGTCTTCTTCCAGTGCCTCCTTGCGGCCCTTAGCCAGATCTCCGGCATGGGCGGCAATCTTAAAGGCAATCAGACCCTCCTTAACATCTTCTACTGTAGGCAAGCGAAGATGCTCTGCCGGTGTAACATAACAGAGGAAATCTGCTCCGCAATAAGCAGCATACGCCGCACCTATGGCTCCGGTAATATGGTCGTAACCCGGAGCAATATCCGTAACCAAGGGACCCAAGACATAGAAGGGGGCTCCCTGGCAGAGTCTTTTTTCTGCCATAATATTTGCCTTAATGTGATTTAAAGGTATGTGTCCGGGGCCTTCGACTATAATCTGCACCCCTTTACTTTGTGCCTGCTGGGTCAATTCCCCCAGCACAATAAGTTCCTCCATCTGTGCCCTATCCGTTGCATCAATAACCGAGCCGGGGCGAAAGCAATCTCCCAGGCTCAGGACAATACTAAACTCGCGGGCAATTTCCAAAACATTGTCGAAATATTGATAGAGGGGATTCTCTTTTTTGCTATGAGCCATCCATTCAAGTAGGATTGCCCCTCCCCTGCTGACTATATCTAAAACCCTTCTCTGTCTGCGGAAAATTTCCAGCGTTCTTTTGTTCAAGCCGCAGTGTATGGTGAAGAAATCCACCCCTTCTTTTGCCTGTTGTTCTATTGTGTTCAGGACATCTTTTGCAGCCATATAAGAAATATTGCCCCTTTGTTCAATTGCCTTTATCGCCGCTTCGTAAATAGGAACCGTCCCTACCGGAAGGGGGGAATTTTCTAAAATTGCCTTTCTGGTATCATTTAAATTCCTTCCCGTAGACAAATCCATTACTGTATCCGCTCCATATTCGACAGAAACTCTAAGTTTTCCGAGCTCGTCTTTTATCCCGTCTGAATCCCGGGAGCTGCCCAGATTAACATTGACTTTGGTGCGCATTCCTTCACCGATAGCACACGGTCGTTTGACTTTCTTTAAACGGTTCATCGGTATAACTACCGTGCC
The DNA here is from genome assembly GCA_037442605.1 of Candidatus Omnitrophota bacterium. Lineage (GTDB taxonomy): Bacteria > Omnitrophota > Gorgyraeia > DTHP01 > DTHP01 > JBBIPY01. The sequence continues at coordinate 3,138 of JBBIPY010000022.1, forward strand.
ATTTTTGATGCGTTCTTTCAAAATTTCAACTGAGACCTGTTCGCTATCTGCAATCTTCCGCAAATAGGATTTCTCAGGACTATCGGTTATTTTAGCGTGCATATTCAGTTGCGGAACCCGGATATGATTTTTTTAAATTCCCGCGTTTTCTGTTTGATATCATTGGCCCTTAATAAGGCGCTGACCACAGCCACAGAAGTTATACCGCTAGCAAGAACTGGCTTTAAGACCCGGAGGTCAATTCCGCCGATTGCGACTATTGGCAGTTTGCTAATCTTGGCAGTTCTGTTTAAAATGTCCAGGCCAAGCGGTGAAAGATGGGGTTTGGTCGGACTCTTAAATATAGGGCCAACGCTTATATAGTCAAGGTCGTAATTCTGCGCATCGCGGACCTGCGCAAGGCTATGCGCAGAAAGCCCGATAATTTTTTTCCTGCCTAAGATTTGGCGTGCGAATATAACCGGTAAATCCCTCTGTCCTAAATGGACCCCATCGGCATCCACCGCCTTCGCTATATCTACACGGTCGTTGATAATGAGAAGCCGGCGGGACTTCCGCGTGAGCCCAACAAGTTTCAAGCCGATTTCAACGATATCCTTTGCAGAATACGATTTCGCACGCAACTGGATTATATCCGCCCCCCCGGAAATTAATTCCTGCGTAATCGATAAGGGGTTCTTTCTCAAGCAGGGTAAATCCAGTATGCAATAAAGCATTCGCTGGTTAAAGTCTCTTGCCCGCATGTTCAACAAGATGCCTATATGCCTTGCTTTCAAGGTAATAGAGTCTGAATCTTAATCGTCTGAACCTGCTCTCCATCTTCGGGTTGAATATCTGCGAGATCTCCTCTAATACCCTTACCGCCTCTTCGGTTCTCTGAATGTTGGCAAGGAATAAGTCGATAAGCGTGCACTTTTTATTTGTTTTGATGTTTAAGTTTCTTCCGACATCAAAACGAGGGTTTCTGTATTTTAACAAGTCTTCTTTTGTAACAGGATAAGTCTTGGCAAACCCTGCCAGACGATGACGTATTTCCTTGAAGGCCCGGCTCAGAAACGGGTCATTCAAGTAAAAACGCATAATATCTTCGCAGACCCTGATGCCTTCCCTTGCCCGGTTGAGATTGGCGTCGAAAATCCTGAATATCTTATTCTTTTTCAATAGATATAACCTTTTTTATCAGACGGGTTGTAGAATAACCCGGGATGAATTTTACGGTTTTTACTTTCCCGCCGTAAGAACGGACTAAAGCGCTTCCCACGATATCTTTGTTTTTCCAATCGCCGCCCTTGACCAAGACATCGGGTTTGAGTTCTTTAATCAGGCGATAGGGAGTCTTATCCCCAAAACCCAGACAATAATCTACGCACTCCAGCCCGGCGATTAAAGACGTTCGCGCTATGACTTTATTTATCGGCCTGAGTCTGCCTTTGATTTTCTTAACCGAGGAGTCGCTATTTACCGCTACTATCAAGACATCGCCCTGTCTTTTGGCTGCCTCCAGATACTTCAGATGGCCATAATGCAGGAGATCAAAGCAGCCGTTGGTAAAAACAATCTTCTTCCTTTTACGTTTGAGGGAAGGAACTATTTTTCTTAACTCGGCAAGGGTTTTGATTTTTTCTTCGGTCATTCAAATGAAGGTATTTTCTATTAACTCACACAGGATATGGCCTATGGTGATATGGGCTTCTTGGATGTGTGCCGTATTGTTAGAGGGGATATTTATATTGTAATCCGCTACCCTGGCGATTTTTCCTCCGTCTCTGCCGGTTAAGGAAACGGTAGTCAGCCCCATATGCTTGGCCATAACCAGGGCTTCAAAGACATTGTTGGAATTGCCGCTCGTAGAAATTCCTAAAGCCACATCCTCTTTTTTAGCCAGCGCCTGGAGTTGCCGTGCAAATATATCCTTAAAATCGTAATCGTTGGCAATGGCTGTGATTACGGAGGTGTTGGTGTTCAGGGCAATCGCCGCCAAGGCATCTCTCTCGCGGCGGAATCTTCCTACCAGTTCCGCAGCGATGTGCTGCGCATCCGCAGCGCTGCCGCCGTTTCCGAAAAGGATAATCTTGCCTCCTCTCTTAAGACATTTAGTTAACGCTTTATTTACAGTCAGGATCAAATCAATTTTCTTCTTGCTTAAATCCTCTTTTATCTCCGTGGATTCCTTTAACCAGAGCTCTATTTTTCTCTTGTAGTTAACCATCGCTGCTCTTCCTTAAAATTTCTCTTCTAAAAATTCTTAACCAAAAAATGTCTTGGCTATTGCGTAAAGTTCCATATCTACGGTCTTTAGTTGTTCAACTGCTCTCTCTAGAGGAACGCCGATAACCTTGTCGCCTTGAAGGCTGACCATCTTTCCGAAATCTCGTTTCAACGCAAGCTCCGTCGCCTTTACCCCAAAACGCGTTCCCAGAACTCTGTCAAAAGCGGTAGGTGTCCCCCCTCGCTGTATATGCCCCAGGACGACAACGCGTGTTTCATAGCCGGTCTTTTTCTCCACTATATCCGCCAGCATCTGTCCTATTCCGCCGAGACGGACATGTCCAAACTCATCAAGTTTTTCTTCCTGGATTATCGTCTGGCCTTCTTTAAATTTAGCGCCTTCGGCAACAACAATAATACTAAAAGTCTTGCCGCGGGCATGCCTTTTTTTTATAAGCGAACAGACCTCTTCGATATCAATGGGTATCTCGGGGATAAGAATAATATCCGCCCCCCCGGCAATGCCTGCTTCTGTAGCAATCCAGCCCGCATGGCGACCCATAACCTCAGCCACAATTATCCGATGGTGACTCTCCGCAGTGGTATGCAACCTGTCTATGCATTCGGTAGCAATATTTATCGCTGTGTCAAATCCAAAGGTATAATCTGTTGCCGAGAGGTCGTTATCAATAGTTTTAGGAACTCCCACAATATTAATACCTTCGCGGACTAATTTTGCTGCCACTCCCAGCGTATCTTCTCCGCCTACAGCGATAATGGCAGAAAGACCCAGGGCTTTATAATTCTCTACGGCCTTTTTTATATCCTCTGGTTTTTTATACGGATTTGTCCGCGAGGTTCCCAGTATTGTTCCTCCTTTAGGGAGTATGCCGGATACGGATTGCAGGTCTAGCCTTACCGTATCTTTTTCAATTAATCCCTTCCAGCCATTTTTTATCCCGATTACCTCATGTCCTTCGTTTATGGCCTTTCTTACCACCGCTCGGATTACAGAATTAAGTCCCGGGCAGTCCCCCCCGCCGGTCAGGATTCCAATGCGCATCTTACCTCCTTCAATGAGCACGCGACTTATGGAGCATCGCTTTACCTACACGACATAAGTCGCTGTGCGAATTGAACCCTTGACAAACTTACCAAGTTTGTCAAGGGCAAATTCAGCCAGCAGGCTTATGTTTCCGACTTCGTTCTTCGAGCTGCGTCGAGACCCGCTGAAAGCGAGGTTCGCTCGCCTCGCTTATTTCTTGCCGTAATCATAACTTCTGAAAGGTATCTCGGGTGCTGGCGAATGCGTCTTCTGTGCATTTTCTCCCTTCTGCGCAATCTTTGAGACATGCACGCGGATATGTATGGTATCCTCAATGCTCAACATTTCTTGAAGACGGCCTTTGATAAGTTGCTGGATTCTTTCTGTTGTCTCCGGGATATTCGTATCTGCCCAGAGAATCACCTTGGTTGTAATATGAATACCCTTTTTGCCAGCGATAACATCCGACTTTAATTCTTTGACCTCTTCTATATTCTGTGCAATTTTGCGGATAAAATCCTCAATTGCGCTCAGAGAGACCGTTACCTGACCATCGGGATTGGTAAAGGCGATGGTCTTTTCCCTCCGCATTTTACCCAAAGTTAGCTGCGCTCCCAGGATGCTGAATACAATCAGCAAAACCCCCGTAATGCCCAGTGTCAATTGAACATTATAATTGGCATTAATGAAATCGAGGATATTGGTTATATCCTGGGGAGAGATAAGTTTTAAGGATACAGCGATGATAAATATTCCTATTACGATAAAAAAAATACTGACGATTAGAGTAAGCGTCTTTTTAATAAGTCTCATAGTTTGACCTCCTTCAATGAGCACATAAGTTACGCGACTGAAAGGAGCGTAACTTATAGTGCGAATTGAACCCCCACACCAATTGCGTAATAACGGCGTTCTATTGCAATTGGTGTGGGGGTCAAATTCAGCCTCAACTCTATAACGACACGCAAACCCTTGACACCATGGTGTCAAGGGTGGCTTCATTTGACCTCATTCTCCGTGGTTCTTACCCCCTGGATTACTACATTTACCTCGGAAGGAATTATACCGGTCATTTTTTCAAGCACAGAACGCATATTGGCCTGGACATTGGAAGCCAGCCATGCGAGGTCTGTTCCGTATTTTGCCACAATATAGGCCGTAATCTTCACTTCATTCTCTTCATCAATCTCTACATAGACTCCCTGGCAATATATCTTTTTTGAGAGAAGTCCCTTTATGCTGCTCAAGATATTTTTTCCCATCTTTGCTACCCCATCTACCTCCGCGGCGGCCGTAGCAGCAATTGACGCAATCACCTCATTGCGGATTCTGAGTGTACCGAAGTCAGATTTTTTTTCCTGTTCAGATATACACCAGAAAGTCTTTTTTTTCATTCAACCCTCCCAGCAGGTTATCTACAAAATCGGTATAAAATTTGCCCTCCAAGAAATCGGAATTGGTAAATACATTTCTGTAAAAGGGTATGGTTGTCTTGATGGGTTCGATAACCATTTCCTCTAAGGCGCGCTGCATTGTCCTTATAGCCTCTTGTCGTGTTTTCCCATAGACGATTAACTTTGCGAGTAGCGAATCGTAATTAGGTGTTACTTCGTAGCCGGTATAGATATGGCTGTCCACCCTCACCCCCAGGCCTCCCGGTAGAAGGTATGCTGTAATTTTACCCGGGGAGGGTAAAAAATTATTTTCCGCATCCTCGGCATTTATACGGCATTCGATTGCCCATCCGTCAAATTTGATATCGTCCTGCTTGATATTTAATCTTTCTCCCGCAGCTGAGCGAATCTGTTGTTTCAGCAAATCTATTCCCGTCACCATCTCCGTTACCGGATGTTCCACCTGTATTCTTGTATTCATTTCCATAAAATAATAATTGCCGGATCCGTCAAGCAGGAACTCCATTGTTCCCACATTGGTATAATTTATTGCCTTTGCGCCCTTTACCGCCAGTTCCCCCAGTTTCTTGCGCAATTTGGCGCTGATAGCGGGAGAGGGAGATTCCTCTATTAGTTTCTGGTAGCGTCTCTGTATACTGCATTCCCTTTCTCCCAGATAGACGATATGTCCGTATTTATCGGCAAGAATCTGGATTTCCACATGACGTGCCCTGGGGATATATTTTTCTATATAGACATCCGCCTTGCCAAAAGCCGACTCTGATTCCGCCTGGCAGGTCAGGAGGGCGCTTATTAGGCGCACGTCGTTATGGCATATACGCATCCCCTTACCGCCTCCGCCCGCAGCCGATTTTATGATTACCGGGTATTTTATAGCCTGTGCAGTTTTCAGGGCATCTTCCTTTCCTTTCACCGCACCACAGCTTCCCGGGATTACCGGCATGCCTATCTTACGCATAGTCTCTTTGGCGGCCAGTTTTTCTCCCATAAGACGGATATTTTCAGGAGTAGGCCCGATGAAATTAATCTGACAGGACTGGCATATTTCCGCAAAATGGGCATTTTCTGCCAAGAATCCATAACCGGGGTGTATTGCCTCCACATCAGTTATCTCTGCAGCCGAGATGATGTTGGGTATGTTGAGATAGCTTCCGGCGGGATTAGCCGGACCGATACAGACCGCCTCATCCGCTAATCTGGCGTGCAAGGCATCAGCATCGGCTTCAGAATATACCGCTACCGTACGGACACCCATCTCCTTGCATGCCCGGATTATTCTTAAGGCGATTTCTCCGCGATTGGCAATCAGTATCTTAGAAAACACTAGTTGATTAGTTGATTAGTTGATTAGTTGATTAGTTGATTAGTTGATTAGTTGGTCGGTCTAACAGTCCAACCAACTACCAAACTATTCTCCTTCGCAAAACAAATAGAAGACCAGAATTTTCATTAGATTTGCGTAGCAGAATAACAAAATAATTTATAAGGGTTGCACCGAAAAAAGAGGCTGTCCGAATTCCACAGGGTCGCCACTATTGACCAGAATCTGGACCACCTTGCCTTTGATTTCAGATTTGATCTCATTCATCAGTTTCATTGCTTCAATAATGCAGATAACCCGTCCGGGTTCAATGACGTCGCCTATCTCAATGAATGGCGCAGAGTCGGGATGCGGCGAGCGATAGAATGTTCCAATCATAGGGGATTTAATCTGTGACGATTTTGTCTGGGTTGGCGCCTCGGTCTGGTCGAGGCCGGCCGGATGGAAAACCCTGTTTTTACTTGCCGCCATTCCTTCTTGAGTCAGCATCACATCGGAGGCCTGCGGCGAGCTTTTTTTGAGACGGATTTTCTGTCCTTCTTTTTCTACCTCAATCTCAATAAGTCCGTGTTCGTTCATCAGATTAATTAATTCCTTGATTTCTTTAGACTCCATTTTCCTCTCCTTTCAAAATTTGCGTTGCAAATTTTGAAATGTTTTATTCAATTCTGAAGGGGATATGCCATATCTCTGCCTCACCCAAGCCTTGCTACATACTCACCGCTGCGCGTATCAACCTTAACAATATCGCCGCTTTCAACAAATAAAGGCACCTGCAGGATATATCCCGTTTCCAGGGTTGCTGGTTTATAGGTAGACTTGGCGGTATCTCCTTTCATGCCCGGTTCGGTATACTCTACTTTCAGTTCTACGAATGTAGGAGGAGCAACCGAGATAACGCTGTCTTTAAAATAAGAAACGTTAACGGGGGTATTTTCCTTTACAAAATTTAAGGCCTCTTTAATACTCTCTTTAGAAAGCGCCTTCTGTTCGTATGTATTCTCATCCATAAAGTAAAACAGGTCTCCCGTACGATACAGGTAATTCAGTTTTTTCTGCTCAATAAATGCCTCTTCAAATTTTTCTCCCGCCCTGTAGGTGCGTTCAATTACTGCCTGTGTCTTGAGGTTGCGCAGTTTAGTGCGCACAAAGGCGCTGCCCTTGCCTGGCTTTACGTGTTCGTATTCAACAATGGAATAAATATCGCCGTCAACTAACAGAGTAAGCCCGGACTTGAATTGATTTGTACTAATCATAAGAATACTCTCGTTTTAATCTCCGGGAAAGAATCTCACAGCCGTTCTTCGTAACTAAGACCATGTCCTCAAGGCGCATCCCTGCGTTTTCCGGTAAATAAACCGCAGGTTCAAGCGTAAATACCATATTCTCCCGTAATACTGCTTCGCTTTTTGCTGAGAGCCAGGGAGACTCGTGTACCTGCCTACCTACACCATGACCCAGACTATGCAGGAAAAACTTATCCAACCTCTGTTTTTTTAAGAAGTTACGTACGAGGGCATCTATATCCTTTGCCTTTTCCCCGGGTCTTATGGCAGAGAGGGCTTTTTCTTGTGCCTCTGATAAAATTTTATAAATCTTTTTTTTGGCTGGACTTATTTTATCTGAAAGTATGACCCTTGTCAAGTCGCAATTATACTCCTGGAAACTGGCTCCCCAGTCAATAAGCAACAAATCCTGCGGTTTCCATCTTTTCTGACCCGCTCTGGCGTGGGGACGGGAGGAATTTCTTCCCATAGCCACTATGATATCAAAAGCGGAGTGTCGCCCTCCCCTGTTTCTGATTAGAGACTCGAGACGGTCAGCAAGCATCTTCTCGGTTAAGCCTGGCTTTAATTCTTTCAGCAAAGACTCAAAGGCACATATAGAAATGGCGATGGCTTTTTTTATACTCTTTATTTCAGTCTCATCTTTAATAGCGCGCATACCTTCTATAAGTTCATCGGTGGGAACTAATTCCGTGTCATTACCACAACCTTCTTTTAATGAAGAATACTGCCTATAGGTTAAATCTTTTGCCTCGAAGCCGACCCGTCTTAAATTTAATTCCTTAAATTTGCGGGGTAAAAAAAGCGGGAGATTTTCTGAGGTTATTTCCGCTTTAAATTCTTTAAGCGAAGAGGCTTCTTGGATAAAACGATGGTCGGTAATGATCAAGTTCTCTTTGCCGGGGACAAGCAGAAGCAGGGCCTCCCCGGCAGCGAAATCAGAAAGGTATCCCACGCTGTATTCAGACGTGACGAGTAAGGCATCAAGCCCCCTTGCCGACAATATGGACGATATTTTTTTAATGCGGTGGTTCACGGATGATTATTTCTTGATAATAAGGTGTAAGACTGCCTCTAATCCTAAGAGGTAACTATGTATTCCAAAGCCAGTAACCTGACCTTTGACCACGGGGGCGATTAGGGAGGTATGGCGGAATTCCTCGCGGGCATAGATATTGGACAGATGCACCTCTACGACAGGGATTTTTGAGGACTGGATTGCATCGCGTATAGCGACGCTGGTATGGGTATAGGCAGCGGGATTGATTACTATGCCATCAATTTTTTTTCCTGTCTTGCCGATAATTTCCACAATCTCTCCTTCGTGATTGGTCTGAACAATGTCGAGTTCAATCTTCTTCTCTCTCGCTGATTCCTTCAGTGCCTTATTGATCTGGGCAAGGCTTATCTTTCCGTAGATTTCCGGCTCGCGTTTTCCCAGAAGATCAAGATTGGGGCCGTGGATAACTAATATGCGCGGCATGGTGGCCTCCTTTAAAAAGTTAATCGCTGAACTACGCAAAACTTTACGCAGAACCACGCACAACCTGTGTTGCGTAGTTCCGCGTTTTGTTCTGCGTGGTTTCGCGATTTATTTTTCCGCCGCCTCAATGAGCATTACAGGAATTCCGTCGCGGATGGGATATTTTAGACCGCATTTAATACAGACGATCTTATTGTCCTTCAGTTCTATATCTCCCTTGCACGCCGGACAGGCTAAGACGGATAATAATTCTTTATCGAGCATTACAAACCCCTCTCCTTTAAAAGAACGTCTTTCAAGAAATATACGATTCCTCCGATAAAACTGACGCAGAGCACTACGCCCAACCACAAGATTGAGATGGCCAGGGCCTGTTCTTGCCCCACGTATCTGCCTAAAAAGACTACGTATGCGCCCTCTCTAAGCCCGAGCCCGTTCAGAGATGGCAGCATGCTAATGACTGAGATTATGGGCAGGGTCAGGAAAAGAAGACCGAGAGATACATTCAGGGAAAGCCCATTAGCCAGAATAGAAACCACAAATACCGAGATTATCTGGGCTATAACCGAGGTGTAGAAAGCAAAGAGAATAATGCGGACATTTCCTTTGTAATGCGCCAAGGTATTTAGGAATTGATGTATTGCCCGATTTAATTCCGCAAGTTTCAATCTGGAGATAAGTCTCCTGAATCTGGCGGTAAAGAAATCGGTTGTAATCAGGAGAATCAGGAGTATGGATAATAAAAGCATTCCCGTAATAATGCGGACTACAAGGGGACTTTTTATATCTTTGTCGGCAAGAAGGAGGGCAAAAAGGGCGATGAAGATAAAAGAAAATAATCCGAAGATGCGGTCAATAATAATTGACGTATACGATTCGAGGGTCCTGCTGGTGTATCGGGCTGTATAATGCGCCTTGACAAAATCGCCTGCCACGGAAGTGGGGAGAAAATTGTTGAAGAAAAACCCGATGAGGCTAAGACAGGCGACGTTTCCCACGGGAAGATTTATATTCTGAATTTCCATAATTCTCTTAAGCCTCAGTGACAGTATGATAATAATAAACAAGAAAAGAAATACGGCAATTAGAAAATAAAACAGCCTCACCTCTTTTAATATATAAAATAAATCTTTCAGATTTGCCCGCATTATGAAAACAAGCAGTCCCAGGAAAAATAAACTTATGAGCGTTTTTATTGCTTGGGTATAGCCGGCTCTCATTTTGTTTTGGCAATATAAACAGTTCTTAGTTGATAAAGAAGGCTGTCGAGCAATTCTTTTTCTTCCATAAGTGTTTATTTTATCATTATTCCGGCATAACCCACCACGGAGTCGTAGTCACCAGAGGCATCGCCGCTAGTCTGATACCTGACTAACTCTGCAGTTTTGGCACCCATTTTTTTGACCGCCGAGAGCATAATAATGCAGGGTACGTAACCGCACATACTTATGTCATATGTATCGATACGTTCATACAGAAGAGCTTCCGCAAGTTGGATTATGGCTTCAATTGCCAGTCTGTCTTTTTTCTCTGCCTCGGAAAGCGGCTCATAGTGGGTCATGTCTGAAGAGGCAACGATAAGGGGGCTTCTCTTTGATAAAATTACAGCCCTGGCAATCTCTTCTCCAATCTCCCTACACACGCTCAACTCGGCCGCACCGACTATGATGGGTATTATAGAGAAATCTTTCTTTAGATACTGAATAAAGGGAAGTTGAACTTCTAAGGAATGCTCGTACCGGTGTGCCTGGAAGTCATCTTTTATGTACCGAGAGGTTCCCCCTATCTCTTTTGCTAATTTTTCATCTATGGCAACCGTACCCAGAGGCGTAATCCAGGCTCCTTCTGACATTATGCTGAAGGGACCACCTATGCCTGTATGGTTGGGACCGATGAGAATCATTGTGTCAGGCAGTTCTATCCTGGAATATAATTCTCCCGCTACAGGGCCAGAGTACACATATCCGGCGTGAGGGGAAACAACCCCTAAACATTTTTCTTTGGATAGGTTTTTTTTAATCAGTTTATTCAGTTGCCTTAATAAGGCATCCGGGGTCCCGGGATAGAATTTGCCGGCTACGCAAGGCTGACGAACATCTTTCTTCTCTTCTGCGCCCATTTTCCCTATACAATATCATGAAAGCGGATATTAATCAATATCTTATTGAGGGGTTATTTCCACCAGGACATAATTATTGAGATTAAAATACTGCCTGCCGACAGCCTTTAAGTCCTCTTTTGTCACAGAATTTATCCTCTCTTCAAAATTCTTGTAGCTATCGAAGCCAAGGCCGTATAGTTCGTCGAGAGAAATCTTCATGGAAAAATCGGCGTTGGTCTGGAGCTGGCGTTTCTCTTCGCCGATGAGGTAAGCCTTGGCGCGTTCGATTTCGCCGTCAGAAAAATCCGTTTTTCTAAGGTTATTTATTTCATCAAAGATTTTCTCTTTTACCTTATCTGACTTGTCCTTATCGGTTGCGGCATAATAAACAAAATACCCCGGTTCAATGCCGGCGAGATTATACGTGCCCACCGCATAGGCGAGTCCTGACTGCTCCCGTATGCTCTCGAACAGCCTATTCCCTTGACCGCTCATAATAGCGTTGAGCACCTCGAAGGCGTAGCGTTGGGGCTCGTATATGGATACGGCATGGAAACCTATTGCCACAATCGCCTGTTTTTTTTCTGTTTTTTCCCGAATAATCCGGGGAGAAACTACGGGAGGTTCCTCGGTTATTTGCGGCAGACGGAACCCCCCTCTGGTTTTCCAGGAGGAAAAACTTGATTTTATCTCCTTGATTACAATCCTGCGCTCAAAATCTCCTACGATAGATATTACGCAGTTGGGGGGCAGAATGGTGCTTTGATAGAAATCCCTGATGTCCTTGGAGGATATTCTTTCCACGGTGGACATCTCTCCCAGAATATCCATTCCGTAGGGATGCTTCAAGAAAAGGTTCTTTTTAAGCAGTTTAAAGGCATAGACAAAGGAGTCGTCTTCTATGCCCTTTATCTCGGCTATGGTCTGTATCTTTGCCTTCTCCGCCTCTCTTTCTGAGAAGGCAGGAGACCTTACTATATCCGCCAGAAGGCGTATCCCCCATGCCGTATCCTTACTTAAGAGATTAAGAACAATTCCCAGGCTATTATTTCCGCTGAATGTCTCCAAGCTTGCCCCGCGTCCTTCCACCAGACGGGAAATCTGCGCTGCTGTTTTATGTCTCGTTCCTTTGGTCAATAATTCCGCACACAGGTTAGATACGCCGTTATTTTCTCTGTTCTCCTTTCTCAGTCCTGCGAGGAAACTCGCCTGTATGGATACAAGGGGCAACCTGCGGTTTTCTTTAAGCAGCAAGGTAATGCCATTGGGTAATTTTATTTTTTCAACTTCGCTTTCATAAACGACATTCCTGTTCTTTCCCTGTATTATTTCTGACTCATTTTGAGGCCTGAGCAGGACACTGACCGTAAAGTCTGTTTTCAGGTATTTTCTGGCTACGTCACGCAAATCCCGCGAGGTGACTCTCTTGCCCTGTTCTATATAATGCGCATAGAAATCCGGGTTGCCTGTAAGCAGTTCGCCGCTTGCCAGTTCGCGTGCCTGGGCTTCAACTCTTTCGCGTTCAAAATGGAACTGGCTGAGCAGGATATTTCTTGCCTTGGCAAGCTCTCGGCGGCTGACCCCATAGCGCTTAACTCTCTCTATCTCTTCCAGTATTTCCTTCAAAATCCTATCCTTATTTTTGTAGTCTGCTATTAATGAAATACCGAATATCCCTCTATCCTTGGGGGTGTGGTTGAAACACGATACGGAATAAACCAGATTCTCTTTTCCCCTGAGTCTATTATGTAAACGGGAGCTCTCTCCTTTCCCTAAAATGATTGCCAGCAGGTCTAAAGCAAAAAGCTCGGGGTTAGCGATTTCTATGCCTGAAAAACCCATTACAAAATACATAAGTTTTGTGGGAAAGGGTTCTTCATGGTGATATGCTGATATATGCGGCGGCTCGTATATCTGTATCGGCTCTATTTCCTTTCCCCTTTCCAGAAGAGAAAGTTTTTTTTCGCACAACTCAGTTATTGCCGCATCATTAAAATTGCCTGCTACGCTGAGAATCATATTGTTGGGTATATAATGTTTTCTGTGGTAATCCGCAATATCCTCCAGTGTCAGACGTGAGAATAGCTCTGGATATCCAATTATCGGATGCCGATAGGGATGCCTTCTGTAGAAATTAGACCAGAATAAACGCAGGATTTTTCGTCCGGGCTGGTCTTCATTGAGGCGCATTTCATTCAAGATAACCTGCCGCTCCTTCTCAAAATCGTCCGCATTAAAAGAAGGGTTGTAAACTGCCTGGACTAAAATCTCAATCGCCTTCTCCAGATTTTCTTTAGGCACAGTGATAACAAAAGCCGTGCAGTCGTAGTTTGTAAAGGCGTTTATTTCTCCTCCGAGACTCTTTATATGACGCGCGATATCCCCCGCACGGTAGTCCCCGGCGCCTTTAAATATCAGGTGTTCTAAAAAATGCGATATGCCTGTCCCCAGATAACTGCGTTCTCCTGCCGAACCGGTTTTAACGAGAAGTTCTATGCTCACCAGCGGGGTTCGGGGAATGCGCCTTGTGACGACAATCAAGCCGTTTTTTAAAACAGATTTACGGCTTCCGCCTTGCTCATTGCCTTCCAATGATCTGCTTGGCTGCCTGCATCCGCAAGCAATAAAAATAATAAAAAAGACGGATAGATATCCAAGGCGTTTGAATAATCCCATAATGTTCCGTCAACTAAATACTGCTTCTATAATTTCAACTTAGATTCACACAGATTTTTTAAGGATTCACACAGATATTTCTCGCCACAATCAGTGTGCATCTAATTTTTATCTGTGTGCATCTGTGTAATATAGAAGTGATATTTTGGAGACAAGGCACTATAACGCTATTTTAAGCCTATTTAAGAACTAATTGCTCTCGATAAA
>JBBIPY010000023.1:0-16830 GCA_037442605.1 Candidatus Omnitrophota bacterium
TTTATAAATAGTTGCGTTTACCGTTTACGGTAAACGGTACACGGTCAACGCAACGTTTCATCCTCAGATTATAGGAACATCTTAACAAAATAAATCGTTTCCCGCAAGCGCTTTTCTCCTTGACAAATATAAAGAGAAGTCTTATCTTAAATTGAAAGTGGTGGGGGTTCAATTCGTCCCCCCTGCATTCTTGCAGAATGCAAGAAGGGGGGCCCATTGAAGGAGGCCGAGATGAAAAAGACTACTCTGATTGTAATTATTATCTTAATTGCCGCAATTATCTACGTCGTTGTCTCTCCCCGGCAAAAACCCCTTCCCTCAAAATTAGAAAGAGAAGCCCCGCCGCCTCAGGTAACGGAAGAACCCCCTTTCCTCCCTACCTCCCCTCCCGAACCCGCGCCGACGCAAGCACCCAAACCAGAGGAGAAAACAGAGATGAAGGTGAATTTTTATGCCCTTGACCCTGATAAGGCAGAAAAGGGCGAATTTCTCGGCGCTGCCGAGTTGAAAAACGGTCAATTAGTCATTGATGTCAGCGAACCTAAACTAAGGGAAATTCTAGAAAAGCCATACTCTACTATGGCGGGAGAGGTTAAAGAGGCAGTGGCTATAGACTGGTTAGTAACCTATCAGCCAGGGACAGCTGAACACCTGCGTGCCATTGCTATTGAATGCTGGCAGTTTGGCTATATCGGGGAAATTGAAGAATAATTATTTTATCAAATCACTCCCACTCAATTGTGGAAGGAGGTTTTGAGCTTATATCATAAACCACTCTATTCACGCCTTTGACTTCGCTCACGATTTTATTGGCAATTTTCTCAAGAACTTCGTAAGGCAGTTTTGCCCAATCAGCCGTCATGCCATCCACGCTGGTCACCGCCCTCAGCGCTACTACATTTTCATAGCTCCTTCTGTCACCCATTACACCCACCGTCTTTATGGGCAAAAGCACCGCAAACACCTGCCAGAGTCTTTCATAAAGGCCTTCCTTATTTATGAGACTAATAAGTCTATCGTCTGCCTCCCGCAATATATCGCAACGCCCTTGGGTTACCTCTCCTATGATCCTCACGGCCAGCCCGGGACCAGGAAAGGGATGTCTCTTCAGAATCTCTCGCGGCAGTTTAAGTTCATATCCTAACTTTCTCACCTCGTCTTTAAATAAAAACCTCAAGGGTTCTATCAGACTTAAATGCATCTTGTCCGGAAGGCCGCCTACATTGTGGTGTGTCTTTATGGTGGAACTCGGACCACCGAAACTTGAGCGGGATTCAATCAAATCCGGATACAGGGTCCCCTGGGCCAGAAATCTAACTTTACCGATTTTGCGCGCCTCTCTCTCAAATATCTTAATAAATACATTTCCTATAATCTTTCTTTTTCTTTCAGGGTCGATTATTCCTTTAAGCGCATCCAGGAATTCTTTTTGGGCATTGAGGCATCTTAGATTTATCCTGAAATGCTTCTGGAAAACATCCCTGACTATCTCTGCCTCATTCTTACGCAAAAGCCCATTATCCACGAAGATGCATATGAGCCTGTGTCCGATAGCCCGATGGAGAAGCACTGCAGTAACTGCTGAATCCACACCTCCTGACGCTGAATTTTAAAGTACTCGAAACAAAGAAAGCGTTCTTCTTTAAGAACGCCTCTTTGCCTCTTTCCTTCTAAGCACTAACTCCGTGCTTTCTTACAAACTATAACACTAAATCCTTAATTTGTCAGTTTTATTTTTGAAGTGCATCTAAATTCTATACCAATCCCTGTTCTATCATTGCATTGGCAACTTTAACAAAACCGGCGATGTTGGCACCCTTTACATAATTAATATAACTGCCCTCTTTACCATATTTAACACACTGTTCATGAATAGCCACCATAATATCGTGTAATTTCCTGTCAACCTCCTCGCGTGTCCAGGAAAGTCGTAAACTGTTCTGGCTCATCTCGAGTCCCGAAGTAACCACCCCGCCGGCATTCGAAGCCTTACCCGGAGCATATAGAATCTTAGCCTTCTGAAATACTTTCACTCCTTCAGGCGTGGTGGGCATATTTGCGCCTTCACCGATGGCAAAACAACCGTTTTTAACCAGGGCCTTAGCATCCTCTTCGTTTATTTCGTTCTGGGTAGCCGAAGGAAAGGCGAGGTCGCATTTAATTGACCAGGGCCTCTCGTTCTCAAAGTATTTGCAGTTAAATTTCCTGGAATATTCCTTTATGCGAGCCCGCTTAACGTTCTTCAGTTCCAATACAAAATCTAACTTTTTCCGGTCGATGCCGTCCCTGTCATAGATAAATCCATTAGAATCTGACATAGTTACTACTTTTGCCCCTAACTGAATAAGTTTCTCAGCTGTATACTGGGCAACATTACCGGAACCCGATATTGTGCAGACCTTACCTTTTATGGATTCTTTTCTTGTCTTTAACATCTCCTGTACAAAATATACACAACCATAACCTGTAGCCTCGGGCCGGATTAAACTCCCGCCCCAGTTCAGGCCTTTACCGGTCAAGACACCGCTAAATTCATTACGTAGTCTTTTATACTGCCCGAACATATAGCCAATCTCGCGTCCGCCGACACCTGTATCTCCTGCGGGTACATCGGTATCCGGTCCGATATGTCTGAATAACTCATTCATAAAACTCTGACAGAACTTCATCACTTCATTGTCCGATTTTCCTTTGGGGTTAAAATCCGAACCGCCCTTTCCTCCGCCCAGAGGAAGCGTGGTCAGGGCATTCTTAAATACCTGTTCAAAGGCAAGAAATTTCAAAATACTCAAATTTACGCTGGGGTGAAAGCGGATGCCGCCCTTATAAGGACCGATGGCGCTGTTCATCTCAATGCGGTAGCCGCGATTCACCTGAATCTCTCCCTTATCATCCAGCCAGGGAACACGAAAGATAATCACCCTTTCCGGCTCAACCATTCTTTCCAGAATCTTAGATTCCTGATACTTGGGGTTTTTCTCAATGAATGGCATCGCCGATTCTACTACCTCCCGCACCGCCTGATGGAATTCATCTTCACCGGGATTTCCCGCAATTACTTTTGCCATAAATTCATCAACCCTCTTTTGCATATCTCCTCCCTTTTCCATTGTCTAATTTTTAAGCATTATACCATAAAAAAAGACATCCCGCATTACCCATTCTTTAAGGACGCCTTTGTCCACTGCTTGAATTGTTCACCAATTATACTAAGGGGAAACTATATGTCAAGAGGTTTTTGAATCTACGCCTTAGAAAGAGAATCAATAATTGCCCCCGCCGCTCTTTTTGCCATACCCATTGCCTCAATAACCGTCCCCTCTCCTCCCACAATATCTCCTCCCGCAAATACCCCCCTTAGAGAAGTCTCCATATTCCCGGGATTCACAATGATGTCGCCGTATTTATCGGTCTTTAAGGCGGGCGTAACTCTGGTCAAAATCTGATTTGCCTTTAAGCCTACAGCGATAATTGCCAGGTCACAGTCGAGTTCAAAATCGCTTCCTGCAATGGCTACCGGACTTCTTCTTCCCGATAGATCCGGCTCTCCCAGCCTGCATTCAAGAGAACGCAGGGTCTTCACAAAACCGTTTTCATCCCCGCTGAACTCTTCCGGCTGGACTAAGAATCTGAATCCAATCCCCTCCTCTTTGGCGTGTTCAATCTCTAATCTCCTTGCCGGCATTTCTATCTGGCTGCGTCTATAAGCCACGCTAACGCTGCAGGGAATGCCGTTTATCTTCTGAAGCCGCACTGCACACCTTGCCGCATCCATCGCGGTATTGCCACCGCCAATCACCAGAACCTGTCTGCCTATATTCACCGGTGTATGGAACTGGGGGAACTTATAGGCAGACATAAGATTAACCCGCGTTAAGAATTCATTGGCAGAATAAATGTTGCATAAATTCTCGCCGGCAATGCCCAGAAAAGAGGGAGTGCCTGCACCCAGACCTAAAAATATTGCGGAAAAACCCCCGGCAAAAAGTTCGTCTATGGTCTTGACATTACCCACAATAAAATTAGTAACGAACTCGGTGCCTAATTGCCTTAAGTAATCTATCTCTAGGTCTAAGATATCGCGCGGGAGTCTGAAGGCGGGTATGCCGTATCTTAAAACCCCGCCGGTCTTATGCAGGCTTTCAAAAACAACTACCTTTATCCCCCGGCGCGCCAATTCTCCGGCACAGCAGAGGCCGGCAGGGCCGGAACCTACTACCGCGACTTTATATTTAGCCAGCCGGGAATTCCTGTCTGCGGATATTGACAGGCTTTTAGCTGCGCCGTAATCGCCGACAAATCTCTCCAGAAAATGAATGTTTATTGCCTGTGCCGAGGCGTAAGGAAGCCCTTTTTTGGTCAATACACAGGCCTTACTGCACTGATATTCTGCCGGACAAACCCGGCCGCAGATAGAAGGAAAATTGTTCTTTTCTCTGAGCGTGAAATATGCGTCCGCATAATCCTTCTGGGTAATCTGGTAAATAAACTTTTTGATGTCTATCCCTACAGGACAACCCGGGATGCAGGATGGCTCTTTGCACTGCAGACAGCGGCTGGCCTCCTTTAATGCCTCCTCTTCAGTATAACCCAGAACCACTTCTGCAAAACCGCTGATTCTTTCCTTGGCCCCCAGTTCTTTTACTTTCTGGGGTTCTTTTTTATGCGCTCTAATTTCCATCGCCAATCTCTACTTTATTTCCCCTTGCTTGCAGATATGTTTCTCTTTATCCAGATAGATGTCATTTCTCTTTTGCAATTCCTCCCAGTCTATCTGATGGGCATCAAATTCCGGACCATCCACGCAGCTAAATTTTGTCTTTCCCGATACGGTAACCCGGCAACAACCGCACATACCCGTGGCATCCACCATAAGGGCATTTAAAGAAACCACCGTCTTTACCCCGTAATCCCGGCTTATCCAGGCAACTTTCTTCATCATAGGAATAGGGCCCACGGCATAAATCAGGTTATAGGCTATCGGTTTTGGGTTATCGGATAATAAATTTTTCAATATATCGGTGGTAAAACCCCTTCTGCCGTAGGAACCGTCATCGGTAGCGATATGAAATTCATCGCTGGCCTGCGCAAGTTCATTTTCCAGTATGAGCAACTCTTTTGTCCTTGCCCCTGCAACCGCAGTGATTTGATTGCCTGCTCTTTTGAATGCCCTGGCTACCGGTAAAATCTCTGCCAAGCCTACTCCTCCTCCTACAATGATAACCCGGCCGTAATTTTTAACCGCCGTGGGGTGTCCAAGCGGACCCGCCAAAGCATATAAAGAATCGCCGACATTCAATCTGGCCAATAGCCTTGTAGTCAGGCCTACCTCCTGGAAGATTAAGGTAATAATTCCCTTCGACTCATCTTTGTCTACCACCGTTAAAGGAATCCTTTCCCCTGCTTCGCTCACCATCAAAACCACAAACTGCCCTGGCATGGCCTTCTTCGCAATCTCGGGCGCCGAGATATCCAGCCTGACAATTCCTGCATCCCGGCAATCCACCAAGGTCTTTTTATCAACTATTATCATTTGATTGTCTGTTTCCTCCGTATACCTTGCAAAAAAGTCCCATTTAAAACAAAAGACGTCCGTTCCGGACGCCTCTGTCTGTAATGCTGATTCCTATTTTGCAACCTCGCAGGATGAATCTCCCAGACCTATATTATACAACAATCCGTCACCCAATACCAATGGTCTTTATGTCGAACGCTGTCTAAACTTGCTACGCCGGCGACTCTCTTTCTCTTTAGTACGACGGATTTCCGAAGGTTTTTCGTAGCGGGCAGCCTTTTTATAGTTTTGAATAATCCCCTCTTCCTGACATTTGCGCCGAAAAGCCATAATTGCCCCTTCAATGGACTGACCCGGTCTTACCACTATCTTTGCCATAATCTATCACCCCTAATCTTTTTTCTTAGTTTACCTTAAATGTCGCCTGCTGTCAATAAATATTCGCTCCGGAAAACCGCTATCTCAATATCTGCAATTCTAATTCGTAGAGCCTAATCTTTTGTTTAAATCCGTCGATCTCTTTCTTAACCCCCTCTTTCTCCTTTTCCAGATTCTGAATGTGGTTATCCCATCTTGCCTTATCCTGCAAGGCGATATTGGTATCGCGGGATTTCTTTATGAGATTTTGTGTGTCCTTGAGCATGCTTTCTATGCCAGCAAGTCTTGTCTGAAACGGCTTGAGTTCCTGCTTAAGTTTTTCTATTTTATCCTTTATCGCCTTTCTCTCGGGTTCAAGTTCCTGCCGCACCCTGGCAATCTCTGCCTCAATACCTGCTTTTTTATTCTGAAACCCGGTCCGTAAAACCGAAATCTTGGCTTCCATATCTGCCTTCTCCAGGGCAATCTTATTCTCTAAAGAAGAAATTTTCAAATCTATCTCTCTTTTTTTGTACAACGCCGCCTTAAATTGCGGGTCGGAACCCTCAGCTCTCTTAATATCTTCTTCGGTTATCTTCGGCGCACATCCCGCCTGTAGAAAAACAATTAGGATAATTCCTATTCCCTTATAAAATTTGTCCCTCTTTATTAATTTATCTGTGGGCATCTCTTTTTTAATTCGTGGCAATTCGAACTGAATTCGTGGTAATTTGTGTCCAATAATCTGTGGTTATTATACTACATTATACTACACGGCAAAACGAAAATCAATGATATCGCCGTCCCGGACAATATATTCTTTCGATTCAAGGCGAACCAATCCCTTCTTTCTTGCCTCGCTAAGGGAAGAGCCGGCATTGACAAAGTCATTATAGTTTATTACCTCCGCACGGATAAAGCCCCTTTCTATGTCTGAATGAATCTTTCCTGCCGCCTTTAAGGCGGGGGTATTTTTATCCACGAGCCAGGCTCTGGATTCCTCTCCTTTCACCGTAAAAAAGGTAACCAGGTCTAAAAAATTAAGGCAGGCAAGGATAAATCTGTCTTTTAAAGGCTCCTTAAAACCCAGGGTCTCCAAAAAGGCAATCTGTTCTGCCGGTTCTAATTCTCTTAATTCTGCTTCAATCTTAAGGGAGGCCGTAATAAATCTGTAATCCTGCAAAGTCAGTTCTTTCTTAACGCGCTCTATATCCTCAAAAGAACCGCCTTCATCTAAGTTAAAAACAAAAAAAAGCGGCTTCTGGCTTAAGAACTGAAATCCCCGCAGCAGTTTCTCTTCCTGGGGCTCGAGCGCAAATCTCCTTAAAGGCAGTTCCTGTGCAAGATGCTGCTCTATTCTTTTCAGTAACGTCAAATCTCTTTCTTCTTCTTTTCTGCCTTTTTTAATGTCCTCTTCAATTTTCTTAATGCGGGCTTGTATTAGTGCCAGGTCTGCTAAGATTAATTCTGCCTCGATATTCCTTGTCTCCTGCAAAGGGTCAATTTTATCTGGAGAGGGAGAACTCGCCTCGCGTGCGAAACACCTCAAAATCCCCACCAAACATTCCGCTTCGCGAAAGGCCGCTGCCTCAAACCAAACTGTATCGCTTTCTCCGCGCAGCATCAGGTCTAAAAGCAGGATGTCGGAAAAGGTAATCTTCTTTGATCCAAATACCTCTGCCAGATGCCTCAAGCGGACATCTTCCAACTTTATTGTCCCCGGATGGCTAACGCATCTCTGATGAGTATGCTCTTCTTTTTTTAGAGGCTCTCCCACCAGGGCGCTAAAGAGCGAGGTCTTCCCGCTGCGCGGCAATCCGACAATCCCTACTTTCAATGGGCACCTATCTTTTTGCCTTGCTTAATAAAAAGGGAGAGCGTTCTGCTCTCCCTTTATGAACGTATCCGTCTCGAAGTCTCTTTTTCTACCAAACCTTGCTTTTCGTCTTCTCAATCCATTCGTGAAGAGATTTTGCTGCCATATCTTTACATCCCAGACCAAAGGCCAAGGCAATAGCCAGACCAACCGCTCCCATGAGAATGTTTAAGGCTGAGGCAATCACGCGGGTGCCGATGTTAAGCTGTTCTGCGGCAACGGCAATAGAGAAAATCACAATCGTAATCTGCGCAATCTGACCTAACACCCTGGACTGGGCAATGCCGGCGTTCGTAGCGGCCGTGCGCACCGTGGTATTCATAAAGGTGGCAAAAAACATTCCCAGAACAAGAATAAATATAGAGGCAATTACTCTGGGGATATACAGTACAACCTTACCAAAAAGGTCTGCCGCAATCGTCAGGCCTAGAGCATTAATCGCGGTAATCACCACCGCAAGGAGCATAAACCAATAGATAAGGACCCCCAGAAGTTCTGCCAGGGTATATCTTACCTCTCCCTTCGATAGAAAGCGGTGGACGCCGGTACGCTCAGACAAGACATCGAGTCTCAATAACTTGAGCCCGCGCGTAACCAGTTTCTGGATTGCCTTTGCGATAAGCCATCCTGCGATGAGTATAACTAAGACCTTAAACAATGTGGGCAGGAATCCAAAGAAACGCGTGAGCATCTCCCTGAATGGGTCTACAAGAATCGCTTTCCAATCCATCCCCCTTCACCTCCTTTCTTCAATGAACCCCGCCTTGGACGGGGGTATTCTAATCTATCATTAAGAATCCCGTGCCTAAGCCACCGGGATTACGGAATGCCCGCTCTTCATCTCCAAGAAATCAAAGAAGAACTGTTTTTGCCCGCTCTCTTGTTTCTGTTTAATTTTAGCAGGCAGAGAGATATTTGTAAAGTATTTTTTTTGGCCCATAAGATAACTGGTGGAGTCTTCAAAATAGGTATAGATCTTACCTTCATAATTACGCAGGATAAATTGTCCTTTTGCCTGGGAAATAATGTAATTAGGGGCAACGGGAATTTTGCCTCCCCCCCCCGGCGCATCCACAACATAGGTAGGAACCGCATATCCGCTGGTATGTCCCCGTAATTTCTCCATAATATTTATCCCCACAGAAACAGGGGTACGGAAGTGACTGGTTCCCCGTGCCAAATCGCATTGATATATGTAATACGGCCGAACGCGTATCTTCAATAACTCCTGCATGAGTTTTCTCATCACGTAGGGCCGGTCGTTAATTCCGCGCAAGAGAACCGTCTGGCTTCCCAAGGGAATACCTCCATCGGCAAGCATATCGCAGGCGAGTTTCACCCTCCGGGTAACCTCCTTGGGATGATTGAAATGCAGGCTGACCCATACGGGGGCATATTTTTTTAATATCGAGATTAGTTCAGCTGTAACGCGCATAGGCAAGGTTACGGGAATGCGCGTTCCCAGACGCAGGAATTCTATATGGGGGATGCTGCGTATATTTTTAATGATTTCCTCCAGTTTGTCATCCGGAAACATCAGGGGGTCTCCGCCAGAAATGAGCACGTCGCGCACCTTTTTATTGGAACGCAGATAGTCGTAGGCCTGAGTAAGATGTTCGGAGGTGATATAATGTTCTTTCTCCCCTACCATCCGGCGGCGTGTGCAATGCCGACAATACATTGCGCACTGTTCCGTAACCAACAAAAGGACGCGGTCGGGGTAACGGTGGACTAAGCCCGGCACAGGAGAGGTCTTATCTTCCCCGCAGGGATCAAGCATATCATAGGGGCTAATGTAGGTCTCATCAATAAGAGGAACCGCCTGCCTTCTGATGGGGCAGTTTGGCCTTAAAGGGTCCATAATCGAGGCAAAGTAAGGGGTAATTGCCATAGATAGCCTGCCGCGGGAAACCTTTACCCCCTCTTCCTCCTCCGGAGTAAGTTGAATAATCTGGCGTAACTGGTCCAATTTAGCAACGCGATTTTGTAATTGCCAACGCCAGTCCTCCCATTCTTCCTCCTTTACCTCCTGCCATAAACCGGAACACTTAGCGCCAACGCTGGTTATATTCAATTTCTGTTACCCCCTTTCTTTAATGAGCAGATAACTTACGGAGCGAAGCGACGTAAGTTATAGGCATTGACATCAGAGATGTCAATGCCGTCTGCGAATTGAACCCCCACACCAATTGCGTAATAACGGCGTTCTATTGCAATTGGTGTGAGGGTAAACTCAGCCATAGAACTTACGTTCACTGCGTTCCGTAAGTCGTGGCTTAAATTTATATCTTCCGTTTACCCGCTCTAACGCCGCATCTAAAATCTGATTGACCAGGTCTATATACTCAATCCCTCCCGCCCTGGCCATCAAAGGGAAATTGCTTTCTTCCGGATCAAGCCCGGGTAAAGGATTAATCTCCAGGACATAGGGATTATCTTTTTTATCCAGTCTAAAATCAGTGCGGGAGAAATCCCAGCAACCAATTGCCTTATGGGCTCTCAGGGCAAGTGAAGAAATCTTCTCCACCAGGGAAACCTTTAATCTTGCCGGACAGTAGAAGGTAGGGGTGAGATGTTTCTTTACATCCCCCTGAAATTCCTTCATCCGCCAGGAATAGAATGATTCTCCCGAACCGCGACAGGAACTAAAGTCAACCTCTAATATAGGAAAGACTTTAGGGCGAGCGTTGCCTACAATTCCCACGGTGAGTTCCTTGCCTTCAATAAACTCTTCAACCAGCGCAGGTTGTTGATAGTACTTAATCACTTTTCGTATGCGGCGAAATAAGCTGTGCCGATCATATACTACCGATGAAGAAAAAATACCCTTTGCTGACCCTTCTGCATTAGGCTTGACGATTAGCGGGAATTTAAGGCCGCAATTTAGTCCTTCTTTGCCTGTAGAAAACAGCTGGAATTTTGGGGTAGGAATGTTCTCGCTCAGCAAAATCTTCTTGGTAGAAGCCTTATCTAAGGCAACCGCCATCGCCAAAACGCTGGAGCCGGTATAGGGGATTCTTAGAAAATCAAGAATTGCCGGGACCTGCGATTCACGCGCTATTCCGTTTATGCCTTCTGCGATATTAAAGACAAAATCGGCTCTTCCTTTATTACGCAGAAAATATCTCAATAGATTTTCATCTGCCTCTACTAAACTAACCCGGTGTCCTCTTTCCCGCAAGGCATCAGCAATAGAACTGACCGTTTTACAGGAATCAAATTCCGAGTAGAAATCCGGGGGTTTATTCCTGCTAAGATCTTTTCTTTTCAGATTATAAGTAAGTACAATTCTCATCAGAGCCCATATCTTTCTAAGGCATAGTTCAAGATACGGTTAATGACGCCCTTGTAGCCAATACCCAATTGTTTCCCCACCAATGGAAAGATATCTCCCAAGGATAAAGAGGGCAGGGGATTTATTTCTAAGACATAGGGCGTGCCATTTTCATCTACCCGTATATCTATGCGCCCGAAATCGCAACACTCCACAGCGGTATAGCTTTGAATAGCCACCTTCTCAATATTGTCTTTTAGCGAGCGGAGAATCTTTGCCGGAAAGACGTATTTTAATGCCCGGGACCTTATATGTCCAAAGGTGTAAAACCGTTCACCCAGTTTTAGTTTTCCATCAATACTTATCTGAACAGGAGGCATAGGGCAGGGAGGATTGTTGCCTAAGACTGCCACGGTGAACTCCTGTCCTTTAATAAATTCCTCTACAAGTGCAGGCTGTTTGTAATTTCTAATCACCCAGGCAGCACGTTCTTTCATGCCCCGCGTATCGTAAACCAATGAATCCCTGGTAATACCCTTACTGGAACCTTCGTAGCGGGGTTTAACAATAAGCGGAAAGTCCAAAGCAACCCCATCTATACCTGCCACATCTTTTATCTCTGTGAAACGCGGGGTAGATATCCCTTCAGCAATGAATACTTTTTTAGTGAGCAGTTTATCCAAGGCAAGTCCCAATGTAAGACCATCCGAACCCACAAAAGGAATCCCTCTCGTCTCCAGGATTACGGGAACCTGTGCCTCGCGGTTTCTTCCGGCAAGTCCCTCGGCAATGTTAAAAACAATATCTAACTTCAAATTATCTAATCTCTTCAGCAAATTCTGCACATTCCCGATACGGACTACTTTATGTCCTCCGGAAACCAAGGCCTTTTCTATCTCATCTATAGTCGCCCAGTGGTCAAACTCGGCATTGGCATCACGGGGATCGCCTTCCCTAAATACATAATCGCGCCTTAAATCATAGGTTAAGCCCACAATTTTTCCCATTTTTAACGCGGCTCCGCACTTTTATTTAACTTTAAGGATTCTGGCAAAAAAAATAGGGGCGCCTGCTCCCTTGCCCCTTTAAAACAAACAAACTTTATCCAATTTTAATTAGCAACTACCTCCTTTTCTGTTTTGTAAATCCGATTATATTTTATAATAATTTGAGTTTATGTCAAGAAAAATTTTTAGTTTTGCTTCAGAATGTGAGCCTTATTCCGCTAACCAGCCACCTTCCGGGCAGAACGACGCTACCTGCCTCCGCATAATTGGCATTGGTGAGGTTCGTTCCTTCAAAAAAAATTTCGTACTCGAAATTGCCCTGAGAGATTTTTTTTGCAATTTTTGAATCAAGGATAAACCAACCATTGGTATTGACGCGTTCTTTATAATTTATATTCCAGGTCTGGGTGAAGCCAAAAGGCAGAAGATTGCGAAAACTCAAAACAAACTGGTGCTGGAGATGGTCAAGCGCATATTTGGATAGCTCTGCGCCGGTCTGTGTTTTGCGGTCAGATTCTATATAGGCATAACCAAATCTCTCCAGAGAGAATATTTTCCCTAATCTGTGTGATCTATTTTTTGAATCTGCGTAATCTGTGTCAATAAATTTGTAATCTAACTCTATCCCCTTAAAGAATACCTCACCGATATTGCTTGCCTGCCAGGGCTGGGCAGGGCTTTCCCGCACCCAGTCAATGGTATGGCGGGTTTCGCGCCTGAAGAAAGTTAAACCAAACAGATTATTCTTATATATCCTATCTAAACCAAACTCCCACGATAAAGCGTGTTCAGGAATTAGGCCTGAATTTCCAATATTTGCCGCGTCCTGATAATATAGCTCGGTATAGCTGGGAATCCGAAAAGCCCGTCCAAGCGAACTGCGCAATTTTAAATCGGGATTTATAAGATAGCCCAAATTAAGATTGGGGGAAAACTCCCCTCCCCAATCGGAATAATAATCCTGCCTCAAGCCTAAATTAAAAATGAATTTTTCTCTCAAAGCATTTCCCAGCTCTAAGAATATGGCTTCGCGGTCACGCGAATGACGATCGAGTTTAGTGCTTGTAATCTCATCGCAAGAAAAATTTATTCCCCAGACTAAATCCAGTGCGCCAAATTTATTTTTATTCTGGAATTCTCCTCCATAGACATAGGTAGTGTGGACATTTTCATTCCAGCCAGGCCTGGTTCTGTCCAACAGGAAATTGTCCCAGTGCCGGCGATAATACAATGAAGCCTCAGAATCATTCTGTCTTATCTCCAGGCGGCTGAACTGCGTCCGGGTATGCTCTTCCTGGCGGGGAAAAAGATTGGAATAGAAATTACTTGCCCCGAAATCCTTATCCATAAAACCCAGGGCAAGGTCTATTTCTCTGCCATCAAATTCCCGGTTTATGTTGCCGTAGAAATGGCGCTGAATAAATTCGGTCTCGGGTTTGTAACCGGAGGACTGTTTATATTCGTAAGAGAAACGGGAATTGAATTCCTGCCAGGGATGGGTTATGGATAATCCCTGTGTCCAGAGGTTATATTCTCCGCGACTCGCCTCATAAATAATTCTTTTGCCTGCGGGTTTTTTGGTAATAATATTAACTACCCCGCCGAAAGCCCCCGGCCCATATAAGCTTGAGCCCTGACCCCTTAAAACATCTATCCTTTCAATGTCAAACATGGTCAAAGGCAAATCCATATTATGGTGAGCCGTCTGGGGGTCATTCAGGTTTAATCCGTCCAGAAGAACCGCGCTCTGCTGGAAGTTTGAACCCCTTATCCCTAAATCCGCCTGAATTCCGTAGACACCGCGCCTGCGTATATCTACCGAAGGAAAATATCCTAACAAATCCGGAACGGAAGGCGCAGGATAAGACTTTATCTTTTCGTAATCCCAGGACTCTCCCGCACGCAGGCTTTTTTGTCCAAGGCGGGAAGAACTGATGATGATGGGCTCGAGGCTGATTTCATCAGCAAAAGATACACCAGTGCACCAGTACACCAGTACACCAGAGCACCAGAAGGACATTAAAAAATAAATTAAATAACAACGCATACATAATATTCTAAAAGGAGAGAGAAAGATTGTCAACTGGTTTTTGGGGGGGAGGTTTACAATACACAAAACACAAATTACCACGAAGTTATATCGAATTGCCACGAATTAGTTAGAGAGAAATTTTACGTAGATTTAAACAAATCTCGGGGAATTTGAGGAATGGCTTAATTAAGTCGTTTCTAACTCTATATTATTTTGTAGGGAATTAACGGTAAGTTTCTTCCGGTTAATTCTTTTATACTCAATTTCTTATCTAAGAGAAGGATTTCTATCCTAAAAATCTCTTCACTATATCTTTGTTTTAATAATAAAAAATAAGGCTGTTTAGCATAACTATATCTGATATCAGTGGCTTTATTCCATCCTGCCTTGCCGGCATTTAATATGCTCTCACCATAATATCTAAGCAGCTTCCCATTAGGTATGCATACCACATTTAGAGCATTTATTTGGGGTAGCATATGCTCATGAACAATTTGTATTACATAAGTTAAAGTTGGGACTGAGATTGATCTGTAAATGAAAGGTAAATTGGGTTTAAATTTTGATGTAGAGTAAGAAATCTGGTTCCTACCCAATTGAACCTTGCCTTTATAATCGGGGTTGGTTATTAATGTGGTTTTGACTTCGATGTGTATAATCGCTTCTTCGGTTTGGTACATCATATCAGAACCGATAGGACAAGAATTGGGGAATTTAAAGATATCAGTAAATAGATGATGGAAAATTCTTTCTGCCCCAGCATCTAAATCTGATGGCTGCTTTTGTCCTTTCCTGGCAGTCTTTAAGAATTGCTTTCTCCAATCATTTAATATTTTAATTCTTGAGTTTAGTCCTTCTATTACTTTCTCGGTGTCTTGTCGTAAAGAAGTAATGATTGTATCTAAATATCTCTTCTCTAATTTTTCCAATTCAAAATCATTTATCATATGTAGACCTCCTGGATTTTTCCACATCTCTCTTTGATTATCTTCACGAACTCTGGTTGAATCTCAATTAAAATTGATTTTCTATGCAAATCCCTTGCCACCTTTCCAGTTGTTCCGGAACCAGCAAACGGGTCAAGAACAATCCCATTAGGCGGACAACAGGCCAAAATTGCTCTTCTTGGCAGCTCTTCTGGAAATACCGAAAAATGAGGTTTACCTGGCAATTTAGCAGTTTTCATTTCCCACAAATCCCCCGGGTTTTTTCCTTTTGGATGTTTTTCTATAGATTGGAGAACGTAATGCATCTCTGTCATCTCTTTATCATATTTATCATCAAATTTTAGAATTTTCTTAAGCTTTAGCCAATCTTCCGGTGTAGGAAGAGAACCTCCGGCGTCTTTTCTAAACCAATGCCCAGCGGTATAGTCATAATCCAGTATTTTATCAATATCTTCTACTGTAATTCCTCTTCTTACTCTCCATTCCCTTAAATAATCACAAATTGTCTCTTGAGACATCTCCACTTTTCTCTTCTTAATATATCTTATCCCTATTATAGAGGAGCGACCTCCCGGAGAAGCACCAATATTCCTTTCATGTCCTTTAAATTTCCCATTATATTCTAACCTTTTATTTTTTTCCTCTATTACTGGTAACATTTTCTTGTACTCTTCCTCACTTAAATACTTGGGCAGACCGAAATCATTCTCTTCTTGTTGTGACTTATAGGGAATACGAATATTATCTATATCAAAATAAACTTCTTTCTCCCAGTCGTCACGTGTAAAGAAGAAAATTGGCTCATATGTATTGGTAAAACGACACTTTGCAGGTGAGGGCATATGATTCGGTTTATGCCAAATTATTTGATTCCTTAAAAGCCATCCTATTTTCTTTTTATTGCCTCCTATCAACTTTACATCGCTAATCATCTGATATGCTAAACGCTGGGGAATCATTTGCATGCCTTTATCGATATATGTATCACCTATATTTAGAAAATATGCTCCATCTTTCTTCAAGACTCTCAGCAACTCTTTAGAGATTTCGGTTAATTTATTAATATACTCTTCAGGAATCCTTTCTCTTCCAATTTGACCTTTAACATAATAATCCCTCTGATTCCAATACGGTGGGGATGTTACAATACAAGAAATGGATTCGGATGGAATCTTCTTAAGGCACTCCGCTACGTCACCTATCAAAACTAACGGTGTATTATCTTTGGGTAACTCTATCATAAATAAATCACTCCTATTAAAATAATCTAATCTAACCCACTCTACGTTCTGAACTGCTAAATTAGTTAGCTCTATCATATATTGTACATTTTATTTATTTACAAAGCAAGCATACTTTTATAATCTCTACTATGATAGACGTAAGAAACCACCTTTTTCGTTCACTGTTCTTTAAAATTTTAAAATTTATGGTGAATCGACTACGCTTAGAATTCGCTCTGAGTGAAATCGAAGGACAAATGGCCAGGAATTTTTATGGAATGGGATGCTGGTAAGTATGAACTAAGGGGTGGATGAAGCTTTATCCCTCAGTGAGTTTATTAGTTTATTAAGAACAATGCCTATTTATTTCATCTCTAAAAATAAAAAAAGGCAACCCCTATTGCGCGAGTTGCCTGGGTTTAGCTTTGAGCTTGCAGCCTGTAACCTGAAACCTGCAGCTAACATTATCCATTCCACTATGCCCTCTTGGTCTTGCGGAAACACACTACTCTTCTCCCCAAAACCAAGTCACCCTGAAAAATGTTAACCCGATGCGAAGTTAAGAGATTAATTTGTGGATATTCGACGGAAATTCGTGG
>JBBIPY010000024.1:0-16772 GCA_037442605.1 Candidatus Omnitrophota bacterium
TCCAAAGGAGTTACAGTTGGAACTTGCATTTTGCTAATTTGGACAGTAATGATTTAACCTTTTAACCAATTATCATTTAACCAAGAATGCATTTATTGGAAGTAAGAAATATAGCCAAGTCATACGATGGCCGTAGAGTTGTAGATGGAGCAGAGCTCCGCGTGAGAAAAGGCGAAATCGTTGGTCTTTTAGGGCCTAACGGAGCAGGCAAGACCACCACTTTTTATATGATTGTGGGTTTGATTCGTCCGGAGAGAGGCGAGGTTGTCTTTGGCAACCGGGATATCACAGATTTACCGATGTATAAAAGGGCGCGCCTGGGTATAGGATATTTATCCCAGGAACCCTCGATTTTCAGAAAGTTAAACGTAGAGGAAAATATTTTAGCCGTGCTGGAAACCATGGGGTTGTCGCTCAGTGAACGCAAAAAGCGGCTCCAGATTCTTCTGGATGAACTGAAGATTTCCCATTTAGCCAAAAATAGGGCGTATACACTTTCAGGCGGCGAAAGACGGAGGTTAGAGATTACCCGCGCCCTGGTAACTAATCCATCCTTTATCCTGCTTGACGAGCCTTTTAGCGGAATTGATCCCATAGCGGTAGCGGAGTGTCAAGAGATTATCCAGGAACTAAAAAGAAAAGGGTTAGGAATACTGCTTACCGACCACAATGTCCGGGAGACATTGTCAATAACGGATAACGCCTATATAATGGCGGAGGGCAGAATATTGCTCGCAGGAACCGCTCAGGATTTAATCAACGACCCTAAGGCAAGAGAGGTTTATCTGGGAGAGAAGTTCAGGATGTGAGATGAAATCCAGATTTATGGAATCCGCGGAACCACGCAGAACGTAACGCGGAATTACGCATAACCTGTATGGCGTGGTTCTGCGTAGCGTTCCGCGTAGTTCAGCGATAAGCGTTAATACAACTTGAGTTTAATATGCAGATTAGCATTACCGGGCGGCATATGGAAATAACCCCTGCCTTGAGAGAACATATCCAGGCACATTTAAATAAACTCAATAAGTATGCCCGCCATATAATCGGCATCCACGTAATCTTGGAAGTAGAGAAATTTCGCCATATCACAGAAATTACCTTAAGCCTCAAGAAACAGATGTTGAAGGTTAAAGAAACAACTTCGGATATGTATAGTTCAATAGACCTGGCAGTGAAGAAATTGGGAGAGAAACTCAAAAGGTTTGAAGAAAAGATTAAAACGCATCGGGTGAAATGAAAAAAAATCTTCAGAAATTAGACCCTTGCAAAAGGGTCCTTGAGATAGAGATTCATCCTGAGGAGATTTTGTCCATAGAGGAAGAGGTATATAACGATATCCAGAAGGTTGCCGTAATAGCCGGATTCCGCAAAGGAAAGGCGCCGCTTGCAATGGTTAGACAGTCGTATCAAAAACAGGCAGAGAAAGAGATTATCCAGCGCTCGATTCCCCGGTTTTATCAAAAGGCAGTTGCAGAGGAAAGATTATCCCCGATTATACTCCCGGAGATATACGATGTCGACTGGCAGTTAGGAAAGCCGCTTGTTTTCAAAGCCAGATTTGATGTTGAACCCGATGTGCGATTGAAATCCTATAAAGGGCTAAAGGTCAATAAAAAGAAGATTGAGATTAAGGATGAAGAGTTAGATAAGGTATTAATGAATTTACAGGAAAAACACGCAGAACTGGCAGTAGTAGAACCCCGGCCGTTAAAGAAAGGGGATTTTATACTCTGCGATTATAAAAGCTGGGTGGGCGAAAAGAATCTTGAGGCTAAAGAGAATGTCTGGCTGTCTTTGGAAGAGAGCGCCAACCTGGCGGGATTTGTGGAATCGCTCTGGGGAGCGAATGCAGGAGAGACAAAGCGGTTGGGTTTTGATTTACCACAGGATTTCCCGGATAAGGACTTGCAGGGGAAAAAACTTGAGATGGAGGTGAGAATTAAGGAGATAAAGGAAAAGAGGCTGCCTGTTCTTGATGATGCATTTGCCCGGACCGCGGGGAAGTTTAATACGCTTGCCGAACTTAAAGCCGGGATTAAACAGGACCTCCTCTCGCTTAAAGAAATCCAGTCAAGGAAAGAATTAGAAGCCAAGGTGTTGGATATGCTTGTGGAGGCAAATAAATTTGCCATACCTGTTTCCCTGGTTGATAAATATAGGGCGAGCCTTGAGAATCGTTTTCGCCAGGATCTTCTGAGGAAAGGGGTTGGCGAGGAAGACGTAGAGAAATCCGCGGAGTTGATCAGGAAGAGGGCAAAGGAGGAGGCAGATAGGCAGGTAAAGGCTTATTTTCTGCTGGATAAAATTGCTCAGAAGGAAAAAATTGAGGTTTCCGACGAAGAACTAGACCGGCATATCCAGAGATTGGCTGGCGACCTCAAACAAGATTTTGATAAGGTAAAGAGAAATCTTGCCGAGAAAAGATTATTGGAAGAATTGAGATTAGAACTGCGCGAGGAAAAGGTCGTGGATTTTTTATTAAAGAATGCCCAGATTGTAGAAGAATAGTTAAATGGTTTGGTTAAATAGTTAAATGGTTAAATAGTTAAATGGTTAAATAGTTAAATGGGGCGTCCATTTTATTTAACCTTTTAACTAATTGCCATTTAACCAAAACAAAAGGAGTCTGCTATGGAGATACGCAGTCAGACGCTGGTGCCGATAGTGGTGGAGCAATCCGCAAGGGGGGAACGCGCCTATGATATCTATTCCCGCTTATTAAAGGATAGGATTGTTTTTATCGGGACCCCCATTGACGACGTGATATCCAATCTGGTGATTGCCCAGATGCTTTTTTTGCAGATGGAAGACCCCGATAAGGATATCAATGTTTATATCAATACCCCCGGCGGTGCGGTTACCTCGGGTCTGGCAATTTATGACACGATGCAGTTTGTAAAACCCGATGTGGCTACCTACTGCGTGGGACAGGCCACAAGTATGGGAGCCCTTTTATTATCCGCCGGAACCAAAGGTAAACGCTTTGCCCTTCCCCATGCCAGGATTATGATTCATCAGCCCTGGGGAGGGGTAAAGGGAGCAGCGGCAGATATCAGCATTCAGGCAAAAGAGATTCTGAGACTGCGCGACAAAATAAACGAACTCCTTGCCAAGCATACCGGGCAGACATTAGATAAGATTCAAAAGGATACCGATAGGGACTATTTTATGTCAGCGGATGAAGCAAAGGAGTATGGCTTGGTGGATGAGGTGATTATTGGTAAGTTGAAAAAATAAGTTTCGTTATAGAGTTATTGCGTTATAGGGTTGTAGCGTTTTAACGCAAAGACGCAACAACGCAAGTAACCCGATAACAAATATATGGAGGATGTATGAGAAAACAGTTATTGTTAACACCCGGTCCTACACCGGTACCACCCGAGATTGCCCTGGCGATGGCAAGGCCCATCATTCACCATCGCACCTCTGAGTATCGGGCTGTCTTTGAAGAGGTAATTAAGGGACTTAAGTATGTTTTCCAGACTCAGAACGATGTCTTTACCTTCGCCTCCTCGGGAACGGGGGCAATGGAGGCAGCGGTGGTGAATTTGCTTTCCCCCAAGGATAAGGTAATTACGGTTCAGGGGGGCAAGTTCGGAGAACGCTGGACCGAGCTCTGCCAGAGTTACGGCATTGAGGCAATAACCCTGGACGTTACCTGGGGTGAGGCAGTTGAGCCGGGTAGGATTGCCGAGATTTTAAAACGCGACCCCCACATCAAGGCGGTATTGATTACGCTTTGCGAGACCTCCACCGGCGCGGTCAATGATATTAAGGCAATTAGCGAAGGCATAAGAGGCTATCCTGCGGTCTTGGTAGTAGATGCGATTAGCGCCCTGGCTTCGATTGAACTGAGGACCGATGCCTGGGGAGTGGATGTGGTGGTGGCAGGCTCTCAGAAGGGCTTGATGCTTCCCCCGGGATTGGCTTTTTTAAGCATCAGTCCGAAAGCCTGGAATTTAGTATCCCAGGCAAAATGTCCGCGCTATTATTTTGATTTAAGGGAAGCCAAAAAGGCATTGGATAAAGTTGACACACCTTTTACGCCGGCGGTTACTTTGGTTGTGGGGCTGCGTGAGGCATTGAATATGATTCAGAAAGAGGGTTTGGAGAATATCTGGGCACGGCATGCCAAAATGGCCAAGGCGACGCGGGCGGCGATGCTTGCCTTAGGCCTGGAACTATTTGCGCCCAGGGCATCCTCTGATGCGGTGACCGCGGTAAAGGTTCCCCAGGGGCTGGATGGAGAAAACCTGGTAAAGACGCTCCGGCAGAAATACGGTGTTTCTATTGCCGGCGGCCAGGCCGAACTCAAAGGAAAAGCCTTCCGCATTGCCCATATGGGCTATATTACCCCCGAAGATATACTTTTGACCATTTCCTGTCTGGAGATTGCCCTGAATGAAATGGGTTACAAGGCACCCTTGGGCAAAGGAGTAAAGGCCGCTGAAGAGATTTTTGCCAAGGGATAAAAATTCGCATAGCAAATTTAAAGGAGGGCTTAGCATGAAAATTTTAGTTTCCGACCCGCTGGCGGAAGAGGGATTGAAAATTTTAAGAGAAGAAAAAGACCTGCAGGTGGATGTAAAGCTCAAACAGCCGGAGGATGTCTTAAAAGAGATTATCAAAGGCTACGATGCCTTACTGGTGAGAAGCGAGACCAAGGTTACCGCGGGAATAGTTGAGAAGGCTTCCAGACTGAGAATCATTGGTCGCGCAGGCGTGGGTCTGGATAATGTTGATGTTGATGCGGCGACCAAGAAGGGAATCATCGTGATGAATGCACCGGAAGGAAATACCATCTCAACTGCCGAGCACGCGATGAGTTTAATCCTGGCTTTATCGCGGAATATACCTCAGGCAAATGTCTCTCTGAAGCAGGGTGAATGGAATCGCAAGAAATTTATGGGGGTGGAATTATACGGCAAGGTCTTAGGCATAGTTGGCCTGGGAAGAATAGGCAAGGAGGTAGCCAAACGGGCTTTGAGTTTCGGAATGAAGGTCATTGCCTATGACCCCTATTTGCCGGAAGAGAAGGCAAAACAGTTGGGTGTGGAATTGGTAGAGCTGGAAATTCTATTTAAGCAGTCCGATTGCATAACCTTCCATGTCCCTTTAACCGATGATACAAAATATATGGTTTCGGAGAAAGAATTTAAGATGATGAAGAAAGGGGTCCGGATTATCAACTGTGCGCGGGGAGGGATTATTGAAGAAAATGCCCTGGCAAAAGCGGTCCAGGATGGCATAGTTCAGGGTGCGGCGCTCGATGTCTTTGAAAAAGAACCGCCCGCGGATAGTCCTCTTCTTAAACTGGATAATGTCGTGGTAACGCCGCATTTAGGTGCCTCCACGGAAGAGGCGCAGATCAATGTCTCTATTGATATTGCCCGTCAGGTGAGAGATGCCCTTCTGGGCAGAGGGGTGCGCAATGCGGTAAATTTCCCCTGCGTAGAGGCGCAGCTCCTTAATTTACTCCAGCCCTATATCAGTCTCGCAGAAAAATTAGGAGCCATTCATACCCAGATAACCGAAGGACACATTAAAGAGGTGAAGATAAAATATATCGGAGAGATTTTAAGCAACTGCGACACCCAGCCGCTTAGCGTGGCGCTCATCAAAGGGATGCTTACCCCCATATTGCAGGAGACGGTTAATTTTGTCAATGCGCCTTTTATTGCCAGGGAGAGGGGTATAAAGATAAGCGAAACTAAGACGACAGAGATAGAGGATTTTGCTAATGTAATTTCGGTGGAGGTAACGACAGATAAAGCCAGGAACTTGATCACGGGAACCCTTTTTGCCAATAATTCACCGCGCATTGTAAAGATAAATGATTTTTATGTGGAGGTGATCCCGCAAGGGTTTATGCTTTTACTTTATAACTGGGATAAACCCGGGGTAGTGGGAAATATCGGGATGATTTTAGGTAAGAATAAGATAAATATTGCCGGAATGACCTTCGGGAGAGAAAAGGCGGGTGGCCGGGCAATTACCGTGCTCAATGTGGACAACGCTGTATCTGAAGGCGTGATAAGGCAGCTGAGGCAAACCGAGAATATTCTGGATGCGAAACTGATAAAATTATAATAAATAACGTTACGTTTACCGTTAACCGTGTACCGTTTACCGTGTGTCCTTACGGTAAACCCCGTTAGAAATTCCCAATTTCTAACGGGGTAAACAGCGACGAGCGATAGCGAGGAGCGGGTAAACGGTAAACGAGGCAAAATATGTCTAACATAGTGGTAGTGGGAGCGCAGTGGGGAGACGAAGGCAAGGGGAAGATTATCGATTATCTTGCCCAGGATGCAGATTTTGTTGTCCGCTACCAGGGCGGCAATAATGCCGGACACACGGTGGTTATCGGAAAAGAAACCTTTATCCTGCATTTAATACCATCCGGCATATTACATAAGGGAAAAACCTGCGTTATAGGTAATGGAGTGGTAGTTGACCCCAAGGCGCTGATTGATGAAATAAACGGATTGAAGAATAAAGGTATTGAAATCGGCTCCAGTTTGCTGGTAAGCGAACAGGCGCATATCATTTTTCCCTACCACAGACTCCTCGATGAACTGCGTGAACGCAGAAGAAAAATCGGCACTACCGGCCGGGGAATCGGTCCCTGCTATGCGGATAAACTTGCCCGCGTGGGAATACGCATGGTTGACCTCTTGGATAAAGATGCCTTTGCGGAAAAGTTAAAGTTAAATCTTGCAGAAAAGAATGAAATATTTAAGCAACTCTATGGCCTGAAAGTTTTTTCTTTTATTAAAATCTATACTGAATACTTAGGCTATGCAAAATTAATAAAAAAATATGTAACAGATACCACCGCCGTTCTAAAGGAGGCGATAGATAAAAAGAAAAGCATCCTCTTTGAGGGGGCGCAGGGAACACTCTTGGATGTTGATTTCGGAACCTACCCCTATGTTACTGCCTCCAATGCCTCGGTAGGCGGGGTATTCACAGGTACAGGAGCAGGACCGAAGGATATCGATAGAGTTATTGGTGTAGCTAAGGCATACACCACACGCGTGGGAGAGGGACCATTTCCCACCGAATTTAAGTCGGGCCTTATGGAAAAGATACGTGCACGGGGAAAGGAATTCGGGGCTACCACGGGCAGACCCCGCAGGTGTGGCTGGTTTGATGCGGTTCTGGTAAGACATTCTATCTTAGTGAATGGTCTGGATGAAATTGCCCTCACCAAGCTCGATGTTCTGGATGAAATGGAGAAGATAAAGATCTGCACGGGATATAGATATAAAGGCAGGCTTTATCGTCGTTTCCCCGCCAATATGCGTATTTTGTTTGAAGGCGAGCCTCTTTATGAAGAACATGAGGGCTGGTGTGAGGATACCTCGCATATAACCTCTTTTAAGGATTTACCTCGCAATGCGCAACGATATCTAAAACGCTTAAGTCAGATATTGGGTATAAAGATTTGCCTTATCTCTGTAGGTTCGGAGAGGAGGCAGACCTTTAGCTTAGAATAGGAGTTCTATTTATGGCTTTTGACCTGTTTCTGCTTGCGCCTCTTGGTTCCCTGCTTGCCCTTGGTTTTGCCGGGTATTTAGCCGGCTGGATTCTCAGGCAGGATGAAGGCGGTGAGAAAATACGCGAGATTGCCCGTGCGGTGCGCGAAGGGGCAGGCGGTTATTTAAAACGGCAGTATAGCGGAGTGGCGGTATTTTTTGCAGTCGTATTTATTATCTTATTCTGGCTGAGCAGGGCGGGTTATCTTGCGGTATTTGTTCCTTTTGCTTTTTTAAGCGGTGGCTTCTTCTCCGCCCTTGCCGGTTACATCGGGATGAATATTGCCACCCGCGCTTCATCACGCACTGCGCAGGCGGCTACGCGGGGTCTAAATGCAGGTTTGCGCATGGCTTTTTCTGCGGGGGCGGTAACCGGACTGGTCGTGGTCGGTTTGGGTCTATTGCATCTGTCCATCTGGTACTTCTTCTTGAATTTTTATTATGGGCATTTAGACCTCTTTAACCGCATTCAGGCAGTAACCACCACTTTACTGTGTTCGGCCCTGGGGGCTTCGAGTCAGGCGCTCTTTGCCCGGGTGGGCGGCGGTATTTTTACCAAAGCCGCAGATGTAGGGGCGGATCTGGTCGGCAAAGTCGAGGCAGGCATTCCGGAAGACGACCCCCGTAATCCCGCCGTGATTGCCGATAATGTAGGTGACAATGTGGGCGATGTGGCGGGGATGGGCGCCGATCTGTATGAATCCTACATCGGTTCAATTGTCGCCACGATGGCTTTGGCAGTTGCCGCAGGTTTGGGTATTAACGGCGTGGTCCTTCCCCTGACAATGGCCGCCGCCGGGGTGCTGGCTTCGGTTACGGGGACTTTTTTTGTAAGATCCCGGGAAAAAGCGGAACAGGGCTTTCTGCTCCGGGCGCTGCGCCGGGGGATATTTGTCAGCGCGGCGATGATTGCGGTTCTGGCTTATTTCTTGGTGCGGGCATCCTTAGGCATAGAACACAACGGGGTTTATATAGCAGTATTATCGGGTTTGATTGCCGGTATTATTATCGGACTGTCCACGGAATTCTTCACGTCCGACAAATACAATCCTACACGCGCAATATCGGCTTCCGCGCTGACTGGTCCGGCGACGCTGATTCTGAATGGGCTCTCTGTAGGCATGCTTTCTACAGTTATTCCGGTTATTGCGGTGGCGGCAAGCACATTGAGCAGTTACTTTGCTTCAGGGGGGAAAGGTAATTTTAATTTAGGTCTTTACGGGGTGGGGATTTCTGCCGTAGGCATGCTTTCCACGTTAGGAATTACTTTGGCCACCGATGCCTATGGTCCGGTAGCGGATAATGCCGGTGGCAATGCCCAGATGTCCGGCCAGCCGCCGGAGGTGAGGAAACGCACCGATGCCTTAGATGCCTTAGGAAATACCACCGCTGCAACCGGTAAGGGTTTTGCCATTGGCTCAGCCGCTTTAACCGCCCTGGCGCTCATTGCCGCCTATAAGGATAAGATAGACATACTCGGCGGCAGGATGGACTTATCAATGCTCAATCCTAAGATTTTAGGCGGATTGTTTGTGGGAGGTATGCTGCCTTTCTTTTTCTGTGCCTTGACCATCCGTGCTGTAGGCAGGGCAGCGGAGAAGATAGTATTTGAGGTAAGGAGGCAGTTCAAGGAAATCCCCGGGATTATGGAATGCAGGGCAAGTCCGGAATATGCAAAATGCACCCGCATAGTTACCGCGGCGGCACAGAAGGAAATGGTTCTTCCTGCCTTGATTGCGCTCTTAGCCCCGATTATAATAGGAATTTTAATGGGGGTGGAGGCGGGGATTGGTCTTTTGACCGGGGCGCTCGTCTCGGGGTTTCTTTTGGCAATTATGATGGCTAATACCGGCGGGGCCTGGGACAATGCCAAAAAATATATTGAAGCCGGGCAATTCGGGGGAAAGGGTTCAGTTCCGCATAAGGCAGCAGTGGTAGGAGATACGGTGGGAGACCCCCTTAAGGATACTTCGGGTCCGTCCCTGAATATTCTTATAAAATTGATGTCGATGGTCTCCATTGTTTTCGCCGCCTTTATATTGAAGAATACCTTGATAAAATAGATGAGGGCATAAGTTATGGAGCGTCCCGCCTATCTAAATAGAATGAAAGAATGATGCGCGGGAAAGCGAACATAACTTATCTACCTGTCGGTAGACAGGTCTGTCCGAATTTACCCCCACACCAATTGCAATACAACGTCGTTATTACGCAATTGGTGTGGGGGTCAAATTCGCAGACGCTTCAACATGTAATAAAACGAGATATGATTTATGTCGCACTTCATGCTCCATAAATCATCTGCTCATTTGAGGAGGTGATATATGAAAAAAGAGCAGTTACCGCTGGCTATCTTAGCGTTCGTTTCTCTGGCAGCATTGTTCTGGGCCTTTCGGTTGAATAGCACCTGTCAGGAACTGAAGAATAAAAAGATAGAATTGGAAAACAGGCTCAGTCAGGCGCTGAAAGACAAAGAGTTTATCCGGGCCCAGCTGGATGCCCTTCAAAAGAAATTTGATAATGAAATTGAAGCAAGCCGTAGTCTTATCGAGGAACTTGACCGTGCAAGGAATACGATTGAGGAATTACAGGCCCAGATTGTCAGTCTGACAAAGGCAAAGCAAGAAGCAGAGAAAGAATGGGAGGCGCTGAAAGCCGAAGGAGCGGGCGCAGAGGAAGCAACCAATTCTCTGCAACCCGTTGTTCCGGAAGGAACTGTTTTGCCGTAGCCATCCGGTCCTGCTCAAAGACAGGTTCCTTCCGAACCGAATGAGATTATTCCGCCCCTTCTCTAATGCCCCGCGTTTTAATTACACCTTTATTTAGTTGATGAGGCAGCATAAATGTATGAAAGAAAAGGATGATTTTCCCCGGCATATTGCAATTATTATGGATGGCAATGGCCGCTGGGCGAAAGACCGGGGCCTTCCCCGGATTATGGGACATCGTGAAGGCATAAAAACCGCCCATAAGATTGTAGAGGCAGCCATTGATTTAAGGATTGAAGTCCTTACCCTCTATACATTCTCGAGCGACAATTGGAAACGTCCCAAGAAAGAGATAGATCTTTTAATGGGAGCACTTGAAGATTTCTTAATCAAGCAGAGTCGTAAGATTACCGAAAACAATCTGCGCTTTCAGATATTGGGCGGTATAAAAAGACTGCCCGCCTCCCTGCAGCGGGAGCTATACAGGATTGTAGAGACAACGAAGAAAAACACCGGTCTTATCCTGAACCTGGCGCTGAATTACGGCGGGAGATTGGAAATAGTTGAGGCGGTGCGCCGGATTGCTGAGGCGGTTTTACGAAGAGATTTAAGGCTCGAACAGATTGATGAAAATCTTTTTAGCCAGTTCCTTTATACCCGCGGTCTGCCTGACCCCGATTTGTTAATTCGCACAGGCGGCGAGTTCAGGGTGAGCAATTTTCTTCTCTGGCAGATCTCTTACACGGAGATTTATATATCCCCTAAACTCTGGCCCGATTTTACCAGAAGAGACCTGGAAGAGGCGATAAATTCTTTCAGGAAACGCGAACGCCGTTTTGGCGGTATTCCGGCATAAAAATGCCTGCACTCTATAAAAGGTCATTGGTCAGCATAGCGCTGGCTGTCCTCGTAACATTGGTTCTCTTTGCCCCTCCCTTGCTCGGAACCTGGGTAGTGGTCGCGATTGTGGGGATTGCCTTAGATGAATTTTATCAGATGGTTGAGAAGAAAGGCATTATTATTCCCAAGAAGTTCGGCATTGTCTTGGGCTGTCTTATCCCTTTCGGCGTGCATCTGACCTCGGCATTTAAAATTTTCCCCGCTACCTGGGAGATTGTTTTCACTATCCTGGTTTGTTTTATTATTTTCGGGGTCCAGTTTACCCGCCGGCAGTCTATCCAGGCAATCGCGGTTTTATCCACGACAGTATTTGGCGTCCTCTATATCAGCTGGCCCTTGAGTTTTTTCATCAAATTCCTTTATATGGCTTCCGGCAGAGGGTTGATTCTCTATCTGCTTCTGGTTACTAAACTGGGCGATATCGGAGCCTATTTAGTAGGAATGAAGTTCGGGCGCCACACTTTAATCAAGAGAATCAGTCCCAATAAGTCAAAAGAAGGCACAATAGGAGGGCTGGTTTTTAGTACAGTTGCAAGTTTCTTGGCGGGAGGTATCTGGCTGGGCATCAGGCCGGCGGAGGCGATTATTCTGGGAGTTATTCTGGGAGGGCTTGCCCAGCTGGGGGACCTCTGTGAATCCCTTCTGAAAAGAGACTGTCGGGTTAAAGATTCCGGCAGCATCTTCCCCGGCTTAGGGGGAATGCTGGACTTAGTAGACAGCATAATCTTTGCCGCCCCTTTCTTTTATTTATATGTGAGTTTCTTTCTCAAATGAAGACGCAACTTAGCGAGCGCCTGCCGGCAGGCAGAATAGCGAAGCTAAGTTGCTTACGTGTCGGTATAAAGGTGAGTCTGAATTTGACCCTTGACAATTTCACTCGTTAACAACAAAGAAATTGTCAAGGGTTTAATTCGCAGACGACCTTCGGCCTATGATTTATGTCGCTACGCTCCATAAATCATCTGCTCATTAAATGAAAAGGATAGCTATCTTAGGTTCTACGGGTTCGGTAGGAATCAACGTGTTAAGGGTTATTCAGGCATTAAGAGGCCAATTTAAGGTTGTGGGTTTAACCACCAATACAAATATCGGGTTGCTTCATAAACAGATAGAAGAGTTTGCTCCCAAGATAGTGGCGGTTCAGGATGGAAGAAGCGCTGCGCAGTTTAAGACGCAGCTCTCTAAGAAGATAAATTTTTTTTCTGGACTTGAGGGCGTAATCAAGGTTGCAGTTGATAGAGAGGTTGAGCTGGTGGTTATTTGTATAGCGGGAGGCA
Source organism: Candidatus Omnitrophota bacterium (assembly GCA_037442605.1). Classification (GTDB taxonomy): domain Bacteria; phylum Omnitrophota; class Gorgyraeia; order DTHP01; family DTHP01; genus JBBIPY01. Next base: position 12,430 of record JBBIPY010000024.1, read on the forward strand.
CGTCTCTGCTTCCTTTGATTGAGAGCATAAAGCAGAGAAAAAAAATTGCCCTGGCAAGCAAAGAGGCAGTGGTTATGGCGGGCGAGCTGGTTAATAGACTCTGCCGCCGGCATCGCGTGAAAATTATCCCCGTAGATAGCGAGCACAGCGCGATATTCCAATGTTTAAATGGAAGGGATATTAGAGAGGTGAAGCGGATTATACTTACCTCCTCAGGGGGACCATTTCATTTGCTCCGAAGGGAAAAATTAGAGAAAGCAGGTCCCCGCGATGCGCTGAGGCATCCGCGCTGGCAGATGGGAAAAAAAATCAGCGTTGATTCCGCCACCCTGATGAACAAGGGTCTGGAGGTAATTGAGGCGCGCTGGCTCTTTGATACCCCGGCGGAAAAGATTGAGGTCTTGATTCATCCCGAGGCAATAATCCATTCTATGGTGGAATTTGTGGACGGCAATATTCTGGCTTTGCTGGGAATTACGGATATGCGTCTTCCTATTCAATACGCCCTGACCTATCCCCGGCGTTGTCAAACTGATCTATCCGCCTTAGATCTGGTTAGCAGAGGGAAGCTGACTTTTCAAAGGCCCGACTTTGAAAAATTCCCCTGTCTTAGATTGGCTTATGAAGCGGCAGGCAAGGGAAGGAGTTTTCCCTGTGTCCTCAACGCCGCGGATGAGGTCTGCGTAGACGCCTTTTTGAAAGAAAAAATAAACCTGCCCCAGATACCGCGGATTATTTCCGAGGTTATGAAACGACATCGGTCAATTGATTTAGACGATGTGGAGTCTGTTTTATCCATTGACCGCTGGGCAAGAAACGAAACCCATAAAATTATCGGAAGGATGTGAGATATGCCCGTATTAGCCTTTGTATTTGTTCTGAGTATTCTAATCCTGGTGCATGAATTCGGTCATTTTATTACGGCCAGACGTATGGGGGTAAAGATTGAAAGATTTTCTTTTGGATTCGGACCGGTAGTCTTTGCCTTAAAACGCAAAGAAACCGAATACTGTCTCTCGCTTATTCCGGTAGGCGGCTATGTGAAGATGGCAGGGGATAATCCCGGCGAGGCTTTAAGCGGTGAGGCCTGGGAGTATCTGTCTCAGCCGGTTAAGAAACGCGTTGCCATAGTCCTTGCCGGACCGCTGCTTAACTATGTGCTTGCTTTCTTTGTTTTCTGGCTGGTTTTTGCCACGGGTTATCCTGCCATAACCGCAAAGGTAGGGGATTTAATAAAGGGTTATCCTGCAGAAGGTGCCGGCATCCAGAAGGGAGACCGTATACTCCAGATTGACCATCAAAAGGTGAATACCTGGGAGGAGTTAACCGAGATTATTCACAGGACCAAGAAGGGGTCTTTAGATTTATTGTTAAAGCGCGAGGATAAAGTTATGGTCGTTACGGTTTTCCCGCGCCGGGAAGAACTCACCAATATCTTTGGCCATAAAAAGGAGGTTTCCCTTATCGGAATCAAGCCTCCCGATGAGATGATTAAGGTAAGATATGCCTTTTTTAGATCCGGGCCCCTCGCCGGCAGAAAACTCTGGGCGCTCACCCGGCTTACCTTTACCGCCCTTTTTAGGATTGTGAGCGGACGTCTGGCATTTAAGGAGTCTGTTTCCGGTCCACTGGGGATTTTCTATATTACCAAGTTGGCGGCGGAGTTAGGAATAGCGACTTTATTAAATCTGCTTGCGATATTGAGTGCCTCTTTAGCAATATTTAATATCTTGCCTATACCCGTTTTGGACGGAGGGCATATTTTGTTTCTTTTTATCGAGAAAGCGAGGGGTAGGGCAATTAGTTTAAAGATGCAGGAAAGGATTACCCAGATTGGGATTGCCTTTTTGATTATGCTGATGATTTTTGTCTTCTATAATGACCTGTTGCGTTTTCAGGTTATAGAAAAGATAGTACATTTCTGGAAGAAATGATCACGAATTACCACGCTCGCCTCGCTTCGCTCAGCGAAGCGGGAATAAAAAACCGAATTACCACGAATAAAAATAATGAAGAGAAGAAAGACGAGGGTGGTGAAAATAGGGAAGGTGGCAGTCGGCGGTAATTTTCCTATCTCTGTGCAGTCGATGGCCAAGACGAAAACCAGCGATATGAGAGCCACGGCTAAACAGATTAAAGAATTGGAGGATATGGGTTGCGAGATAATCCGCGTGGCGGTGAAAGACGAGAAAGATGCCGGGGCAATTAAAGAAATTAAGCGCAGCATAAGAATTCCCCTTGAGGCGGATATCCATTTTAATTACCGTCTGGCGCTTTTAGCCATTGGGTCAGGAAGCGACGCTATCCGTCTGAACCCCGGCAATATCTACCGAAAAAACGAAATCAGAGAAGTTGTAAAGGTAGCAAAGGAGAAAAATATTCCGATTAGGGTAGGAGTTAATGCGGGGTCGCTAAATTTAAGAAGATACCCGAAGCTGGAAGCTGGAAGCGAGAAGCTGGACACCAGTGTGCTTATGGTTAAATCTGCTCTAGAGTACATTAAGGTTTTAGAGAAGCTGAAATTTCACGCTATTATGGTTTCGCTTAAGGCATCGGACGTTTTGACCACGGTAGAGGCGTATCGCCAGATGGCGCGACTCTGCGATTACCCCTTTCATTTAGGCATTACTGCTACCGGTCTTTCCTTTGAAGGTGGAATAAGATCTGCCGTAGGTATGGGAATTTTATTGGCTGAAGGTATTGGCGATACCATTCGCGCCTCCTTGACCGGAGACCCTAAAGAAGAAGTTAAGGTTGCACAGTGGATTTTGTCCAGCCTCGGTCTTGGGCAATTTGGTCCCCAGATTATTGCCTGTCCCACCTGCGGCCGCGCCCAGATTGACGTGGTCAAAATTGTTCAGGAATTAGAAGAAAAATTACAGATTACGGATTACAGATTACGGATTACGAGACCACTAAAGGTGGCAATAATGGGCTGCGAGGTTAACGGTCCCGGCGAGGCGGCTGACGCCGATATCGGTATCGCCGGAGGAAAACACTGTGGCGTTTTGTTCAAAAAAGGCAAAATCATCGGCAGCGTGAAGGAAAAAGATATCATCAGCGTTTTGTTGAAAAATATCAACGCCTAGGAGGAAAAGGGGTCAGACCCCTTTTGGGAAAAAGTGCCTGACCCCTTTTGGGTACGAAACGAAGGCTGGGCTTCCAAAATCAAGGAAGTTATTCTCTTTAAGGTAGCTTCATCTTTAGCAATAAGAACAAAATTCCTCACATAAAGAGGAAATTCTCTTGTTCCATCAAAATTGAAGGCCTTCCGGAAAGTATCTGGATTTTCCATAATTAGTTGATGCGTAGTCAGACTGAGAAGGTTACTTGTTTTTTTATCAATAGCATCTTCTATCTTTTCTTGTAGTTCCTCTGCCAGTTCCTCGTCTATTCCTTGTTCTGAAATTATCACAAAATCTAAATCCGAGTCGTCCGTGGGTCTTCCGCGTGCCCAGCTTCCTTGAATTATTATACCTAATATCCTGTCTTCGTACTCCTTTAATACTGCCTTGACCGAAGATACTATTTGGCTCAATTCCTCGGCCGCATTGTGTTGCCGGCCATAGGTTTCTCTTAAGTTTATGTCGCGCCTTATTCTCTGCAATTCATCCGCCAATAAAAGGTTAATTCGGCCTGAATAATCTATTTCTGCCTCTGACTGCATCTCTAAATCCTTCAGGTTATTCCATAACTCAAACAATCTTTTATATGTCTGAAACAGAGCACTGGCAACCGCTTCCAGGTCATCTCCGATAATGCGGATGACTTCTGGCATAAAATAGGTTCTGAATCTTTCTAATCCTTCTTCACCTATATTCTTCCGGTAAACTGCTTCCCAGTAGCGCATTATATTTTCCAAATCCCGCCTGAAACTATCGATAGTGCGGGTATGGACAAAGTACTTAACCCGCGGTCCGGAGCCTTGTTCTTCCTGGCTTATTCCCCGGATAAGTTCCTGGCTGATTATAGCCTCGCGCGGCAGTAGATAAAAATTGCCCCGGTAATCTTTACCTGCATAACCAGAGCCTACTTGAATTTCTACAAGCCTATTGTCAGCGACCAACTGCGAGAGTTCTAACTCTGAAAACCCCATGGCTATAAGTTCTTTCAAGGAATAAACTTTTCCCGGATGTTCCCGCAGGAAACTGAGGGCAGAATCTCCCTTCGCTCGGCGGAGGGACAGTTCGTTCGGAGAGTGCGCCTTCAAATACGGCGAGGGTAGAGCCAAAAGAAAAATCAGAGTGTAAATTTTCAATATAATTTTCATTTTGCCTATAGATACTTCTTGTATAGATTTTTGCTCTATTTTACTTCCTACATAAAATATAACACATATTAAC
>JBBIPY010000025.1:0-15214 GCA_037442605.1 Candidatus Omnitrophota bacterium
TCTACACTCATAAACCTGTTAGACGAATGGTCTCTTCTGGCGGCTGAGCTATTACCAAAATATGGACAACCCCCATATTATTTAACTGTCCTTCACCTCTGTTTTGCAACCAACCCGGCAAAATCTTTTAAGTCAAATTTAAATCCATGGACCGTTCCTCCGGACTGCGCGCTCTTTACCCTTACCCATATCTGATAAACCCTCTGCGGCATTATCTTATCCGCGGGTAGTTTAAACTCGACCTGCTCTCTTGTCAGCGTTCCTCTTCCCTTGCCGGTCCTTGTCTTACTGCCGAAATTAATAAATGCCCCGCGCTTGCTCATTGGATAAGGGGCTTCGTCTTCTACGGATGAGGTAACTGTCCTTTTTGTCTGAGGACTTAATCTCCCGATTTTAGGCCCTACTAAAATTATATTGCTGATCTCGGGTTTGGCAGCATACATCCTTGCGGTTACCCTGACTTCCAGAACATCGCCTATAAGATAGGCATCTATCGCCAGCGTGGTTTGGGCATCCTGCTTTGCCTCACGCAGTACAGGGGTTCGTTCTTCAACCCATGTTTCCTGGGCATAAGAAGAGACTGCGGAAAAAAACACAGCAACCGCGGTCATACCCACGATAATATTTCTTCCCATCAAAACACCTCCTTTATCCGCCAGGACATTATCTATCCTTCCAGGCTCTGTGTAGCGTAGCGGACTCTTTAGCCACACAGGACTCACATCTCCTGCAAGTCGCACACCCCGATAAAACCAGGAGCAAAATCAATATATAAAAAATTTTTTTCATCCTGCCGCTAAACCCTTTGTGCCTATTCCGAAACTTATATGCCCAAATCCGTAGGCGCCCTGCCCAAAGAACGCAGTAGAGCTAAAATTGAACCAATCCGCTCCGGAACCGCCTCCTCTGTGCCTGCGCGCTGGGGATAGATTTCGTAAAGGGCGCGGTATTTCCCGGGCGTGACATCAATCATCAGGGAGTTTCCGCCCGATATAAGGCCCAAGCGCAAACCGTTTTTCCTATCCAGCGTCTCCAGGGCAGTAGTAACCAGAATCCTTGCCTTCGGATTTTCTATGCGCGCACGGGCAATGGTATCTAAAACCCGCTCCCGCGAAGGCGCGGGATGGCCCGCGAGGGGTGTGGCGGGATGGGGAATAAAAGGACCGAAGGAAAACATCTCCGGTTTTAAGGAGGCGGCAACGGCGATGTCTTCTGCTATATCTTTTTCACTCTGCCCAGGCAAACCGAGGAGAAACCCCGTCATAACCAAATAGCCCATATTGTGCAGGCGCTTAATTAAATCCACCCGGTCGCGGAGAATACGCCCGGGTCTTAATCCGGCATACAAACGAGGGTTGCTGGTTTCAAAACGCAGGAGCGCACCCCGCGCACCTGCCCGGTAAGCCTCAAGGTAAAAATTCTCTTCCCTCTCTCCGGTACTCAGGATAATCAAACAGGCGCACCTTTTGCGGATTCCGATTATTGTCTCGCGTATTGTTTGGGCGTCGTACCAGAGGTCTTCTCCTGACTGGAGAACCAATGCCTTAAAGCCCAGTTTATTCGCCGCATAATCAGCGGTTTCTATTATTTCATCTATACGCATCCGATAGCGCCCAAGAGCACGGTTGCTTTCCCGGATACCGCAGTAGAGACAGTTATTGCGGCAATAGTTGGAAAATTCAATGATTCCGTGGATACAGCAGGAATTTCCCGAGTGTTTCTGGCGCAGGTAGTTCGCGCGCTGATATAATGTCCGCGGTCGGGCGCTGAGCTCTGAATCTACTTCCTGAAGTTTAACAAAAAGTTCCTGCCAGGACTCCAATATCGGCAATGCCTCGCGTTCGGAAATCCTCTGAACCACAAAACCACCCTGCGCATAGACGTAGTCGCCGGACTCCAGTCTGAAAAAGTCGTTTTTTGCCTTCTTCTTCTCGCCGAAATAGTCTACGGTGACGCTGTCTTCGTTTATCTGCGTTATCTTACCGGGTATAGCGTAGCACATTTCAAATGAAGACGCAATTTATGGAACGACCGAAGGGAGTGAACATAAATTGCTGTCTGAATTTGCCCCCCACACCAATTGCGATAGAACGCCGTTATTACGCAATTGGTGTGGGGGCTCATTAAAAATATAAGTCCCTCTGCCCCTGCTTGATTTTATCCAATCTCTCGCGGGTTATCTCGCGCAGAGAGGCGTCTTCAATTTTATTCAGATAAAAATCTATAACGGCATAACCCCTCTCATATATCCCGTTGCAAGCAAAATCCTCCAGATATTCCGCAAAGGTAATTATGGCATTGGGGCGACAAAAATTGTGGATATACCCTGGTTTAGAAAGATCCATAAAGGCCTCGCCCGTCCTGCCCAGACGATAGCAGGCAGTGCAGAAACTGGGCAGGAGCCTATCATCGAGAACGCCGTTTATAACCTCCTCAAGGGGACGCATGTCAAAAATTGAAAACTGCGGCGGGTTTCCTCTCCCGCCGTAACCGCCCACGCTGGTCGCCGAACAGGCGCTGGTCTGGGATATGCCGATCTTGAAGGCAAGCTTGCGCATTTCGGGTTTTTCGCGCGTAGAAATAATCATTCCCGTATAGGGAACGGCAAGCCTCAATACGGCAATGATTTTAAGAAAATCCCGGTCAGAAACAGGATAGGGCGGCTTGTAGGCAACCGTGGGGGCAGGACGAAAACGCGGAACAGAAATCGTATGCGGTCCTACGCCGAATTTTCTATCCAGATATTGCGCATGGCTGATAAGCGCTAAAACCTCAAAGCGCCAGTCGTACAAACCGAAGAGGACCCCCAAACCGAGGTCATCCAGTCCTGCTTCAAATGCGCGGTTATGGGCGGTAATCTGACGTTCATAATCCTGTTTTGGTCCGTGATGCAATCTTTCGTAGGTCGGCGGGTGATAGGTCTCCTGAAAGAGCTGATAGGTCCCTATCCCTGCCCGCTTTAATTTACGATAATCATCCACGCTAGTGGCTGCGACGTTAACGTTGATTCTGCGGATATTGCCTTTACTGGTCCGGGTTGCATATATCTTGCTGATGACCTCTGTCACATAATCAACGGGGTTATTCCCGGGGTCTTCCCCGCATTCCAGTAAAATCCGTTTATGTCCCATATTAATTAAAACCTGTGTCTGTTCTTCTATCTCCTCCGGACTTAATTTTTTCCGGGATATCCGGCGGTTGCGTAAATGAAAATTGCAATAATCGCAGTTGTTGATGCAATAATCGGAAATATAGAGGGGAGCAAAGAATACGAGGCGTTCGCCGTAAATCTCGTTTTTCACCCAGCCGGCGGCGTTAAACAATTCGCTTTCCAGCGCGGGGTCATTGAGGTTTACGAGAAACCTTGCCTCCTCCAGGCTCAGTCCCTTCTTTTCCCGCGCCTTCTTCAGAATGGAAAGAACGGTCTCCTTAGGAGGGGAAATGTCCTTCTCTGCAATGCCAAGAATTATGTCTGGGTTGATAATCTGTTCCCGCATGTGTTTAGAGGATAATTTTTTATAAACCAATGGGTTAATTCTCTCAACCGCTCTTCTATCGGCGGAGTCATTTTATCTCCCAGGTTGATGGTGCGGGGCTGAATTGCCAGAAGATAAATCTTCGCTTTAGTATTTTCCTGCAGGAAATCAAAGATAAGCCGGGGTGAGGGGTTATGCGTAAAAAAAAGCGCCGATGTCTTTATTTCCTCGGGGTTGAACAGATTTATCTCTCCGGGAACGCCGCCAAAAGCCAGCGCATCTATAATTAAAACGGTGCGGGGGTCATCCTCGATAATCTTTCCTAATAAATTTTCCGGGCTTGAACCCCCGTCGTATACCCTGAGGCAGATTTTATTCTCTATTCTCCTCGCCAGAAACGAACCAAAGGCGTCATCGCCCCTTATGGGATTGCCTATACCTAGAATCACAGTCTCAGCATGCAGCTCCTTCTCCAATTTATCTAAGATATTCTCCATTATGTCTCGTTCGTGGTAATTCGACCGGAATTTGTGATAATTTGTGTCTTCAGGAGCGAAGGACCGCCTCGCGGCGGCATTTAGGACAGAGTATGCGGAAGCGGTCGCTTCTCAAACCAGAAATGTCCTTATCAGCGAGACCCTTGATTTCCGCCAGGGCCTTGTCTTCAAGATATAAAAGCATCAGGGAGGCATTGGAAAAAGCCATTGGACCGAGCTTGTGTGCTACCCAGATTATCTGGTCATACGGGGCAATAATCTCCTGGCAGAAACCGCAAAGAACTAATTCCTTCTCGATAGCTTGTGCAAGTTCCTCCCGTTTCCCCGTCGTGGCCAGGTCAAATTCCCGGGAAAGCACAATTCCCTTCTCCGTAGGACAATTTGCCTGGCACTGGCCGCAGAAGATGCAGAGGTCAAGGCGATGGGCGAGAAAACGCATAGCTTTACCATTTTCAATTTTATCTTCAGAATTCAAGGCGCCTGAAGGGCATACTTGAACACAGGCAGCGCAGCCGATACAATCCTCCTTATGATATTCCGGCTTACCGCGAAAATGCTCCGGCGGATGGTGCGGCTTGTAGGGAAACTTAGAGGTATATGGACCTTTAATCAATGCCCTCATCGCTTCTTTTAAAATTCTTGGTTGTAAAAGACAGGGTAATTTCATTTTTCGTTATTGGGTTACTTGCGTTATAGGGTTACTTGCGTTAATAGAAAAACATCCTTTAGACACTATAACCCTGTAACGCTAAAAACGCTATAACGATTTATCTTCTGCGTATTTATCACACACCGATTTCTCCCAGAGCCTGACCCCGGATTTATGCGCACCGCGGGCAAGGGCATGCGCAGACACAGGAGCAGTCAATATTAAAAAGGCTATACACAGGAGCGCCTTAATCCCTGCGGCGGTAAAGCCTTTAAACAAGAACAATCCCAGAAGTATGCTGCAGGTTCCCAGGGTTACGCATTTTGTGGAGGCCTGAAGTCGGTTATAGACATCGGGGAGCCGAATTAAACCTAAGCACCCAAAGAAGTCAAATGCCAGACCCGCCACAATAAAGATTATTCCAATTATTTCGTTCATCTTATTCTTAAATCTGCGTCTAAGAATCTGTGCAATCTGTGATTATTCATCAAAATTTCTCCCTTCCAGATACTTCGCCAGGGCTAAGGTGGAAATGAAACTCTGGAGCGCCCAGGCGATACCAATATCGATATACCAATCTCTTCCCGTAGAAATCCCAAGTATAGCGCAGAAGCCCAGGATTAGAATACCCAGTATATCGATAGCCACCGCCCTGTCTGCCGGCGTGGGGCCCTTGAATATTCGCCAGAGACAAAGCACCCCCGAGAAGAAAAGCACATTAAAGCAACGCTCTAAAAGCAGAGACTGCCACTCTAAGAGAGAAGGAAACGGATAACGAATAGTCACTATAAATACGCCTATAACCGCCACCAACCCTATTAGCCAGCGGGCAATGCGTCTCATCCTGCTGCACTCCTTTCATGGGTCATTCAAAAATCCTCCTTAATACGGCCTCAAATTTCTTCACGATAATCTCCGTGGCTTTCTGGATATCCTTATCCTGGACATTAATCCAGTGGATATACAAAAATCCGTCTTCCGGCTCAATATCTACGCTCATTGTGCCAGGGGTGAGGGTAATTGAGTTAGCCAGAAAGGTCAAAGCCGTATCTGATTTCAAAGTGGTCTTTACCTTAACTATTCCGGGTCTGATTGGCAAATTAGGATGACTTACCCTGAAGGCAACATCAACATTTGCCTTGATGCATTCCCAGACGAATAAAGGTATATAATATAAAAACCAGAAATAACGGCTGACATGCCTAAACACATGCGGTCTCTTAACAAACATGTCTCCGGTCATAAATGCCACAAATCCGCTAACCAGAATTCCCACAATTAAATGCTGGATATCCGGCGGCCAGCCTAAAAATGACCAGATTAAAAATGCAAGGATAAATAAAATAATCTGACTATTTCTCATAGCGCCTCGTCAAATAAATATTACCTGACTGCCGCGAAAACTGCTTGCGCATATTCTCTGCCTGCCATCAAGACATCAACCGCCAACTGAAGAAAGGGTTTAAATACGGGCAAGATCAATATCCCCCCCGCCATACAGATAACCGCCAAACCTATCATAGAAAACCGCATCGCCAAAGGAACCTCTTTCACTGTCTCCCATTTTTCATTCAATTTACCAAAGAAGGCGTATTTTTGCACTTTCATAAATGAAGCCAAGGTAAGCAGGCTCGCCGCAACGGCACAGAGAGCGTAACCGAAACGGCCTGTCTGAATACAGCCCAGGATAATCATTAATTTGCTCCAGAAACCATTGAAGGGCGGAATGCCTGCTATGGACATTGAGGCGACTAAATTTGTATTGGCGGTAACCGGCATCCTCTGCCTTAGACCACTCATATCTTGCAGGTCTCTCGTATGCAGGGCATAAACTACCGCCCCTGAATTCAAGAAAAGCAAAGATTTGAATACGGAATGGTTGAATAGATGAAACAGGCCACCCAGAATACCAAAGGGAGTGCCTAAACCAAGCCCCAGGATAACATATCCAATCTGACTTACTGAATGATATGCCAGCAGTCGTTTAAAATCCCATTGTGCCAGAGCCAAGAATACGCCTATTAACATAGAAACTACACCCAGAAATATAATTATAGATGAAACAGCCTGACTTACCCCCAGGACATTGAAGAAGATGCGCATCATCGCATAAACACCCAATACCTTTATCAATACGCCGGAAAGCATAGCCGATATAGGAGCAGGGGCAGAAGGATGGGCATCGGGAAGCCAGGCATGAAAGGGAACCAATGCTGCCTTAAGGCCAAACCCCATCAAGAATAATACCGAGACAAAAGGTAATATCCCTGTTTGGCTTTTTTGGGTTAATATATTTGCCATATCCGCCATATTTAAAGTTGAGGTATAACTATAAAGCATGGCAATTCCTAAAAGAATAAAACTGGAGGCAACCGAGCCCATAATCGCATACTTAAAAGATGCCTCTAACTCCTCTGCCTCCGTCCCAAAGGCAACCAGGGCATAACTGGCAATGGAGGCGATTTCCAAGAAGACAAAAAGATTAAACAAGTCTCCTGTAATAATTATGCCGTTCATACCCGCCAGCATCAACATCAACAGGGTATAAAACTTCCATTTATCCGTGTATCTGCGCATATAATTTACTGAATAGACAGCAACAAAAAAGCTGACTAAATTTACCGTAATCAGCATAAAACTCGCCAGGCCATCCAGAACCATACAGATGCCGATGGGCGGAATCCAACCTCCTACTTTATAGACAAGCGTTTTGTATGCCTTGACCAGAACGAACGAATGCAAAGATAATGCAAGAAGGATTAAGGTGGCCGAATTAGCCAGGACATCGGGAATCTTTTCTATCTTTTTTCCCAGCAGAGAAATTAAGAATGCTGCGCCTAAAGGAATAATTACGAAAAGGGGTAGCATCATCCTTTTAATCTCCGAATTCTGGTGATATCAAAAGTCCCGTATTTTTCATAGATTCTCATCGCAATGGCTACAATCAACGCCGTAATTGCCAGTCCAATAACGATGGAGGTCAAAACCAGTGCCTGTGGTAAGGGATCGACCATATTGAGAATCTCCCGTCCTTTTGCTAATATGGGCGCCCGCCCGCGCCAACGATAACCAATCAGGACTAAGAATAAGTTCACCGCATACTCAACAATACCCAGCCCGATTACAATCTTAATAATATTCCTTTTCCTCAAAATACAATAAAGACCGATACAAAACAAAATAAAACACAAAAGATAAGCGCTCATTTGTTATTCTCGCTATTCAGGTTTTAAGATACCGGCTTATCAGACCGATAACTATTCTGTTTCCTTTGCTCCTTTAAACAACACCAATGCCACAAAAATGGCGAACAATCCCGCTCCTACTTTAAGGCAGATAGCGATATTGCAGAGGGGAATAATGCCTGCGCTAAATAATGTGAATGGCCTGCCCTTATGAATAAAGAAATTGAAAAAGAAATAGCCTCCCAGCAAACCCAGGAGGGCAATGGACAGAAACATTATCGCCCCCAGACTTTCCATAACCGACGCCCGCGCCTCGGATAATTTCTTTAAAGCCGTCTCTTTACCAAAGGCAAGCATAAGATGTATGAAAGAAAGAGCAATAATCACGCCGCCGGCAAATCCGCCTCCGGGAGAGATGTGGCCATGCAAGACGATATAAATCCCATAAAGCAGTATAAGGCCAACGGTAAGTCGGGTAATCGTCTTAACAATCAAAGTCATACCTTCTGGTTCACTTTTCACTTTTAATCCTTCCTACTTTTCTCATCACTGCCAAAACACCGATTACGGCGGTAAAAAGAACCGTTGCTTCGCCTAAAGTATCATAACCTCTGAAATCCAGAATAACCGAAGCAACAAGGTTAGCGGCTCCGGTATTTCCCAGACCATTCTGGGTATATTCCCGGGATACCTTCATAATCGGAGTACCAAAATCAGGTAAATTTCTCAGGGCAAAATAAGCAAAGGTTAAGAAAACCGCAATAAATAACAGCGTGGAGGCGGTATTAAACAGCCAGCGTCCGTCTTTGACCACGGGCAGGTCTTTCTTAAGCGTCGCCCGGATCAAAATAATCAGACACAAAATCTCAACCACTAACTGGGTAATTGCCAGATCGGGCGCCTTAAGGACCAGAAATGCCATGGAAAGTCCCAGCCCCACTGCTCCGACAGCAATTACGCTGGAGAGCAGATCCTCAATCCTTACTGCCAGCACGGCGGCAAAAACCATAAATAATAGAATTAATTGTAGCTCCATTATCTATAGAAAATATAGAATAGACCTAACATCCCCAGCAAACACCAGACCAGATATGTCGGCAACACCCCGTTATGGAGATATCGCAATATCCCCGAGATAGAAAATACAAATCGCCTTCCCTGCTCATAGAGGTCAAAAAATCCTGCTTCCGCTTTTTTATATATCCTGGACAGCAAAGTCATTTCTTTTATTGTATTATAAAACTCCGTTGAGCTAACTGCGGTCTCTTCCGGCATCAAAGCCGCCGTCTCTCCTCCCACAAACTCTTTATCAAGACGCAAGCTCATCCTCAGGCCTCTTAACATAAATATAAGCAGACCTATGAACAGACCGACAATGATAAGTAAAGTAGCCGGACCTGGACACCAGACTCCCGGAAAAGATGATAGGTTGATAAGGCGGTAAGTCGATAAGGCAGGAAAGATGAAAAACCGCAAAGGAATGGAAAAGGCAAATACGCCAAAAAGAATGCAAAAGGCCGCCAGGATAACGCAGGGAAGCCACATTGTCCACGGCACTTCGTTTAGGTTTTTAGGTTTTAAGGTGTTAAGGTGTTGACCTAAAAATGTAGCATGGATGAGTTTCATAAAACTGGCTAAGGTTAACCCGCTTCCAAACATTGCCGCCGCCAAACACAGAATAGTTATAGCCTGTAGCCTGTAGCCTGTAGCCTGTAGCTGATTGACTAGACCCTGATAGACCATCCATTTGGAAACAAATCCGTTAAAAGGAGGGATTCCCGAAATAGAAAGACTGGCAATCAGACAGGAGATATAGGTAAATGGCATCGCTCTGGAAAGGCCGCCCAGCTTATCTAGCTCGGAAGTTCCGTTACGATATTCCACATTGCCTGCAGTTAAAAAGAGACAGGATTTGTATATGGTATTGTTTAACATATGAAATATCCCGCCGGCAATCCCGATGGGGTTGCCTGTCCCAATGCCCAGGACCATATAACCCACCTGGGATACCGCATGGTAACCCAAAAGTCTTTTTGCATTGTGCTGCACCAGCGCCATCATTACCGCGGCAATTATGGTAAAGGCGCCGATAAGCATAAGGAATGTATTCATTGCCGCACTCATCCCGAAAAGATTCAGAGAGACCCTTGCCAGAAGATAAATCCCTAATAGTTTATCCAGTGAGGCGGGAAGAAATGCGGTTACGGGAATAGGGGCATGTCGGGCGCAATCGGGAATCCAGGAGTGAAAGGGCATTGCTCCCGCTTTGGCAAAAGAGGCAACTGCTAAACACAGATAAGCAGTAACCAGTAACCAGTTACCCGTAACCAGAGAAAGAGAAATTCTGTCCATTTGGAAAGTACCGCTTAGTTGATAGATTATCCCGATTCCCAGAAGCATCAGGGCATCCGAACCGCCCACAATAATAAATGTCTTTTTTGCCACCGCAGGCGCATCATCGTCCCCCATATTGACTAAAAGATACAAAGTCAGGCCTAAAAATCCCCAGAAGACCAAAAGCAGAATAAGATGGTTGGAGAGCGCGGTTAAGATGGATATCACCGCGGTTAAGACAACACAGGAATAATATCGAAGGAGTTGCCTTTTTCCCTGCATAAATTTAAGAGAATAAATTATAGTCAGGATAAAAAATAAGCCGATAGACAAAACCACGAAAACATTGAGACCGTCCAACTTAAAGTAGGGATAAAACATATTCATTTTATTTTCAAGAGATTCTTTATTATTACGTTTGTATGGTGGTAGACCTGAGCAGTAAAGTCTAACATATTCAGAAACATATTGCCCGCCAGCGGACTGCATATTCCCGCAACGAGTCTCTGATTATGTCTTTCGCGGTATTCGTCTACCAGTCCATCGACATGTCCGGATTGTTTCAGGGTTGCCTTAAGCATACCGTAGTCATTTTTTTCTAAAGCACGCGTTGCTTCTCTAAGCACCTCTTCGGTTTTATGATACAGCTGGCTATACTCTTTGACCGCCTCTTCGCTAAAGAGCAATTTTTCATCTATCTTAATCTGGACGCGCTCCAGTATGTCTTTACAGTAATCGCCGATCATCTCAAGATCTCCCGCTACATCTATATATAAGGTGGCATTGGCCTTTTCTTCTTTATCGGAGGAGGCGCGGCTGAATGCTATCAAGGCAGAGGTTATATCTTTCTCTAAGGCATTGAGGTCATTCTCATCAACGAGCACTTCTGCGAGCAAATCCATATCATGCTTCATAAAAGCCTCAAACGTCTTCTGCCACATCTTCAGCGTGAGGCCTGCCATCTCGACGATTTTTCCCTCGATGTCGCTAATCTTTTGCATAATACTGCTCCTGTAATTTTTTGCTCTTTTCCTGAGACAATGTAATCAGGTCCCAGCCGTTTAGGATTTTCTTTTCGCTTTTCTTCTCTATAACCGCTGTCCTTTCCGTACAGCAATAACAGGGGTCCACCGCTGCCAGGGTAATCGCCGCATCGGAAATGGTCCCTCCCACGGCAGCAACTTTATTGGAAGCCACGTTCATATAACTCGGAGCCCTTATCTTGTGCCGCACCGGAGAATTCGTGCCATCTGAACGCACATAATGGAAACACTCCCCGCGTGGCGCCTCAATCCTTCCGATTCCTTCGCCCGGCGGAATAT
Organism: Candidatus Omnitrophota bacterium; assembly: GCA_037442605.1. Taxonomy (GTDB): domain Bacteria; phylum Omnitrophota; class Gorgyraeia; order DTHP01; family DTHP01; genus JBBIPY01. The sequence continues at coordinate 11,464 of JBBIPY010000025.1, forward strand.
CTTTAATATTCGCATCAACGGGGCCTTTGGGAAGTCTATCCAGACACTGCGAAATAATTCTCACCGACTCATACATCTCCAATACCCGGACCAACAGCTTGGCAAAGATATCCCCTTCTTTCTGAGTAATCACATTCCAGTTAACCCTCTGATACGCCCCGTAAGGCTCGTCTTTTCGGACATCAATGGCTATGCCCGATGCCCGTGCCGTGGGTCCAACCACACAAAAGCTCACTGCCTCCTCTTTTGTCAAAATACCCACGCCCCTGGTCCTCGCCTGAATTACGGGGTCATCTATTACTGCCCCCTTGAACATATTCAACACGGGAATCAAATCATCGACCATCTTTTTAATCGGGGGAATATTTTCTTTGGCGATATCGCGCCGCACTCCTCCCGGCTTCATCATCGCATAATGCTGCCGGTTTCCCGTAGTTGCCTCCAGTATATCTAAAACCGGTTCGCGGTATTTCCAGGACCACATCCAGACAGTATTATAACCGAGAAAGTGCCCCGCCAGCCCCAGCCACAGGAGATGGCTGTGCAGTCGTTCCAGTTCGGCAATGACCGTGCGGATGTAAAGCGCCCTCTCGGGAACCTCAATCTTTGCCAGGTCCTCTACCGCATTGACATAGGCAAAGGGATGGGAATTGGAGCAGATCCCGCAGATGCGCTCCACCACAAAGGTAACCTGGTCAAAATGTTTCGCTTCGCAGAGTTTCTCTATCCCGCGATGCATATAGCCCAGGACAATATCGATATCTACCACCCTTTCACCCTCCACATAGAGACGGAAAAGCTCCGGTTCTTCCTGTAAAGGATGATATGGGCCGATAGGTATGACGACTTTGTGCGACATATTTATATCGCGGAACTCCGCAGAACTGTACGCGGAACCACGCCATACAGGTTATGCATAGTTCTGCGTTACATTCCGCGTGGTTCTGCGCCAACGATTATTATTTCTCGTGTCTTAACGGATATTTGCCTGCCGGCCAATCCTCGGCTAAAAGCAGCCGTTTCAGGTTGGGGTGATGCTCAAAATGCACCCCCAGCATCTCCCAGATTTCCCTCTCAATCCACTCTGCCCCTTTGATAACGGGAGTAATCGACTCTATATGGGGGTCGGCTTTATTCTCAATCAGCGTTTTCAGGGTTAAGAGTTTTCCGCTGGCATCATGGGAAAAATGATAAAGTATCTCTATGCCGCGGGGCGTATCCATTCCCGAGGCAGTAGCAAAACGAAAAGATAAATCCTTAAAAAGAAATTTTGCTGCTTCCGGAATATCCCGGGGAGCAAACTCCATATAGACCCTGCGCGAAGAATGTTCCAAGATGCTCAGAATCTTTCCCGAAAATTTCTCTTTGACTTGAGTTATGGGGTTAACCATATTTTGCTCTCTTAGACTGCGTTTATCTGCGTTTGGAATTATTTTCCGATTATTTTTTCAAAGAATTAACCAGTTTCACCACTCCGGCAATGATTGCCTCCGGCTTGGGCGGACAACCCGGAACATAGGCGCTTACCGGAACCACCTCATCCACCGCGCAGGGGCTATTATAAGAATCTTTGAACATTACCCTTCCGCAGGCACAACTGCCTATCGCCACCACCAGACAGGGCTGGGATGCCTGGCTATAAAGCTTCTTTAACCTGTCCTTTGTTTTAGCGTTGGGGACACCCGTAACTAAAAGGACATCGGCATGGCGCACGCTTCCGGCAAGAATTATCCCGAACCTCTCCGCATCAAAACGGGGGGTAAGCACGTCCAATATCTCAATATCGCAGTTATTGCAGGGAGAAGTCGCCGCGTGAAAAACCCACAGAGATTTCGTTAGCGCCTTTAGTTTAAGGTTCATCATAGTTTACCCCGAACCACAGAAAGCCACGGCTGCTCGCCTCGCTCGACGCGAGTCGAAGCGGGTAAACCCCGTTAGAAATTTTTATTTCTAACGGGGTAAACCCGTGGTTCGGGGTTTACAAGTTTATAAGTTGATACCTTGATAAGGTAGTCCCGTCTAATTTCTGTTTCAACCCTAACTTATCAACTAATCAACTAATCAACTAACCAACTAACCAACTATTCAACTAACCAACTATTCAACTAATCAACTATTCAACTATCACAATCCGAGCACGGCAAGTATTACTGCGATGGTGGCGAGGATTGTGAGCGGTCCCCAGAAAAACCGCATCGCCTGGTCAATGCGCAGACGCGGATTTGTATTTTTAATCAGAATAACGACTGCCAGCAGGGCTATGTATTTAACAATCAGAGATAAAGGGCTTAAATCCTTTGCCCAGAATAAAGTTATCAACAATAGTGGCATTGTATAAAGTAAAACCGCCCTGGTCAACTTAAATATTGCCAGGGGCAACCCCGAATATTCAATTAATGCCCCCGCCATTATCTCCTGTTCTGCCTCGGACATATCAAAGGGGACAAAACCCAGTTTTGCCTGCATGCAGAATATCGCCACTATAAACGCCAGTAACCCCGACCACGCTGCAAGGTTTGTCCCGTTATTTATCTGATGGGTAAGTATTGAACCGATTTGCACAACCCCCGCAGATTTTATTATCACCGCAATAATCGCCAATATGAAAGGCAGTTCATACGCCAGAACCAATTTCATCTCGCGCGATGCCCCGATAGAAGCCAGGGGATTACGGGAGGAAGACGCTCCTATAATCAGGCTAATCGCGGGGATAATCAAAAGATAAAGAACCACAATCAAATCGCCTACAAAACTCTCCGAAGGCATCAATATGCCTTTACCCAGAATGGCGGATACCAAGACCGCGCTTAAAAGCCCTAAAAACGGGGCGAGCAGAAAGGTTGATTTTGCCCCTTCGGGAACAATGGTTTCCTTGCCGAGTAATTTTACAATATCGATAAAATTCTGATACCAGGGCGGACCCACACGCCACTGGATACGGGCGGTAACCTTCCTATCTACCCAGGAAGCCATCAACCCAATAACGGCGCTGAATAAGAAACCGGGGAAAATCAAATAATCGAATAATAATCTCGGCATTCTTTCGTTGAGTCCGTTTTGTCCGTTGAGTCTGTCGGTCCGTTAAACGGAACTAACGGAAATAACGGACCCAACGGAATTAACAAACTTATTTTTTAGTCTGTATATCCTCTCTAATCCATTTCCGCGAATGCACGGCTAAACTCTCCCCTACAAAATAGATATTCTCCTCGATATTCTCTTCTATTGCCTTAATCTCTATGGCCTTTTCAGGACAACTTGTTATGCATACGGGGGTCTTCTCGCTCCTGCCCACGCAATAATCGCACCGGGAATCCAGGTAAGGAATGAAATCAGCAAAGATTACCCCGAAGGGACAGGCAATTGTGCAGGACTTACAACTCGTACAGCGCATCTTATAGCGCTTCAATATCCCATCCGCCTGTTTTTCCAGCGCCTGATGATAGCAGGAATTAACACAGGGGGCATCTTCGCAGTGCCGACAGACCAGGGCGAAGGTAGCGTATTCCCGCAAAGAGGTAATCCCGCTATTCTGCGGATGGTAGAAATAGTCGCAGCAGACCGAACACTCCTTGCATCGGCTGCAAACCTCTAAGTCAATAAATAAACGCTTCATCGTTATTGTGTTACTTGAGTTATGGGATTAATTGGGTTTTAAACCCTATAACCCTATAACGCAATAACCCTATAACAAGGTTAGTCCCAGATATCACGCATCTCCTTCAGCTGCTCATAGGTGAATACCGGACCG
>JBBIPY010000026.1:0-14959 GCA_037442605.1 Candidatus Omnitrophota bacterium
TGGTCGGGGCGGACGGATTTGAACCGTCGACCTCTTGAACCCCATTCCCTGGCCTGTCTGTAAATCTAAAAATATTTTATTAATCGGGGAGAGCGGACTTGAACCGCTGACCCCCTGAACCCCATTCAGGTGCTCTAGCCAAACTGAGCCACTCCCCGAGTAATTTTAGCCAAATTAAATTCGCAGGGTGTAAACAACCAAAGGTGCGGGACTGCGCTACGCCCCGATGTTAGCGAATAGCAAATGGCTTATAGCTAATAGTGAAAAATTATAGCATAAAAGAAACTTTAGGCAAGAGACTTCAGGTTTCAGTCTTTAGCCTGCGTGTCATCAATTCCCTTACTGCCCGTCGAGGGTCTTTATTCTCATATAAGACCTTATATACCTGCTCCGTAATCGGCATCTCTACGCGGCATTTCTTACTCAATTCGTAGGCTGCGCGCGTGGTCCAGATTCCTTCTGCCACCATCTCCATTTTATTCAGTATCTCTTTTATCTTCTTACCCGTACCAATCTGCTCTCCTACCCAGCGGTTTCTGCCGTAGGGACTGATGCAGGTAGTGACCAAATCACCCATCCCGCTCAGACCCCAGAAAGTCTCTTGCCTGGCTCCCAGCGCCAGACCCAAGCGGGTAATCTCCATCATTCCTCGATTAAGCAGAGCGGCTTTGGTATTTGCCCCCAACCCTAAACCATCGCTTATTCCGCAGGCAATAGCAATGATATTCTTCAGGGCTCCGCCGAGTTCCACTCCTATAACATCGGAATGAATATAGACACGGAAAGTTTCTGCGGAGAAAATATGCTGGAGTTTTTTAGATAATTTCATATCTGTAGAGGTGATTACAACCGCTGCAGGAAGGCCTCTGGCTACTTCGTGGGAGATGCTTGGTCCGGAAAGCACCGCCAATTTAACATCCCCCAGGACATCCCGTATTACCTGCGACATCCGCAGGTAAGTATCGTTTTCTATGCCCTTAACCACACTTAAAATAATTTTCTTACGGAAGTTAATTGCGGAAAATTCTTTTAATACACTGCGTAAAAATCGCGAGGGAATAGCAAGGATTATTATCCCCGAGGCATCAATTAAAAATTCGGCATCCTTAATTATTTTGACTGAATGCGGAATTTTTATGCCCGGAAGGAATTTCACATTTTCTCTTTTATCTTCCACAAATTTTAAATAATCCGGAAAGACCCCCCATAGACCCACTGAATAACCTTTCCTGGCCAAAAGGATTGCCAGGGTGGTTCCCCATCCGCCGTCACCCATCACCCCTATCTTTATATCTTTGCCCATCTATCCACCTTGTTATAAGTAGCGAGTAGCAAGTAGAGAGAACTCCCCTGTTTAATTCCTAATGACGAATGCCGAATTAATTCCTAATTCTTCAATGCCCAATGACTCTGTAAATTTAATTCGTGGCAATTCGATGGGAATTCGTGGTAATTCGTGTCTGCTGTTCCCAGAATTCCCGGAACATAAACCATTGGTCGGGATATCTCCTGACATACTTTTCTATAACCTCAAGGGTTTTCTGAGTAAGCATACATATATCTTTATCATAGTTTCCCGAAGGAATGTATTCAATAGGCTTCTCAAAATAGAGGGTAAATGAGTCGTCTTTTTCTCTGATTGTAAAACCAGGGACAATCGCCGCTCCCGTCCTTAAACTTAACGTTGCCGGTCCCCGCGGCACCCAGAAGTCTTTGCCTAAGAAATTTATCCTGACCTGAGTGCCCTGCCTGCTGAAATCGCGGTCGCCAAGCAGGGCTACCATTTCATTATTCCTTAACGCCTCAAAACAGCGGCGCAAAGCAATGCCTAAGGGTATGACTTTGATTCCCTTCCTTGCGCGTTGAAATACGAATAAATTATTAACGCGTTTATCCTTGTGTTCCCAGACAACCGCATTTATAGCATAGCCCTTTTGGGCCGTAATTATTCCCCCCAATTCCCAGTTGCCCATATGAGCGGTAAGCGCCAGAACCCCCCGGCCCCGTCTCAAGGCATCATCTAGATTTTCCAAACCCACAATCCTCGCGTTTTTTATCAGAAAACGCCTGTCTATTAAGCCGAAACGAAAAAAGTCCACCAAATTCTTGGCAAAATTACGAAAGGTCTGTTTTGACAATCTCTTTATCTCGCCCGCACCACAATCTTCCGCGATGCATTTGAGATTATGAAGCAAAGCAAGTCTTTCTTGACGCGAAACATAATAGTGTATGTCGGCGATGAAGGAAGCAAGCCTGTAGACCAGCCTGCGCGGCAAGGCAATGCTTATATCCTGTCCTAGCCTATAAAAAAAATATCCCCACTCCATTTATAGAACCGATTTCAATATCAGGTTAGCGATGTCCAGTGAAGAATTAGGATGGCTCTGTGCCAGTGCCTGACGGCGCATCTGCTCCAGTTTCAGAGGATTGGTAAGCAGTTCCTTTAACAATATTGCCACTTCTGTCTCGTAGTTTGCCTTCAGGGCAACGCTCTCCCGGAGGAGGAACTCGGTGTTCTTTGCCTCCTGGCCGGGTATCGGCCGGATAATAATCATCGGCAGACCCTTGCCCAGCGCCTCGGCAGTGGTCAGGCCTCCGGGCTTGGTTATAAGCACGGTTGCTATATCCATAATCTCATCTACATTATCTATATGACCTGACACAAAAACGGGTTTGCGGTAATATTTCCTCCTTATGAGAAGTTTTGCATAAAGGAGCCTGTTTGTCCCGCAGGCGACAATAATCTGAAAAGGGATAGGAAGTCGAGAAATTATGCCCACAATCCTGCCCATCGGACCCAAGCCCTGACTGCCTCCCATTATGAGAACTGTGGGAAGACGGCTGTCCAAGCCAAGCTTAGCAAAGATTGCCCCTTTATCTCTTTTTCTGGCAAATTCCGGCGCCACCGGGATACCCAGTATCCTTATACGCTCCTCGGGGATACCCTCGCTGACTAAACGCCTCCGGGTTAATTCCGAAGGCACAATATAGAAATCAACCGAATCGTATATCCAGTAAGAATGCGCCACATAATCCGTCAATACCCCTATCAGGGGACTATTAAAACCGTATGTTTTCTTATAATCGGCGACCATTCCGCAGGGAAATGCCTGTGTGCAGACGACTGTATGGGGTCTGAATTCCTCAAGAAGGTTCTTTAGCTTTCCTGAATTGAAACGATGGATAATCTCCCGTAGCCTCTGCGTATTCCTAACCACCTTGGGATTATCGTAGAGATATTCCCATACCTCGGGTCTATTTTTTACCACCGACATATAGGTCCGGTTGATAATCTTAGCGAGGATGGGATTGGTGTAAGTAAGGGCGTCGATATTCAATAGCTCTACCTTATCTCTCGCAATCTCTTTTAAAGCCTTCTCAATAGCCAGGCTTGCCCGGTGATGGCCGGAATTTGCCGTTATATACATCAAAAGAATGCGTTTTTTCTCCATGGATATCCAAGTCCTTCTATTCAATCACGGCCAGAATATCTCCTACCTTGACTATCTCGCCTTCCTCAAAATAGATATTCTTCAAGATGCCGGCAGAAGGGGAAGGCAGATTGAAGGTCGCCTTTTCCGTAGCCATCTCCACCAAATCTACTCCTTCCTCCACGTGCTCACCTACAGCAAAATGCCAATACGAGACCGTAGCCTGGGTTATGCCCTCGCCGAGTTGGGGTAAAATTACCTCTCTCATTGAAACCTCCTTCAATGAGCACATCAGTTACGGAGCATAAGCGACGTAACTGATAAGTGCGAATTGAACCCTTGACAATTTCTTGGTTGTTAACGAGTGAAATTGTCAAGGGTCAAATTCAGACAGCGACTTATGTTCACTACCGTTCCATAAGTCGCGTCTTCATTTGACCTCCTTTAAGATTTCTTATTATTTCTTCCACTCCATAAGAGCTTCTTACAAACGGTCCAGCTAAAACGTATTTAAGACCTATATTATAGGCTACTTCTCTGTAGAATGCAAATCTTTCTGGCGGGATAAAGTCTTTGATTTCTAAATTATCCCTTGCCGGTCGAAGGTACTGCCCCACGGTTAAAATATCTACCCCGGCCTTTCGTAAATCCTTAAACACTTCAATTACCTCCCCCTCTCCTTCGCCCATCCCTAACATTATACCGGACTTAGTCAAACCACCAAAATTCCCGGCTATTCTCAACACCTTTAAAGAGATGGCATAATCCGCCTGAGGTCTGACCTGAGGATAGAGCCGCGGCACGGTTTCGATGTTGTGATTCAAAATATCCACCCCGCTTCTACAGACCAGACCAATGAGTTTCTCTTCTCCCCCAAAATCCGGAATCAAGGTTTCAATGGTTGCTTCCGGCCTTATGGCCTTTACCTCTTTAACCACTCTGGCAAAATGGCATGCTCCCTTATCTGCTAAGTCATCGCGGCTGACCGAGGTGATTACGAGATGCCTTATTCTGAGTTGCTGAACTATTGCCACGATGCTTTTTAACTCCTCTTCCTGTGATAGATCGCCCTCTCCGGCATTAATAAAACAGAAATTGCACCGGCGACTGCAACGTGTTCCCAGAATTAAGAAAGTAACCCTGCCTTGCGAGAAGCACTCGCTCATATTGGGACAGAGGGCCTCTTCGCAAACCGTCCTCAATCCATACTGCTTTAGGGTTTCCTTCATACGGTAAAAACCTTCCGTATTATAGAACCGTTTAACCAGCCACGGCGGATGCCTGGTTAACTGCATAGAGAAAACCTTTCTCCTCTAAAATATCCCTGAGGGAGACTCTTAAGTTTTTCTTAATATCCTCGCCTTGAGGGATAAATTTCAGTTCTTCTTTGAGCGAAGTAACTTTTAAGTTTTTTATGCCGCAGGGATTTATGCTGGAAAAACATTCGAGGTCGGGAGAAATATTGAGGCTTAAGCCGTGAAAAGAAACCCACCGGCTTATTCCGATACCGATAAAACAGATTTTCCTATCCTCTACCCAGACGCCGGAATTAATTCCGTTTGTCCTCGCCCGAATGCCGTAAATTTCAAGCAATTTTATTATCCACTCCTCCAGAAATTTTATATAAAAACCGATGTCCTTTTTTAGATTACGCAGGTCTAAAACAGGATAAATCACCAACTGCCCGGGAAGGTGCAGGGTTACTCCTCCCCCGCGATTAGTCTGACAGACCGCAATGTTTTTCCTGGCTAACATCTCTTTACCCGCTAAGATGTCGGATTCTTTGGCGCCTCTACCCAGAGTTATAACCGGATAAAATTGCGAAATCAGCACCGTATCATCGCAAAGATTGTTTTTTCTTTTCCACAATAAATCTTTTTGAATTTCTTGGACATCAAGGAAATTTCTCAGCCCCAGGTCAATAAATTGCGGAATCATACGGTATGGAGAGGTTTTTTGAAGAAGGCAAAGATGGCTTCGGGAATTATTTCTGAGAAAGTCGGGTGAGCATGAATGGTTTCAACAACCTGACTTGCCTTTATTCTGTTTTTTATCGCCAGGGTTAGCTCGGCTATAAGGACGGTTGCCTCTGGCCCAATGATATGGGCTCCTAAGATATAATCGTCTTTCTTATCAATTAATAATTTCACAAAACCCTCGGTTTCTCCTGCGGTATGTGCCTTACCCAGGGCACGAAAAGGAAATCTTGCAATGCCGTAATCTACACCCAGTTCCTTTGCCCTGCTCTCATTTATGCCTACACTGGCAATCTCGGGAAACGTAAATATGCAGTTGGGAACAACCGAGTAATCAACAGACCTCTGCTTGCCCGAGATGTTCTCTATGGCAATTTCTGCCTGATACGATGCTACATGCGCCAGAAGCAGCCTGCCGGTGATATCTCCAATAGCATAAATATTATCGACGCTTGACCTCAGGTATTCATTGGTCCTAATCCAGCCTTTTTCTGTCGCAATCCCTGCTGTTTCTAAACCAAGCTCGGGGGAATTCGCTTTTCTCCCTACGCAGATGAGAATGAGTTCAGCATTTATCCTTGTCTCATCTGAAATACTTGCTTCCACGCCGTTCTCTGACAGAGAAACTGCTTCCAGTTTTGCGCCGGTTACAACCCTAATGCCTTTCTTCTTGAAACCTGTCTCCAGCGTCCTGGAAATTTCGTGGTCTTCTTGAGGGAGCAGATTTTTAAGAAGTTCCACTATGGTTATTTTTGTTCCCAGTGAGGAGAATAACGCGGCAAATTCGCAGCCGATTGCCCCGCCTCCGACGATAATTAAACTTCCGGGAATCCGATTTAACTGCAGGGTGTCATCGCTGGAAAGGATAAATTTATGGTCGAATTTTATATTCGGCAATTCAAATGGCAATGAGCCCGCGGCAATAACGATATCTTTGGCCTTCATCTGCACTTTAGCCGAATCGGATATGACCTCTATTGTATTTTTATTCAGCAGGGTTGCCTCGCCTTTGAAGAAATTCACCCCTTTTGTCTTAAAGAGAAATTCGATACCCTTGCGCAGGTTCTCCACTACCTGGTTTTTCCTCTGCCAGATTTTCAAGGCATCTATCTGAGAATCGCCTACTCTTATGCCGAATTCATCTGCCTTTCTCAGGGAGTTAAGGTGTCTAGCTGATTCAAGCAGGGCCTTGGTCGGTATACAACCCCAGTTCAGGCACACCCCGCCCAGATGGTCTTTCTCAACCACGGCGGTTTTCAGACCCTTTTGTGCCGCCCGTAAAGCAGCGGTATATCCACCGGGACCCGCACCGATTATAAGAACATCGTATTCTTCCATTCTGCTTAATAATGGAATGCTTAAATGGTTAAAAGGTTAAATTGATTTTTTATTTCCTGAGCAGTTTTCTGTAGGATTTCTTTTTCTTCTTCAGTAAGTTCTAACTCCATTATCTCCTCTATCCCTTGCTTACCGATTCTGGCTAATGTTCCCAGGGTAATGTCTTTCAGTCCATACTGACCATTCAAATAAGCACAGACCGGCATTATCTCCTTTTTATCCTGAATAATCGCCTCGACCATCTTCAGAATTCCTGCCGAAGGGGCAAAAAAGGCGCTCCCGCCTTTTAACAACTCCACGATTTCCGCCCCCCGCCTGCGCGTCTTCTCTGTGGCTACTGCCAGTTCTTCGGGCTTAAGTAATTTATCTACCGGCTCTTTTTTATAGCGGATGAGACGGGGAAGAATGAACATTTTATCCGAATGACTGCCGAGGATTACCGTATTTATCTCGGCTGAGGAGGAATTTAGAAATTCAGCAACCTGGACCGAGAAACGCGCAGCATCTAAAACACCCGCCATACCTATCACCCGAGAGGCAGGAAAACCGCTCAATTTTAAGGCCAGGTGGGTCAGGATATCCAGCGGATTGGTAACCATGATGATGGTAGAACCGGCGGCGTATTTTTTAACCTGAGAAACTACTTCGCTAACTACGCGTGCATTCTTTTCTAACAGCTCTTCCCGGCTCATTCCCGGCTTGCGGGTAAAGCCGGCGGTAATCACCGCAATCTCTGAATCTTTTATCCGGGCGTAATCCGAGGTTCCTTCAATTTTAGACTTATATCCGGATATTGCTCCGGCATCCATCAAATCCAGGGCTTTCGCACGTGCTAAATCTCCCTGAATATCAACCAGCACGACATCGGCCAAATCGCGCTCCAATATGCGCATCGCCGCCTGCGCGCCCACATTCCCCGCACCAATAACGGAAACTTTCATAACTGTTATATTGCTAAATTGCTATATTGTTAAGAGCAGAAAAAATTGTAACATAAAGGAAGGAAGGGGGTCAAGGGAAATTAGAGTGTGGAGTTTCCCTATTTTTTCTTTCTAAACGCGAATGGACGCGAATCCAACGCAAATATACGCGAATTTATAGAGAATAATTTGCGTGAACCCCGTTAGATACAAAGCTATCTAACGGGGTGAATTCGCGTTTGATTTGCGAAAATTCGCGTTAAGAAATATTCCCTGATTCTTATTTTTATTACTCTTTATACTCTATTGAGTTAGACTAAAACTGCTCTAAATCTTGGAGAATGTCCTTGAATTGGGGGTTATTTCAGGATGCGACAAATCGCCTCCGCCATCTGGAGGGTGCCTACGGCGGCGGGGTCGTTGCGGAGGGGTTTTAAATCGTAGGTAACGCATTTACTTTCAGCGATAACCTTTGCCACTGCCTTCTCTAATCTATCGGCGGCCTCGGTTTCGCCTAAGTACCTGAGCATCAACATACCGGAAAGGATTGTGGCGGCGGGATTGACCTTATTCTGGCCGGTATATTTGGGGGCGCTTCCATGGATAGGCTCAAACAGGGCAATGCCCTCTCCGATGTTTGCTCCTGGAGTAACTCCCAGCCCTCCCACAAGACCGGCGCAGAGGTCTGAGATAATATCGCCGTATAAATTAGGCAGGACCAGAACGTCGAAATTCTCCGGCTTCTGCACAAGCTGCATCGCCATGTTGTCAACAATAACCGATTCAAATTCAATCCTGCCTTCGTATTCTCTGGCTACTTTTTGTGCCGCTTCTAAAAACAGGCCATCAGTAAATTTCATAATATTTGCCTTATGTACTGCTGAAACCTTCCTACGCCTGTTTTTAGAAGCATACTCAAAAGCAAAACGCACTATTCGCTCTGACGCAGAGCCGGAAATCGGCTTAACGCTAATCCCTGAGTCGGATTTAATCTTCTTTTTAGTAAGCGCCTCTATCTCTTTAATTATTTTTTGCGTCTCGGGTTTTCCTTTTTCGAACTCAATACCGGCATATAAATCTTCGGTATTCTCGCGAACCACGACAATATCAACATTCTTATAGTCTGTTTTTACTCCCGGATAAATCTTGCAGGGCCGGACACAGGCAAACAGGTCGAGCTCTTTACGCAGGGCAACATTTACTGAACGAAACCCCGTCCCGACGGGCGTGGTGACAGGCCCCTTCAAGGCAACCTTATTCTTGCGTATTGAATCCAATACATCTTGCGGTAAGGGCGTCTCGTATTTTTCTATTGCCCCCTCTCCCGCAATAACCTCTTCCCAGAGAATATTTACCCCGGTAGCAGAAATACATCTCTTGGCTGCCTCCACCACCTCAGGACCGATACCATCGCCAGGAATCAAGGTCACCTTGTAAACCATCTCTCTCTAAAACCTCCAAAGTACGTTTCGTGTACCGTTTACCGTGTACCGCTTACCGTATTACGGTAAACGGTAAACCCCGTTAGAAATTCCCAATTTCTAACGGGGTAAACAGCGAGGCGAAGCCGAGCGGGTAAACGGTAAACGTAACTATCTATTGCCTTTTAATATACTTCGGTGTTTCCTGAAGTATTCAACCGATCCACCGGCATTCAGAATTTCCTGCATAAGAGCCGGTAAAGGCCTGATCTTTATCTTTATGTTTCTGGTTAGGTCTCTAATTGTATCTTTACTCAAGTCTGCTTCTAACAAATCTCCGTCCTCAACTCTACCTGTATCCGCCTCTATCAGGGTAAGACCGAGGTTTATAGCATTGCGATAGAAAATTCTGGCAAAAGAAGGGGCGATAACCGCGGAGATTCCTGCCGCTTTGATTGCCAGGGGTGCCTGCTCGCGCGAGGAACCGCAGCCGAAATTCTTACCCGCTACAATAAAATCTCCTGCCGATATTTTATTGTAAAAATTGGCAATTAAGTCTTCAAAAAGATGTCTTGCCAATTCCCTGGGGTCGGTAATGGAAAATTTATACCTTCCAGAAATAATATAGTCTGTATTTATATCGTCGCCGAACTTGTGCGCTTTGCCTTTCATATCAGTTATCCTTAAAATATTTCCGCGGGTCAGCGATTTTTCCCTCGATAGCCGATGCCGCAACGGTAGCCGGCGATGCAAGATAAATAAATGCATCGGGATTACCCATACGGCCTTTAAAATTGCGATTTGCGGTGGAGATAACTGCCTCCTTATCGGCCGGGATTCCCGCATGCGTTCCTACGCAGGGACCGCATCCCGGAGAAATCACTACCCCTCCGGATTTAATAAATATTTCGATTATGCCTTGCTTGACTGCCTCCAGAAAAACTTTTTTAGAAGCGGGGGCAATGATAAATTTCACCTGAGGATGAATTTTTTTACCCTTCAAAATTCCTGCCGCAACTTCCAAGTCCTCTAAACGTCCGTTTGTGCAGGTGCCTAAAAATGCCTCGTCTATTTTTTTCCCCGCTACTTCAAAAATCGATTTTACGTTATCTACGCTATGGGGACAAGCTATCTGCGGTTCGATTTTTGAAATATCGAATTCTACAATATTCTCATAATGAGCATTTTTATCCGGAAAAACCGGTGCAAATTTCTTACCTGCGTGTCTGCTTAACCAATTCTCGGTCTTTTTATCAAAAGGCATAATCCCCGCCTCGGCCCCCATTTCTACTGACATATTGGCGAGGGTAAATCTTCCATCCATGCTCAGCTTCTCCACAACAGAACCGGCATACTCTATCGTCTTATAGCCGGCAAAGTCCGCCTTGAGCTTACCGATAATATATAAAATAATGTCCTTAGCGAAAATGCCGTCAGGGATTGTCCCCTCGATGATAATTCTGGCTGTCTGAGGAACTCTAAACCAATTTTTACCATAAGCCAAAATTATCGCAATATCGGTTGAGCCCATCCCGGTAGCAAAGGCATTGAGCGCCCCATAACTACAGGTATGAGAGTCTGCTCCGCAAATTAGATTTCCCGGTAAAACATGGCTGTTCTCTGGAATTACCTGATGGCAAACTCCCTCTCCGATATCGTAGAGCTTCGCTTTATTTTGTTCAGAAAATCTCCGCATCGCATTGTGTATCCCGGAGATTTTCTGATTTGGGCTGGGAGAACTGTGGTCAATGACCATCGCAAAGAAATTTCTCTGCGAGAAAATCTTTCTTATCCCTAAAGACTTGAGTCTTTCAATAACCAATAGCGATGTACCGTCCTGACCGAAGCAGAAATCTACTTCAGCAATAACTACATCGTCTGCCTTCACAGATTTTCCTGTATGACGGGAAAATATTTTTTCAGTAATAGTCCGGGGCATTTTTCCAGAATATATATTTATTGCTCTGCGCAAAACTATTCTCTTGACGGCTGAACGGAAGGGCTATTCTATCTTAGTTCTTGCTGAAAAACCCCTGCGTAAAGATACTTTTCCAGCGAGAGCTATCTTATGCGTGAATTAATTTCAGCGTGGCAGGCATTGGATGATATGCGGAACCATCATCCCTCATCTTTATCCTTTTTACGTCTAAACAAACCGCGTATACCATCCAGGAATCCCCTGGGTTTTTCTTTACGAGCGGGTGGCGCTGGTTTTTTCTCTTCTATTTTTTTCTCTGTCTGTACAGGTTCGGTTTTCCGCTCAGCCACAGGCCTCGTTTCCTCTTTCACCTCTACTTCGGCAATTTTTTCTTCTTTTTCCGCCTTTTCCTTCTTTACTTCCTTTGGCATTTCTTTCTTTTTCTTCGGTCCTGCGGGCTTCTTCTCTTTAGGTCTCTGAACAGTCAGCTCAATAATCGCCATCGGGGCATTGTCTCCCCGGCGATTCCTGCAGTGGATTATGCGGGTATATCCGGAATTGTTTTCCTTGAAACGCAGGGCAACATCCTTGAACAACAACTCAACGGACTCTCTGTCCTGTAACAACCTAAAGGCAGCGCGCCGGCTATTCAGGTCCTGTCTTCTTCCCAGATTTATCAGTTTATCAACCAAGCGGCGCAGTTCTTTTGCCCGGGCCAGAGTAGTAGAAATCCTGTCTTCGCGCAACAGGCTCATTGACAGACTATTAAGCAATGCCTTACGGCTGCTTCCAAACCGTGAAAGTCTGCGGCGCACCCTCTGATGTCTCATTTCTTCGTCCCGGACCCTTTCTTCGAAACTGGTTTTATTCCCATTCCCAATGACAGACCCATTCCCTTCAATATCCCCTGGATTTCCGCCAGGGATTTCTTGCCGAAATTACGGTATTTAAGCAAATCGGCCTCTGTACGCTTAACCAGCTCTCCAATGGATTTGATACTGGCCTCTTTAAGGCAATTCGCGCTGCGGACAGAAAGTTCGAGTTCGGTTATAGGTAAATTCAGTTTTTCCATTAATTCTGTATCTACATGTTCGGCAGGTTCCTCCTCTTCTTCCTCGGGCAACTGACCGAAGTTTACAAATATATCCAAATGCCTCTGTAGGATATTGGAGGCATAGAGCAGCGCGTCTTTGGGAGATATTGCCCCGTTAGTCCATATTTCCAGAATCAACCTGTCGTAATCTGTCATCTGTCCCACGCGGGTATTCTCAACGCCGAAATTCACTTTTTTTACGGGACTGAAAATTGAATCCACAGGAATTACTCCAATCGGCTGGTCTTCTTTCTTGTTACGTTCTGCGGGGACATATCCCCTGCCCCGCGCCACCTCCATCTCCACAAAGAACTCCGCATCTTTGGTCAAGGTAGCTATATGCAAGTCGGGATTGATAATTTCAACTGTTTCATCCGTAACGATATCCTTTGCCTTAACCTCTCCCTTCTTTTCACGCTTTAAGCTGATTTTCTTAGAACTCCTTGCGTGGGCTTTGATAATTAAATTCTTTATATTGAGAATGACCTGGGGGACATCCTCAACCACTCCCGGGATGGTAGAAAACTCATGCAAGGCCTTTTCAAATTTAACCGTCGTCACCGCCGCGCCTTCAATTGAAGAGAGTAGAACCCGGCGCAAAGAATTCCCCATAGTAATACCGTAACCTCTTTCAAACGGCTCAGCAATAAACTTACCGTAATTGGCTGTATATGTCTTATCGTCGAGCCCCAATCTCTTCGGCATTTCAAAATCACGCCATTTTATCCCCATATCTTTTACCCCCTTTAATTAAGGATAAATCCTGCTTTTATTTGGAATACAGCTCTATGATTAGCGATTCTTTTATCGGGATTCCGATGTCATCCCGTCCCGGCAATCTGGCAACCCTGCCCTCCAGTTTGGCATCTATCAATTCCAGCCATTTAGGAACCGCTCTCTCCTTGCACATCTCGCGTACCTGACTTATGAAGTTATTGAAAGACTCCTTACCTATCAATTTTATGGTATCGCCTGCTTTTGTTAAATAGGAGGGGATATCCACCTTACGGCCGTTAACACGCACATGACCGTGTTTGATTATCTGTCTTGCCTGTGACCGTGACACTGCAAGGCCTAAATTAAAAATTACGCTATCCAGTCTTCTCTCCAATAGCTGTAACAGAACCTCGCCGGTTACTCCTTTTGCCCGCGACGCCTTGCGAAAATAATTTTTGAATTGCCTCTCTAATATTCCGTATATCCGTTTTACCTTCTGCTTCTCCCGCAGCTGGAGGGCATATTCCGTAAGTTTAGGGCGTCTCTTGCCATGCTGGCCAGGGATATAAGAACGCCGACCAAAACTACATTTATCGCTCATGCAACGGGGACCTTTGAGAAATAATTTTATCCCTTCCCTCCGGCATAACCTGCATACCGCATCTCTATATCTTGCCATTATCCCTCACTCCGTTCGTTTTAGTTAAGTGGTAATTGGTTACTGGTTAAATTGGCAAGTCTCAAGTCTATTTAGTCGTCACTGAAAGAGCATCTTTTAAACACGAATTTTCACGAATTGCACACAAATCAACACAAATTTATTCGTGGGAATTTGCGTGTAATTCGTGTCTATTCGTGTAAAACAAATGGTTTTCAGCAAGAACTGTTAAACCATTTAACCTTTTGACCAAGCTCACACCCTTCTCCTCTTGGGCGGACGACAGCCGTTGTGCGGAATAGGGGTCACATCTTTGATTGATTTTATCGTCAGTCCGGAGGCCTGTAAGGCACGGATTGCCGTCTCTCTTCCTGAGCCCGGACCCTTTACTAAAACATCTATTTCCTTGAGCCCTATTTCCATGGATTTCTTGGCAGCATTGGCTGCGGCAATCTGGGCGGCAAAAGGCGTGGATTTCCGCGAGCCCTTAAATCCCACTGAGCCGGCGCTTGACCATGCCAGCACCTGTCCTGCGCTATCCGTGATGGTAATAATGGTATTGTTGAAAGTGGCCTGGATATGGGCTACCCCTTTGTTTACTACCTTCGTGACTTTCTTCCTGCCGCGAGATTTCTTTATCATTTGGCTCCTTTAGCTGCCGTTGTCTCGGCTTTTCTTTTTTTCATTCCTACCCCCCGGCTGGGTCCTTTTCTCGTCCGGGCATTGGTGCGCGTTCTCTGTCCTCTCACCGGAAGACCTTTGCGATGGCGTAATCCTCTATAACAGCTTATCTCCATCAGACGCTTTATATTCTGGGAGATCTCCCTCCGCAACTCTCCCTCTGCCCGGTAGTTCTTCTGGATTATACTGGTTATTCTGGATATCTGTTCATCATTCAGTTCTTTAGCGCGCAGGGCGGGGCTAATCTGGGCTTCCTGCAAAACTAACCTCGCCGCCGACCTTCCGATCCCGTAAAGATAGGTCAGGGCAATCTCAATCTTTTTCTCCTTGGGTATGTCTACACCTAAGATTCTCGGCATCTCTCCTCACTCCGTTCGGTACGGTTAAATGGTGATTGTTTACATTGTTAAATCCATTTAACCATTTGACTATTTAGTTAATACTAAAAAACCTTCGCTTAGCACAAATTGCCACGAATTTTAATCAAATGACCACGAATTAATTAGTGGTAATTCG
Source organism: Candidatus Omnitrophota bacterium (assembly GCA_037442605.1). GTDB lineage: Bacteria > Omnitrophota > Gorgyraeia > DTHP01 > DTHP01 > JBBIPY01. The sequence goes on from JBBIPY010000026.1 coordinate 14,670, forward strand.
AATTTTATTCGTGATAATTTGTGTAAAAAATACCCAGTGAGAACTAATTAACCTTTCAACCAATAACCCGAATTTATCCCTGTCTCTGCTTGTGTTTCGGGTTGATACAGATAACCCGCACAACCCCTTTTCTCTTCACGATCTTACACCTTGCGCAGATTTTTTTTACAGATGGTTTGACTTTCATTTTTCAATGAGCACATAAGTTACGCGACTGAAAGGAGCGTAACTTATAAGTGCGAATTGAACCCCCACACCAATTGCGTAATAACGGCGTTCTATTGCAATTG
>JBBIPY010000027.1:0-14702 GCA_037442605.1 Candidatus Omnitrophota bacterium
GGCCGTGTTGGAAGAAGCAAAAACTTAGAAATAAAAAGTAACACGAATTGCCATCACGAATAAAAACCGAATTGCCACGAATTCATTCGTGGCAATTCGATGAAAATTTGTGGTAATTCGTGCCCGAACGAAGCGAGGGATAATGGAGCCGATAAGGGCATATCTAAGGGACATAAAGAAGGTAGAAAGGCTTACCGCTGAGGATGAGGTTAAGCTTGCCCGGCGCGCCAAACGCGGAGACCAGGAGGCAAGACACCGGATGATTCATGCCAATCTGCCCCTGGTCATCAATATGGCAAAGAAATACAGCTATCTGGGGATGCCTTTGATAGATTTGATTGAAGAAGGCAACATCGGACTGATGCGCGCGATGACCAAGTTCAATCCCAGTAAAGGATATCGCTTCTCCACCTATGCTGCCTGGTGGATAAGGCAATACATTACGCGGGCAATAGCAAACCAGGCAAGGGTAGTCAGGGTTCCCGTCTATATGAATGAGATGATGAACAAATGGCGCAGGGTTACAGAAAGGCTTGCGCATAAATTCGGTCGCAGACCTTCGGATAGAGAGATAGCCAAAGAGATGGGGGTATCCTTAGCCAAGGTAAAAGAGATATCGGATTTATCTACAAGGACGAGTTCTCTGGACCGCGCGGTAGTCGAAGAGAGCGCTACCGAGTTTGTTGACCTCTTGGAAGACGCCACTGCCCATACCGCTGCCGATGAGCTGGTTAAATTATTCCATCACGAGAAGGTGGCGGAGCTGTTGAGTTTGATGTCCGATAGGGAGAGGCAGATATTGAGTATGCGTTTTGGTTTTATGGAAGGGGTTACCCATTCCTTAAGCGAGGTGGCTGAGAAATTTTCCATAAGCAGGGAACGGGTCCGCCAGATAGAGGAGGCTGCCTTGGGCAAATTGCATAAACTCCTGACTTCCCCCGGGGCAGCAAAGGCCCTTTCTTCGGTTGAACGCAGGATTAAGAAAGAGGAGAACCGGGAATTACACGCAAAGATTAGAAGAAAAAAGACCGCAAAGAAAATCGGAAAGAAGAGAAAACCCAATAAGATATCCGGGAAAAGAAAGCCCAAAAGAGGAAAAAAGTTCAAGCAAAGAAGAGATATAAAAAAGAGAAGAGGCAGGCATCCAAGAGCGATGAGAAGGAGAAAAGGAAGATAATGGTCGATTTGAAGAGATACATCCGCGATATCCCGGATTTTCCCCAAAAAGGGATTGTCTTTAAAGATATAACCACGCTGGTAAAAGAGCCGGCTGTTTTCCGGGAGGTTATTGATCTGCTCTATGAGCGATATAAAAATAAAGGAATTGACATTGTGGTTGCCGTGGAGGCGCGGGGTTTTATCTTTGGCGGTGTTCTGGCGTATAAATTGGGTGCGGGTTTTGTCCCCGTAAGAAAAAAGGGCAAGCTCCCTGCCGAGACTTTAGAGACAACTTACAGCCTGGAATACGGGACGGATACCTTGGCCATACATAAAGATGCAATTGACCCCGGACAGAATGTTTTAATAGTGGATGACTTGCTGGCTACGGGCGGCACCATCGGAGCGGTTTCCGAATTAGTAGAGAAATTAAAAGGCAATATCGTTGAACTCGCTTTTCTTGTTGAACTTGCTTTCCTTAACGGCCGCCAGAAACTGACAAAATATCCCCTGCATTCGCTGGTGAAATACTCAAAATAGGGACAACCCGAAAAAGGGGTCAGACCCCTTTTTCGAAAAGGGGTCTGACCCCTTTTGTAAAATTTTTGAGCCCCAGTAGCTCAGATGGACAGAGCAGAGGTTTCCTAAACCTCGTGTCGGAGGTTCGAGTCCTCCTTGGGGCAAGACAAAAATTTTGATGGCGATATTCCACAAACCCAAATATACGCTGGTCAAGGTAGCCAAGCGCAAAGAAATCCCCGATGGCCTCTGGACAAAATGCGATGGTTGCGCGGGGATTATCTATAACAAGGCGTTAGAGGATAATCTGCACGTTTGCCCTAAGTGCAATTATCACTTTGTCCTGAGTGCCGCAGAGCGAATCGGTCTTCTTCTGGATGAAAATAGTTTCAAAGAGGCCAATGACGCCCTTTCTCCTCTTGATTGCCTCGAATTCAAAGGACCACTCTCCTATAAAGAAAAAATTACACGCGAGCAGGAGACGACCGGGCTCAAGGATGCGATAATAACCGGCGAAGGCGCGCTCGAAGGTAAAAGGATTGTAATTGCCGTTACCGATTCCCGCTTTATGATGGGGTCGATGGGTTCGGTTGTGGGGGAAAAAATTGCGCGGTCAGTTGAGTTGGCGACTCAGAGGAAATCGCCGCTGATTATTGTGTCTGGCTCGGGAGGAGGGGCGCGCATGCAGGAGGGTATGCTTTCCTTGATGCAGATGGCTAAGACCGCTGCCTGCCTGTCAAGACACCATCGAGCGGGGCTCCCTTGTATTTCCGTGTTGACTAATCCCACGATGGCGGGCGTCCTCGCCTCTTTTGCCGCCCTGGGGGATATCCTCATCGCCGAACCCCGGGCATTAATTGGGTTTACCGGTCCCCGCGTAATTGAACAGACCATAAATCAGGTTCTCCCCGAAGGGTTCCAGCGTTCGGAATTTCTCCTGGAACACGGCCTGATTGATATGATTGTCCACCGCAAAAACTTGAAGGCGACACTGAGTCAGTTACTTAATTATTTAAGTTGAGACCGTTGAAAAAGTATTTTTTACACAGATTGGCGCAGATTAGAAGATGCAAGATTAACGCAGATATCGACGATAATCTGCGATCATCTGTTGCTTTTAATCTGTGATTCATCTGTGCATCATAAGGGTTTTTCAATACTCTCAAATTGATAATGTTAGTTAAATTTGGTTAATTGGTTAAAAGGTTAAATAGTTAAATGGTTGAATAATTTAACCAATTCCGACCGAAGGGAGGAAGGGTGGCGCAAGTCAGTCTGAAGAGTGTTACCAAGGTTTTTCCGGGTGATGTGGTAGCAGTAAAAGATTTTAATATAGGGATAGAAAACAAAGAATTTATAGTCATCGTTGGTCCCTCGGGGTGCGGCAAATCTACTACCTTGAGAATGATTGCCGGCCTGGAAGAAATAACCTCCGGCGAGATTTATATCGGAGATCAGTTAGTAAACGATATTCCTCCTAAAGATAGAAATATCGCCATGGTTTTTCAGAATTACGCCCTCTATCCTCATATGGACGTTTATGAGAATATGGCTTTTGGACTGAGACTCAGGCGTTATTCAAAATCCGAGATTAAAGAACGCGTAACCGAGGCGGCTCGGATTCTGGGTATCGGTCATCTCCTCAACAGAAAACCCAAGGAGCTTTCCGGCGGGGAAAAGCAGCGGGTTGCCGTCGGCAGGGCAATTGTCCGCAAACCCCTCGTATTCCTATTTGATGAGCCGTTGAGCAATCTGGATGCCAAGCTACGCGTACAGATGCGCACAGAGATTAATAAACTGCACAACCGGTTACAGACGACGATGATATATGTTACCCATGACCAGACAGAGGCGATGACTCTCGGTACGCGGATAGTGGTAATGAAGGACGGTCTGATTCAGCAGATTGCCGACCCCCTCAACCTGTACGACAAACCGGCAAATAAATTTGTTGCCTCCTTTATCGGAAGCCCACCGATGAATTTTATTGAGGGCACAATTGTGAGGGAAAACAGCAAATATTTCTTCAACGAAAGCAGATTCCGTTTAAGGATTGCGGACAAGATGCTCGAATCTTTAAAAACCTACGAAGGCAAATCTGTATTTCTCGGGATTCGCCCCGAGGATATTTATGACAAACTTTTTACTACCTACTCATCTATAGAAAGCACCGTGACAGTGGTGGTTGATATCGTTGAGCCAATGGGCTCAGAGGTATATCTTTATCTAAACAGCGGTAAAAATACATTCATTGCGCGGGTGGGCGGTCACAACAAACCTCAGGTAAATCACAAGATGGATGTTGTCTTTGATATGAACAAGGTGCATTTTTTCGATAAGGAAAACGAAAAAACCATCGTATAAGGAATGACGGCGCGGTGGGCAAAATTCATTAATGGTCTCCTGATATTATTTTCTTCGCTGATTGTTTTTATAGGAGCCGAAAACATCCTGAAGAGCGGGGCGGCAGGGATAGAAAACAAGGTAGCCGCCCTTTTTATTCTCTTCAACCTTCTTATTATTTTATGCACTGTTGTCTTCGGGGTTTTCTGGAATATTTTTTATCTCTTTCTCGTGTTTCTTGGAATACTAAGGCTTGTCGAGTTATATCACATCCGTTATCTTATTTATTTTTTGCCGGCGTATATCCTGACCAGCCTGATTATATCCGTCATAAGGATTAAAATGCTTTTTCAGATAAAAGGCTACAGAAATAGAATTGAGGTTTTAGAGCCTAAATTAGCCCTGCTGAATAAAGATTTTGAGGAGTCCGAAAAAATCAAGGAGGCGCTCAAGAGGAAATTTGAGCGCCTTTCCAACTTAAAATTCATAGCCGAAGAGTTAAGCACGACCCTGACTCTGGAAGAGGTAACCCGTTGCGCCACAGACCGCATCATCGAGATTATTCCCCGGGCAGATACGTCCTTGATATATCTGGTAGACGACAGATATCCCGCAGGCGATAACCCCGAACTTGTTCTGTCGTCTGTGACGACAAAGGCTCCGGAGTCCGAGTCGGGGAATATGGCGGCGGATATATTTGACCGTTGGATGCTGAGGCATGTCGAACCGTTAATTGTTACGGATGCCAAGCGGGATTTCCGCTTTTCAATAGGAGCGGTGGAGGAGATAAAGAGAGATTTCCGGTCATTAATCGCAAGCCCTTTGATATCCGAGAATAGAATAGTGGGTATTGTGCGCCTTGACTCCCCAACTCCGGACAGTTTCGCCCCTGACGACTTAAGGATTCTGGATATTTTTTCGGATCTGGTAGCAGTGGCTATTGAGAATGCCCTGCTATACCGCAAAATGGAGGAATTGGCGAGGAAGGACGGCCTGACCGAGCTCTATCTCCCCCGTTATTTTCATATGCAGATGGAGACGATGATAAACTCCCGCAGGGTTAAGAATCTCTCCCTGTTAATGCTTGATATAGATTATTTTAAAGAGTATAATGACCGTTACGGTCATATAGCCGGCGACATTATGTTGAGGAAAATAGCCGCCAGCCTCTCCCCGCATTTATTAGAGCATGATTTTGCGGTGCGTTATGGAGGAGAGGAGTTTTTGCTTGTCCTGGTAGATTGCGACCACAGGACGGCAATCGAGCGTGCTGAGTCAGTCCGACAGGAGATTGCCGGACAAATCTTTTCCCTGCGTCGGGAGGCGACACAGGTGACGGTTTCCATAGGTATCGCTACCTATCCCGATGACGGAAAGACCAAAGAGGAGTTGCTGCACAAAGCCGATGAATGGCTTTATTACGCCAAAGAAAAAGGTAGAAACCGTATTGCCTACACGCCGATAAAATGAAGATGCCGGTTCTCTTGATTCCCTTGACCCTCCTGCTGAGTCTGTTGATTAAAGGAAGAAAGATATTTATCATCCCGACGATAGCCTTTCTGGGAGTAGTATTATCTGCTTTTTTGGGCAGAAGAGATTATCTGGACTACACATTTCTCCTTTCCCTTTTTGCGGGACTGTTTTCAGTTCCGATACTGACTATCCAGATTAGAGAAATGTTCCTTGCCCTGTCTTCCCAGGCGAGCAGGCAATTGGTTGCCCTCGATGATGCCTGTCGTAATATCGAAGCGAGAAGAGCCGATATCCATAATAATATTCGCAACCTTGAAAGGCAGAATGCCGCGGTATCCGATTTATACGAGATGACGAAGGATATGTCTGGACTTCTGCAGTTCTCCGAGATGTTCGGGGTCTTTCAGAAAATTCTGTCCGAGAATTTCTCTTTTAAGGGAGGTTTTCTGGTTACCCTGCGTTATAATATATCGGCGCTGGAAATAGATAAGATTTATAGAATCCCTTCTCAGGAATTGGAAGAGACCTACCTTCCGGACGCCTCTTATTATAAAATCCTGGAATATCTCCAGCATATTAGAGAATCGGCATATGTCGGAAGAAATAGCGCCTTAAGAAAACAATTCAGCCTGGTTAGCGAAGAAAATCTTGCCTTTTCCCTTCTGAAGGTTGAGAACAGAATAATCGGGGCCCTGATCCTGGAAGGGCTGCCGCAGGAGCACTTTGATAAATTCTCCGTTTTCTCTACGCAGTTTTCTCTGGAACTAAAGAAAGTGAGACTCTACGAACAGATTGAAGAGATGGCGACTACCGACAGCCTTACTGGTTTGTATGTTCGGAGAAAAATCCTGGAATTGACCAGGGATGAACTTGAACGCGCTAAACGGCGTAGCCTCTATCTGGCATTTTCGATGCTGGATATAGACTATTTTAAGAAATGTAACGACCGATACGGCCATTTGGTAGGCGACTATGTCCTCAGGGAAATTGCCCGTATACTCAAGACCAATCTGAGAGAGATTGATCTTATAGGTAGATACGGAGGAGAGGAATTTTCCGTGATTTTACCCCAGACAGATTTAGAAGGGGCAAAGATAGTGGCGCAGAGAATCTCGGAGGCGGTGAGGAAATATCCCTTTAAGGCATACGGCGAGGTTTTCAGGACGACTATAAGTTGCGGCGTAGCGATTTTTCCTGACGATGCGCAGGCAGACATTCAGCTTATTGATGCCGCAGACCGCGCCCTTTACGCTGCAAAAAACAGGGGGCGCGACTGCGTTGTATTCTACCGGGAGATTGCCTCTTAAATAGGGCAGAATATCGATGTTAGTTCTGGGTATAGAGACATCCTGCGATGAGACTTCCTGTGCGGTGGTGGAAAACGGCGAGAGCATCTTATCCAATTGTATAAGTTCAAGCCTTGACTTTCATAAAAAATTTGGCGGCGTTATCCCCGAGGCAGCCAGCCGGCACCATCTGGAATTTATTATCCCCCTTTTAGATGAATGCATCAAGAAAGGAAAGGTTAGTTTAAGCGATTTAGATTTGATTGCGGTAACTTACGGACCGGGTTTGGCAGGCGCATTGATGGTCGGGCTTAACCTGGCAGAATCTTTGAGTTTCAGCCTGGGGGTTCCTTTGGTAGGGGTTAACCATCTTGCAGCGCATCTCTACGCCCCTTTTTTAGGTCCGGAGAAACCGGAGTTACCTGCCGTAGGATTGGTTGTTTCCGGCGGACACACGGAATTAGTTTTTATCCGCAGCTTCAATAACATAGAACTCCTGGGCAGGACGCGGGACGATGCCTGTGGCGAGGCATTTGATAAGGTAGCCAGAATTCTCGGGTTCGGTTTTCCCGGAGGTCCGCTTGTTGACCAACTGGCTCGCCAGGGGAAGGGGGATAAAATAAGGTTTAAATGCGGACATTTCAAGGATTCGTTAGATTTTAGTTTTAGCGGGATAAAGACTGCGGTATTATATTATGTAAGAAACCAGCCCGTCCCGGCAAAGCGGAGCGGGCCGGGGAAACCAGCCTGCCCCGGCAAAGCGGAGCGGGCCGGGGAAACCAGATAGAAGATATCTGCGCCGGTTTTCAGGAAGCGATAGTAAGGGTTCTTGCAGAGAACAGCCGGAAGGCCTGCCTTTTAAAAAAGACAAAACGTTTGGTGCTCGGCGGGGGGGTGAGCGCAAATTCTCTTTTGCGAGAGAGATTAAATGAGCTGGGTGAAACCGAGAATATCAAGATTTTTCTTCCCCCCATAGAACTCTGCATGGATAATGCGGCAATCGTAGCCGGTTTGGGGTACAGGTTATATAAATTGGATAAAATAAATAGCGGTTTATCCTTAGAGCCTAAACCCGTATTAGCCATAGGAGGTCAATCAATATGATTTCCGATAAAGAACTTTTTATACGTCTAGTTTTAGCGCTCATTTTGGGAGGGTTGATTGGTCTGGAGCGCGAGGCGCACGGCCGTGCCGCAGGGCTCAGGACGCATATCCTGGTTTGTCTGGGTTCCTGCCTTATTATGTTTACCTCAATTCATATTTATGAGGTCTACAAGGGTCTGGCACAGGTAGACCCCTCCCGCATCGCGGCGCAGGTGGTAAGCGGTATTGGTTTTTTAGGCGCGGGGACAATCCTGCGCTTCCGCGCCTCGGTACGCGGCCTGACTACCGCCGCCAGTCTCTGGACAGTGGCCGGACTGGGTCTGGCAGTGGGCTCCGGTTCCTATAAAGCGGCTTATTTCACAACCATCCTGGCTCTGGTGACCCTGGCGCTATTAAACAGATTGGAGAAAAGCTGGTTGAGAAGGGACTGGTATAAATCCATTGAGGTTGAAACAACCGGCGAGGCGAAACAGATGGCAGATATCCGCAGGGTTCTTGGCGATTACGATATTGAGATAAGGGATTTTGATATTGTGCGTTCCGAAGAGAATAAAGTGATTTTGAAACTGTCGCTTAAATTGCTGACCAACAGATACAGCGATGAGATACTGCATCAGATTATGAGAATTAACGGGGTCTATAAGGTAAGGTGGGAATAAGTCAGTAGTAAGTAGTTCAGTAGCAGGTAATTCAGTAGTAAGTAGCAAATTTTAAAGGAGGTGAAAGATGGCATTAGTGAAGAAGGGCAGGAAAGAAGAAGAGGGGCGCATTCTGGATATTGATGCCAGCATGCAGGGCAATCTGGTTTTCAAGGACCCGGTTACGCTCAGGATACAGGGAAAATTTGAAGGGAGGCTGGAAACAAAAGGCGTCCTTATGGTGGGCGAGAATGCCGAGATTAAGGCAGACATTATGGGGGAAGAGATTATTATTGCAGGCAGGACAAACGGGACGGTTTCCGCCACCAAGGAACTGCGCTTGATTGCGCCGGCTAAAGTAAAGGCAGACATAAAAACCCCCCTTCTCAATATTGAACGGGGCGCGATATTCAATGGGACCTGCCATATGCCCTCAGAGCAGGAAAGGAGTATTTCCAGTAAGGCGATATTGAATATAGAGGAGGTTTCTCAGTATCTAAGCATTGATGTTGCTTCTTTGAACAGCTGGGCAGAACAGGGTAAGATTCCCGCATTTAAGGAAGCCAATACCTGGAAGTTCGAAAAAGCCAAGGTTGATGAGTGGATTACGGCGGGGAAGATTAGTTAAGTGATGACATAAGTTATGGGATTCGCGGAACCACGCAGAACTTGAACGCGCAACTACGCATAACCTGTATGGCGTGGTTCAGCGTAAAGTTCCGCGTTGTTCTGCGGTGAAACGATATTCTTAGGTTGAAAATGGAGAAATTCCTTACCTTAACAGAAGCGGCGAGGTCCCTGGGGGTAGAGGAGGCAGAGGTAGTAAAGCTGGCCGATAAAGGCATAATCACCGCTTATCGCATTGGCGGGAATTTCCTGCGCTTTAGGCTAAAAGATATCGAAGGATACAGGAAAATGATTTCTGCCGCTCAGATAAACGGATTGGTTAAAGAACCGGGCTCCAAGGAACTGCGCAGGGATGCCGCGACAGACGCCTACCGCCTTAAGGATAAGATTTACGACTTCTTTTATTACCATGATTTCTACATCATTGTCGTGCTTATCATAATTCTGCTCTTGATTGTCATCTTTAGGTTTTAACCGCAAAATCCGCAAAGATAAAGATGCCGCAAAGGCGCAAAAGCGGTAATGTCAAATAAATTGTGTAAATTCTTTCATTAGCTTATCCTGTGAACACAAATTATTTGGCAAAATATAATTTAGGTGGTATAATTTTCTATCCTTTTTTGTAAACCCCGAACCACGGGTTTACCCGCTTCGACTCGCGTCGAGCGAGGCGAGCAGCCGTGGCTTTCTGTGGTTCGGGGTAAACTACCCAATTTTCATTGATTTTCCTGCCTGACTGTGCTATTTTTGATTCCTATGCGAAAAATAAAATCCGATGCAATTAAGGAAGCGGTTTCTCATCTCTGCATCCAGGCAAATTTAGTTTTGCGCAAGGATATTTTTCTCGCTCTGGAAAGAGCATATCGAAGCGAAAAAAATAAAAGGGCAAAAGGGATTTTGAAAATTTTATTGGATAATGCGTCTATTGCTAAGAAAGAAAAACTGCCTATTTGTCAGGATACGGGAATGGCGGTGGTGTTTGTGGAAATAGGAAACAGGGTGAAGATTACAGGCGGTAACCTGGAAGAAGCGATTAATGCTGGCGTAAGAGAAGGTTATCAGAAAGGATGTCTGAGAAAATCTGTCTGCGAGCCATTTTCAAGAAGGAATACCCGGGACAACAGCCCTGCGGTTATCCATAGCCGTATGGTCAAAGGAGAAAAGTTAAAAATTAGCGTTTGCATCAAAGGTTTCGGCGCGGAAAACAAATCGCAAGTGAAGATGTTTGAGCCGACCGCCGCGGTGAAGGAAATCAAGGATTTTATTATCAGGGTAGTGAAGGATGCCGGCCCTGATGCCTGTCCGCCGTTTGTGGTGGGGGTGGGAATCGGAGGAACAGCAGATTATGCAATGTTTCTATCTAAGAAAGCGTTACTTAAGAAAATTACGAATTACCGATTGCCGATTACGGATTACGTTTCTAAGTTAGAATGCGATTTGCTTAAAGAAATTAACAATCTAAATATTGGCCCGATGGGATTGGGCGGAAAGACGACTGCCATGGGAGTTAATATCCTGACTTATCCCACGCACATCGCGGGGCTCCCCGTTGCGGTAAATATAAGCTGTCATGCCACCAGGTCGGCGACTAAAACCATATAAAATAGTTAGTTAGTTTGTTAGTTGGATAGTTAGTTGGATATTCAGAGATGAAAAAAATATCTTTGCCTTTAACTCAGAAAATAATTGGACAGTTAAAAGTGGGGGATGATGTTTTTTTGAGTGGGATAGTTTATACTGCCAGAGACCAAGCGCATAAGAGAATTACGGAGCTCATTAAAGCGGGTAAAAAATTACCCTTTAATTTAGAAGGGCAGGTAATTTTTTACTGCGGACCTACGCCCGCGCCCAGAGGAAAGGTAATGGGTGCTTGCGGACCGACTACCAGTTCGCGTATGGATAAATTTACTCCGCTGTTGCTTCAGAATGGTTTGAAAGGTATGATTGGTAAGGGGAGTCGCTCAAAGGAGGTTGCTCGGGCGATTGAGCGATACAAGGCGGTTTATTTTCTTGCCCCGGCAGGCGCAGGGGCGTATTTATCAAGATGCGTGAAGAAATCAAATCTTATCGCCTATCCGGAATTGGGACCGGAGGCAATTTATAGATTAGCAGTAAAGGATTTCCCTTTGATTGTGGGAGTGGATATGAAAGGAAGGAATCTTTATGCTTAGAGAGAATCAGAGAGGGAACGATAAACTCAGAAAAGTAAAGATCACCCGTAACTATGTCAAGCCTGCCGAGGGTTCCTGCCTGATAGAACTGGGAGATACGAAAGTAATCTGCACCGCCTCTCTGGAGGATAAGGTTCCGCCTTTTTTAAAAGGGACGGGTTCGGGCTGGATTACCGCCGAATACGGCATGCTTCCGCGTTCCTGCGCCACGCGCACGCAGAGAGAGAATTCGCGCTCCGGACCCAGCGGCAGGACCCAGGAGATTCAGCGTCTTATTGGGCGTTGCTTGCGCGCAGTAGTAGATTTAAAACAGACAGGAGAGCGCTCAATCTGGATTGACTGCGACGTCATTCAGGCCGACGGAGGGACGCGCACCGCCTCGATTACCGGCGGATTTATTGCCCTGGTAGACTGTCTGTTGAAGATGCGCAGGGACGGACTGATAAACAAGTTGCCTTTACTCGATTTTGTGGCGGCGACCAGTGTAGGAGTGGTGGAAGGCAGTCTCATCTTGGATTTGAGTTATGCGGAGGATTCCAGAGCGGAAGTGGATATGAATGTGGTTATGACGGGAGCGGGGAAATTTATCGAGATTCAGGGAACTGCGGAAAAGGAGCCCTTTACCACTGCCCAGATGAAGGATTTGCTTAATCTGGCTAAAAAAGGAATTGCTGAGTTAATCGAGATTCAGAAAGAAATTCTGAAAATAGACTTCAGCTAATCAAAAAGGGGTCAGACCCCTTTTGTTTGAAAAAATGAAAAAGGGGTCTGACCCCTTTTTAAGAAAAGAGCCTGACCCCTTTTTTGAAATGAAACAAGAATTGGTAATTGCTACCCGTAATCCAGATAAGAAGAAAGAGATAGAGAAACTTCTTTCTGGCTTATCCGTGAAGGTCTTGAGTTTATCTGATTTCCCCAATATACCAGAAATAAAAGAGCGCGGTTCTACCTTTGAAGAAAACGCCATCACCAAGGCCCTGACCTGCGCCCGCAAAACCGGGAAATTGAGCCTGGCTGACGATTCGGGTCTTGAGGTTCATTACCTGGGAGGAAAGCCGGGCGTGCGCTCGGCGCGTTTTGCCGGCAATAAGGTTACATACGGAGACAATAACGAGAAACTCCTGCGTCTGTTAAAGGATATGCCCCCGCATAAACGCAGGGCAGAGTTTATCTGCTGTATCGCCATGGCGGATAAAAATGGAATAATCAAGGTAGTGAAAGGAGCCTGTTCGGGAAGGATTGCCGATGGCATCCGTGGAGATTACGGTTTCGGCTACGACCCGCTTTTTATTCCCCGGGGTTATACCGGGACCTTTGCGGAATTAGGCGAAAGGATTAAAAACAGAATCAGCCATCGCAGTCGCGCCTTGAGGAAAGTGAAAAAAACTATCGCAGAATATTTTCAAAAATACTCTCTATAGATGCAGGTATTGCCTTGTATTCCGGCTTCTTTAGCGACCCGGTTACCCGGACCTCTTTTACAAGACTGCCTGTTCCCTTAAGCAATATATCCTGGAGTTTATCCAGTCCTTTTGCCTCTTCCTGAACCTCGGGAAATTGCATCTTCAGCCGCATATCCAATCGCCCGTCAAAGAAAATGTTCCCTTTGGCAAGAATGGTCAAGCGTTGGCTGATGAGTTCCAGGTCAGAGGTATTCACCGCGCCATCCTTAACGGTAAAAGTGCAGTGCGCTTCTCGGAAGACGTTTTTTTCTGCTCCGGCTATTTCAATCATCCCCAGCAGCCCCTTAAACAACGGTAGTTCCCAGAGCCTTCCCTGGGTAACCTCTATCCATCCCTCACCCTTTACGTCTTTTATTGTCCTGAGATTTCCCGAAAGGCCGACATCGCCGGCCAGATATCCCGCAATATCGTGCGGCGATTTTAACGAAGACTCATTCATCTTCTTTAAATTAATTTCTTCCAGAGTTAGACGGCTGACAAAAGAAAAAGGTTTTGCCAAAACCAGCCTTTCCAGATTTATTTCAAGTCTGCCGTTATAGGCATCCGCTCCTGCGCTGAGTTTCAATTTCTTTTCTGCGGTTCTGGCTATAACGTCCACATCGGTAATATAATAGTCCCTAAACCCGATGCGCCCTGACTTTACCTTCAGGGTGCAGTTCATATCCTGCCAGTATCTCATTTTTCCGCTTAAGTGCAATTCGGTATTCAAAAGGCAGTCAACGCCGGATTCATTGATCTTCGAGACGAATTTAAAAGGAAGATATTTTAAATCCCGGATGTTTAGATGGCCGGACAGATAGATATTTAAGAAAGGTTCGGCGAGACGGGCTACATTGCCCTGCAGTTCTATATTCGACGAGGCAGTTTTTAATTCCACCTTCTTTATATTTAACTCGTCCTGCGAATAAGAAACATCCGCATTTACATCCAGATTAGAACCCTGGATTGAGAGAATTGCCTTTGGCTGGTGCAGATTATTGATGGTCCCGGATAATACATAGTTTTGACCGAGATTGCTTATTCCCAGTTGCGTCAGTTCAATTTTCCGGCGGTCAAAAGAAATCTTTCCGCCGGAGACGGTAATTTCCCCCCGTTCAAGGGGAGGGGTTATTTTTAACTCGCGGGGGGTCAGGCTGCCGCTGTAGTTGATGTATTCTGTTTTGTTGTCCCGGGTAAAGATTACTTCCAGCAGCGAATTTCCGGAGATAGCGACTCTCTGCGCCCGCAGACGCAGTTCTTCAAGCGATATCCGCGCCGATATGTTTGTAGTTTTCGAGACATCAAATTCAACATCCGCCGCTATATCCGCATAGCCCTTTCCGATTTCAACAGGTTTTTCTTTTATATATTCGTTTATTATGGCAAGCGGCAGTTTGTATATATACAGCCTTGTCGTCAGGGCCTTATCGGCAGTATCAAAAACTCCCTTTGCCGATATCCTGCACATAAATTGTTTTGCAGGCGAGGTGGATACGCTGTAGACGAGTTTACGCCGGAAGATAAGCGGTATGTATCTAAATCTCAAGTTGATATTCTTGAATTCGAGGTCCTGGCTGTCTATGACGTCGTGGATTATAAAATCATATATATTTACCCCTTTCAGAAAAGACATCCGCATCAGACCCATATCGACTTTCCTGCCCGTCAGTTTCTGCGCTGTCTCAATGACTGACGGTTTAATCCTTTCGGGCAGGATAATCCGGTTAATCGCAATTGTTGCCGACAGGTATAAAAGGCAAAACAGGATGATTGCAAAAACCGGGATGATAATTTTTTTATTCATTTTATCTCCCCCTGCGCGAAAAAATACGTAACTTAGCGGGAATACGGACGACGACAGTATTATACACATAAACAGGTTTGCTTGCAAAGGATAAAATATTTGTGTTGCAATTCCGTTATTTTTATGTTATTTTCTAT
>JBBIPY010000028.1:0-14635 GCA_037442605.1 Candidatus Omnitrophota bacterium
ACACCGCTTACCTTCGACTTAGGATAGATATCCTGCATTATCTTCATATATTCAAGAACCTGGGCCTGGTATTCGCTTCTATTTTCCTTGGTGCTTTTATAATCCAGCACCCATACCTCATCCTGTTTGACGACGAGCCGGTCTATCCTCTTGGTATTACCGCAAGAATTTACAACCTCCTTCTCCAGAAATACCTGGCCGTCTTCTATTTCAAAATAGGGCTGGAATTTTTTATCTCCTAATAACTTGCCTAAAGCCATCTCGAATTCTCCGAAATCTTCGATATAAGGAAATTTAGCACGGGCCTTTTCTATCGCCTCCCTTAATATTAAATTTTTATCCCTGCCATAGAGGTTGCCGATAAAAGAAAGGATAGCATGTAAGAGCTCTCCTCTCTTAATTCTCTCTCTCGATTCTAAAATAGCCTCTTCTACAAACTCATCTTTCAAGATATGTATCCAATCCTTATATTTTGAGGAAGGAAGTTCGATGGCATAAACCTTTTCCGTATTTTCTTTCTTGTTTCCGCTTGGCCTGCCGCGTTCAAGATTATTTTCCGGCAGAAGCAGGCTTGCCAGGTTTATTCCCCTTTCCGCTTTAGGTGAAACAAAAATATAGAGTTCATCTTCTGCCCGGGTAAAGGCAACATAGATGCTATTCAATTCGTCAACGAAAGACCTTTTATATTGCTCTTTTAACAGCCCTGCCAGACGCGGAGAGTAATCCGCATATCTTCGTTTAATATAGATGAGCCGGAGTTCTCCGTTATCAGGAACCACTAACTGTTTATCGGTCTTAACCTCCATCTCTAAGCAAGGTATCGCCACGACCGGAAATCCCAGCCCTTTGGATTTGTGAATGGTCAGTATCTTTATGGCATCGCTTTGGGTGACATTTACATACAGTTCCTCCTCGGCAGCCTTCTCAAAGAACTCCAGGAATGCCGAAATGCCCGAATATTTCTCTTCCTGCGCCCTAAGCAGTTCCAGAAATTTCATGAAGAATCCCTGGTAATCGGGGAAATTACCGAAGACATTAAACTTGCTTAATATCGCTATAACCAGTTCATATAAAGGGATGAACCCCACGTTCTTAAAAAACTCTTCTATTAACTCCTCCCACGCCAGCGGATATTTCTTGCGGAACTCACGGTATAAATAAGCCGTCTCCTTGCCGGAATTGTTTATCTTAAAAATAAACTCCTGCAATTCTTCGCTATTTATCCCCGAGACTCCGGAGAAAATATCGCCCAGTATAAAGGAAGCAAACGACAGATTATCTATCGGGGAACTTAGGAACCTCAGGAAGGAAACCAATTCCTTGACGTAGGGATTCTCTCTGATATTCAGGGTCTTTTCTGATTCTACGGGGATATTTTCCTCTAAAAGCCAGGAGGTGAACAGTTCTACCTCGCTATTTTTACGCGCCAGCAAAGCAATCTCCTTCAGGAAAAATCTGTTCCGTAAATTCTTGATAAGAAGGAGCATCCTTTCTCTCAAAATATCGTCGCGTTCCTGTCTATCTCTGCAATCCAGGAATTCTACTTTTACATAACCACCGTTCTTTTCTCCTTTATAATCCTGTTTTGAATGGCGGAACGCATCTATTATCCTATCTGTATCCTGACTGCTAAACTTTATGCCGTTCTTATGGCGTGTCTCTCTTGCCTCCAGAAATCTCTTGAGATTCTCTTCAGAAAAAACTGAATTGTTAAACTCGACAACCGCTTTCTGACTGCGGTAGTTTTTCTTGAGCGACTCTGAATGGAAATTGCAGGTGCGAAAATAATTTTTAACCTCATCAAATAAAGAAACCTCGCCGCCCCGGAAGCGATAAATCGCCTGTTTCTTGTCTCCGACGTAGAAAAGCGAGCCGGCGTTAGAAAGCGCATCCTCTACCATGGCAAAGAGATTTTCCCACTGGAGTTTGCTTGTATCCTGGAACTCATCAATCAAAAAATGCCTGAAACGTGCAGCGAGCCGATAATAGAGTTCCGGCAGGCCCAGAGATTTTTCATCAAAAAGACGGCGCGTTTCTCTGTTTAATGCCTCCAGGAAAAGCACGTCTTCTCGCCGCGATAAATTCTTCAACTCTCCGGACACTTTATCAAGAATATCAACGTAATAGTTAAATATCGCCGTTGACTCTATCTCGCAGAGTTCCCTGATATTTTCCCTTATCCTATTCCAGAGACGCGCAACCTCGGGGGGAGCATAATTTCCTTTAGTAACAGGGAAGACATCCCTTTCGAAAAATGCGGGAATCTTATCGAGTTCCAGGCTTTCTCTGTTCTCTTCAAGAAAATTCTCCAGTCTATTCACGAAACCTTTATGCGTTCCGGCGGGAAGTTTATCCCGAATCTGTTGCATCTGTTTTAATATCTCTTTTCTCTGGCAGATTAAATCTTTAATTTCTATATTATTGCGGATAAAGGTTCCGGAGTATTTATTGCCTTCTGAAAAGAGGGCGGTAATGAGCGCGAGGATATTCTCTTTAGGAAACCATCCCGTCCTGTTCTCTATGAAAAGATATTGCCTGAGAAAACCGTGAAAGAGCCTTAAAACCTCCTTATCATAGCCTGCCCTGTCTATAAGTCTATCCAGGCTATAGGCAAGGTAATCTCGGTAATATTTCTCTGTCTTAAAACTTGCGGACAATTCCAATCTGAATGCACAGCCGTAGAGAATGGCATTAATAAAACTATCGATGGTCTGGACTTGAAAAAAATTGTAATTTCTTATCAAGTGATTCATTATTATATAGGCCTTTTTACGTGCCAATTCCTCACTTACGCCTAAAGAAGATAGGACATCTTCTTTTTCCTGACTATTCTCAAATTTATCTAAAGCAATTCTTTTCAGAAAGTCCAGAATTCTTTCTTTCATTTCAAAGGCGGCTTTATTGGTGAAGGTAATGGCAAGAATGGTATTGAGGGGAATTTCCTCGGGTTTAAGGTAAGGATTAATCAGGAGCGAAACGTATCTTTTCGCCAGGCAATAGGTCTTGCCCGAACCGGCAGAGGCCTCAACGATTAAAACCTGGGGAGATCGGGAGAGGCGGGTATTTTTATCACTCATATCCCCGGAAACACCTTATATCAACCCTTCGACTTCGCGCAGGATTGACACTGAGCATAGTCAAATGTGTCAACCGCGTAGGTTGAATGGGGTAATTTACGTTTTTGCGTTATTGCGTTGGATAAAATTATCTAAGGTAGATTCTAAGCGCCTGATTGTTTTTTCTTTGCCTAATAAATAAATCGATTCAAATAAAGGCGGTGAAACGCTTCTACCGGTTACGGCAACGCGCACGGGTAAGATAAAATCCTTGGCAGTTACATTTATCTCTTCAGCAATGCGCCGCAGAAGCAACTCAACGTCTTTCGCTTCAAAAGGAGAGAGGGTCTTAAGCCCGGCAATTAATTTGCTGAATCCCTCAAGCAGATACGGTCTATTCTTCAAGAATTCATCCGCTGCCCCTGGCTCATAATCAATTTTTTCCTCAAAAATAAATCTTGTCTGTTCTGCGAAGTCATCAAGGGTTTTTATGCGTTTACATAATAACTGGACGAGTTCCTTAAACCAAGCTTCGTTAAAATCTTCCTTAAGCCATCCTCTTTCAACTAATTTTTCTTTAAGTAAAGGCAGAAGTTTATTTACATCCATCATCCGGATGTACTGGCTATTTATCCAGTCAAGTTTCTCGTCGCTGAAGGCGGCAGCAGTTTTGTTGACTTTTTCTAAAGAAAAAATCTCAATCATCTCTTTTTTAGAAATGACTTCCCGGTTTCCTCCGGGTGACCAGCCTAAAAGTGCTAAATAATTTACCAGGGCCTCGGAAAGGTAGCCCAATTTGCGATATTCAGAAATGGCGGTTGCACCCGTGCGTTTGGAAAGGCGCGAACGGTCCTCTCCCAGAATTAAAGGGATATGCGCAAATTGAGGGATGGCAAAACCCAACGCCTTATATAAGAGACCCTGTTTGGGGGTATTGGAGATATGGTCGTCGCCACGAATAACATGGGTTATCTTCATTTCGGCATCATCAATCACGCAGGCAAAATTGTAGGTGGGCAGGCCGTCTTTTTTAATTAAGACCTGGTCTTTTATTTCCTGCGTATCGAAGACTATCTTGCCGTGGACTAAATCCTCAATGGTAATACTATCGGGTAAGACGCGATAGATAACCGCTCCTTCCTCTTCATATGCCAGTCCCTGACTCAATAATTTTTGTGCATATTCTAAATAAAACTTTACTCTTTCCGATTGGAAATAAGGACCTTCATCCCAATCAAGGCCTAACCATTTCAGACTATCCAGAATCTCTATCAGAAACTCTTCTTTAGAACGATTTTTATCCGAGTCCTCAATGCGTAAAATAAACCTGCCGCCATGATGCCGGGCAAAGAGCCAGTTAAAAAGGCAGGTTCTGGCTCCGCCGATGTGTAAATTACCCGTAGGACTGGGAGCAAAGCGAACCTTTACCATTATCTGTTTTAGAGCGTTACGTTTACCGTTTACCGTGCACCGTGTAGCCTGTAGCGTTTACCATGAAATCAAATCCTGCCTTAACAGCTTCTTCATTCAATTTTTGAAGCTGTGTTGTCATCGTTTCTCTCAAGGCATGGATTGCCCCTTCTAAAGGGAAAATCTTCTTCTTGGCCAAATAAGCACCCAAGACAACCATATTAGCAACCTTAACGTTACCTAATTGAGCAGCCATCTCAGTAGCAGGAATTTTTAAAATGTCCAAATCAGCCTTACTATTGTCCATTCTGGCTAACGATGTATTTATAATAATCAATCCCTTCGGCTTGGTCTTGGGTAAGAATTTATCCAGCGAAGGCTGATTCATCACTATGGCCGTAGCGGGAGAGGTCACTACCGGAGAAGCAACCTCTTTATCGGAAATAACCACCATAGAGTGCGCGGTTCCTCCTCGCACCTCTGCGCCGTAAGAAGGCATCCAGGTAACAAATTTCCCTTCCTTCATCGCCACAGAGGCAAGGAGTCTTCCCAGAAACATTATTCCCTGGCCACCGAACCCCGCGCAGATAATCTCTTCTTTCATCTTAAGTTAGTCCGCAGTCCACAGACCACAGTCCATAATAATAAACTATGGACTATCGACTATTGACTGTGGATTTTCTTTAATCACCCCTAACGGATAATACCTCGTCATCTCAGTTCCTATCCACTTTACTGCCTCAGCCGGAGACATATGCCAGTAAGTAGGGCAGGGGGAAAGTATTTCCACTAAAGAAAAACCCTTATTTTCTATCTGATTCATAAATATCTTCTTAATCGCACTTCTTGCCTTAAGAATATTCTTCGGCGTATCTACCGCTACGCGTTCGATATATCTGGCTCCCGGCAGGACTGCCAGGAGCTCGGATACCTTCAGGGGAAAACCGTCCCGGGTTGTCTCTCTTCCTTGAGGCGTGGTGTCTGTCTTCTGTCCCAAAAGCGTCGTGGGAGCCATCTGTCCTCCGGTCATCCCATAGACCGCATTATTGACAAAAACTACGCTCAGGTTTTCTCCGCGGTTCGCCGCATGGACAATTTCGGCAGTGCCAATCGCGGCTAAATCGCCATCGCCCTGATAGCAGAAAACAACTCTATCGGGGAGGATGCGTTTTATCCCCGTAGCCACAGCCGGGGTGCGTCCATGAGCGGCCTCAGTAACATCAAAATCCCAGTACTCATAGGCAAGCACAGCACAGCCAACCGGAGCAACCGCAATGGTTCTTTCTCTCACATCAAGTTCATCCACCGCTTCACAGATCAAACGATGCACAATCCCGTGTCCGCAGCCCGAACAATAATGCGTCGGGATATCCCGCATGCTTTCAGGTCGTGAAAATATTTTTTTCATTGCTAAACTGCTAAATGCTCCATTGTTGAACCCCGTTGGAAGTAATACTTCCAACGAGGTAAGTTGCTTTAAGTTTTGACAATTTAACCGCTCAACAATGTAACAATTTTTTTAATCTCTTCTTCCGTAGGAATTCCTCCTCCCATACGTCCATAAAACTCTACCGGACATCTGCCTTCCGCGGCTAATTTTACATCTTCCAACATCTGTCCAGCGCTCAACTCTACTACCAGAATACCTTTGCTCCTCTGCGCAGTTCCTCTGATTATCTTTTCGGGAAATGGCCAGAGGCTAATCGGGCGAATCAGCCCTATTCTATTGCCTGAATGGCGCAGATCACCCACTACCGCTTTACATATCCTGCTTACTGTTCCATAAGCGACTAAGACAAACTCCGCATCTTCTAAACACACCGACTCAAAACGAACCTCATTTTCTTTGATGCGTTGAAATTTTTCCTGAAGTCTTATATTGTGTTCTTCTAGTTCCCCTTCTCCCAAGAAAAGAGAACGAATTACATTAGGCCTTCTTCCTTTACATCCTGTCAACGCCCACTCTTTTTGCTTATTGCTAATGGCTAATGGCTTATGGTTGCTATTTGCCATTTGCCATTTGCTATTTGCTATTTGCCATTTGCTATTTGCCACAACCGGTTCCATCATCTGCCCTAAAAGCCCATCACCTAAAACAATTACCGGATTGCGATACAGGTCTGCTAAATCAAATGCCAATGCTGTCAATTTAAACGCCTCTTCCACCGAGGCAGGCGCCAGGACAACCGAACGATAATCCCCGTGCCCGCCACCCTTGGCCGCCTGAAAATAGTCTCCCTGGGCAGGGGCAATGTTCCCCAGTCCCGGTCCCCCGCGCATAATATTAACTATCACCGCGGGAATCTCGCATCCGGCTAAATAGGAAATCCCCTCCTGTTTTAAACTTATCCCCGGACTGGAAGACGAGGTCATCGCCCTTGCCCCGGCTGCCGAGGCACCAAAGACCATATTAATGGCAGCAATCTCGCTTTCTGACTGGATAAATACCCGGCCCTCTTCAGTCATACGCTTTGCCATATAGGCGGTTAATTCATTCTGGGGAGTAATGGGATAGCCGGCATAAAACTGGCAACCGGCCTGGATTGCCCCCTCTCCAATTGCCTCGTTTCCGCACATCAAAATCTTATCCATAAATAGCTTCGTTACGTTTACCGTTAACCGTGTACCGTTTACCGTAACGGTAAACGGTAAACAGCGACGAGCAAAGCGAGGAGCGGGTAAACGGTAAACGATTATTTATACACCTCAATGCACACCTCCGGGCAGACGAGAGCACAGAAAGCGCACCCGCTGCATTCTCCCGAATCCTTAAATACAACCGCCTCTACTCCCCGGACATTTATGTCTTTATCTTTGACAAGCAGTCCCTTGGGACAATTAACCAGGCAGAGTAAACACCCCTTACATCTGTTTTTATTAATCTTGATTGAGGGCATTGGATTTTAAATTACAGTGCGGAAAACCATTCAACGCGCCAGAAGAACCGCTCTTCAGCCACTCTGAAATTCTTTGTTTAATCTTCGGCGCAGACAAGCCGTAATGGGCTAAGAGGACCTCTCGTTTACCCGGCTCAATAAATTTATCGGGCAGCCCTAAACAGAATACCTCGATATTTTTCAAACCTTCTTTCTCTAAGAATTCTAAAACCTGCGCGCCGAATCCTCCACCTGAGACATTTTCTTCCAGGGTAACAAACCTTCCGAAACGCCGCAGGAGCTCTCTTAATAGTCCTTCATCAAGGGGCTTGACAAATCGCATATTCACAACACAGGAATCCACGCCTTCCTTCAAGAGCAAATCCGCTGCCTCTATTGCCGGATAGACCATACTGCCAATTGCCAGGATAACTAAATCCCTGCCCTCTCTTAATACCTCCGTCTTACCTAATTCTATTTTGGTAGTCGGTAATTGGCCTGCCTTGAGGGAAGGCGAAGGGTAATCGCTAATCGCTAATCCAGCCTTGGGGTATCTTATAGCCAGCGGGCCATCAAAACTAACCGCAAATTCCAGCATCCTTTCTAATTCCTCAATATCCCTGGGCGCCATTATCGCCATATTGGGAATGTGCGATAGATAAGAAAGGTCAAATGCGCCGTGGTGCGTGGGGCCATCTTCGCCTGCCAGACCGGCGCGGTCTAAACAGAAAATCACGTGGAGATTCTGCAGGCAGACATCGTGGACAATCTGGTCGTACGCCCGCTGCAGAAATGTAGAGTAAATTGCCACTATAGGAATAAAACCTCCTTTAGCCAGTCCGCCCGCAAAGGTCACGGCATGCTGTTCCGCCATTCCCACATCAAAGAAGCGGTCGGGAAACTCCCGAGCAAAATTCAACAAACCTGTTCCAGCGGGCATAGCCGCGGTTATGGCAACAATTTTAGGATTGTCTTTCGCCAAGCGAACAATCGTCTCGCCAAAACCCTCGGTAAATGTCTTGGTTATTGCCGTGTCCTCTCGAAAAGATGCCTTGCCGCTCTGGATATCAAAAGGGACAGCACTATGAAAACGCGCGGGGTCTTCTTCAGCAAATCTGTAACCCTTGCCTTTTTTTGTTACTATATGGACAAAACGCGGACCTCCCATCTCTAAGATATTCTTCAGGGTAGAAATAAGCATATCTAAATTATGTCCATCCATCGGCCCGAAATAACGAAAACCCAATTCTTCGAATATAATCCCCGGAACGAGCACATTCTTAAGCCCCTCCTCCAGTTTTTTTGCTGCCCGGTATGCCCGGAAACCAAAGCGGGGAATCCGCTTCATCAAATTCTCCACATCCTTGTGCACGCGATTATATATGGGATTGGTTAGTATCCGGTTAAGATATTTACTTACCGCCCCCACGCCCGGCGAGATAAACCATTCATTATCATTCAGAATTACCACAATATCCTTTCCCAGATGTCCTGCCTGATTTAAGGCCTCAAAAGCCATTCCTCCCTGGAGCGAACCATCGCCCACCACCGCCACAATATTTTCCCTTGTTTCTATCAGGTCCCTTGCACAGGCAAGCCCGAGGGCCTGAGAGATGGCGGTTGAACCATGCCCTACAGTAAAAATGTCGTAAGGACTTTCATCCTTGTGGGGGAATCCGCTCAATCCCTTAAACTGCCGCAGGGTATGAAAATAAGGAAAACGGCCAGTAATCAGTTTATGGGCATATGCCTGATGGCCGACATCCCAGACGATTTTATCCTGCGGAGTATCTAACAGATAATGCAGGGCTAAAATCAATTCCACCGCACCCAGACTGGAAGAGAGATGCCCCCCAGTTTTAGAAACAACCGCAATAATCCTCGCCCTTATCTCCTGCGCCAGAAGATTTAATTCCTCAAGAGATAACTTTTTGATATCGCAGGATGAATTAATTTTTTCTAAAAACGCCATTTCTCGTTTACTAAGTTTACATCTGAGTCACGGACTAATATGTAAACTTAGGTTCGGGGTAAACTTAAGATGTTATGCTTCGTCTACTTCCTTTTCTTCAAACGGCCGGCGTTCCAATTTGCCATTCTCTGTGCGAGACAGAATATTTATCTTTCTTTCTGCCTGCTCCAATTTCTTGGCACAGAAACCGGCTAATTTGACTGCCTCTTCATATCTATCCAATGCATCCTCCAGCGAGAGGCCTTCTTTTTCCAAAACATCAATTATCTTTTCCAGTTTTTTCAACGCCTCCTCGAATTTCATCTCCGCCATATTCAATACCCTCCGCATTTAATTTCTTCCACTCTGCTTAGAAATTTTCCGCCCGCTAATTTTGTTTCTACCAAATCGTTCTTCTTAAGGTCTTTCGCATCCCGAAGCAAAATTCTTTCCGGCAATTTGAAGGTCAGGCTATAACCGCGCTTCAGAATGGCCAAGGGGTTCAATGCCTCTAATTTACTCGCGCTGCTGCGCAATCTTTCCTGCCTGAGCTGTATGAGATGACCTATACAGGAAAGGATTCTGCGTGAAAATTCCCCGATGCCCTGTTTGTACCGCAGGACCAGCTGTTGAGGGCTATATACGGTATAGCGGTTTACCAAATTATCCAGTTCCATCTGCCACGACGCTAATTTATGTCTTATTGCCTGATAAATCCGATTTTTATTCAGGACCACGGTCTCCTGTAGTGCCTCCTTTTCTGCAACTACCATCTCTGCCGCGGCAGAAGGCGTAGGCGCACGCACATCGGCAACCAAGTCAGCAATGGTCCAGTCAACCTCATGACCCACTGCCGAGATGACGGGAATCCTGGAGTTGTATATCCCCCGGGCAACTATCTCTTCGTTAAAGGCCCATAAATCCTCTAAGGAGCCGCCTCCCCGGCCTACAATCAAGACATCTACATCTCCTAAGCGATTAAACTCTTCGATTGCCCGGGTAATCTCTTCGGCCGCGCCCTCTCCCTGCACGCGCACCGGATTGATGGTAATCTCAATATTATAGAATCTGCGCCTTATTATCTTTAGGATGTCTCTTACGGCTGCCCCTGTAGGCGAGGTCACAATGCCGATATGACGAGGCAAAAGAGGGAGTGCCTTTTTGTGTCCGGAATCAAACAACCCTTCCTTGGCTAATTTCTCTTTTAGTTGTTCCAGGCGCAACTGAAGGGTTCCTAAACCTATGGGTTCAGTTCTTTCTACCTGCAACTGATATTGCCCTTGTCTCTCATAAACCGTAATCTTGCCACCGCAGATTACCTTCTGTCCATCTTCCAGGTCAAACTTTAGAGTCTGGTAGATATTACGGAAAATCACGGCATTAATTGAACTATTCTCGTCTTTGAGGGTAAAGTATATGTGCCCTGAAGATGGCTTGCGCAGATTGGAAATCTCCCCTTCTACCCAGATAACGGGAAAACTGTCTTCTAAAATTATACGTATGTGGCGGGTCAGTTCGGAAACGGTATAGATATGCCGCTCACCATCCATCTTATATGACCTTAGCTAAAAAGTTTACAGTTAACGGATTTATTTCAAGGCATTAAAGGCATTCAGGGCATTCAAGGCCATAAAGGCAACAAGTGAAAGGGGCTATTAGGGCAATATGGCTATCTAGTGCCTTGTCAACTAAATAACGTTACGTTTACCGTGAACCGTTTACCGCTAACCGTTTTCGGTAAACGGTAAACAGCGACGAGCGGAAGTGAGGAGCGGGTAAACGGTAAACGCAACGTCTTCTTTGAGATGTAACCTTTATTTTGTTAACAAAGCACTAGGGGGTACCCACTATAGCCCTTCCATCCTCTTAGCCTTTTTGCCATATTCACTTTATAGCCCTGTTTGCCTTGTATACCTTGGTAGCCTTAAAAGAGAAAGAACTATTAACCAACTATATTTTTACTGTGAACTGTACACTGTTCACTGTAAACTTCTGGTTATCCTCTTTATTGAATTTGCTTTGCCGGTATTTTCGTCTATATCAACCACCGCTGCCTGCAGTTCTATTTCTCCCTCGGCAATTTCAAAACGCATGGGCATCTGGGTAAGGAACCTCTCTAAGATCTGCGCTGGCTTCCTGCCCAGGATAGAATATCTCGGGCCTACCATTCCCACGTCAGAAATATAGGCCGTCCCTTTAGGCAGGAGTTTTTCATCCGCGGTGGGAACATGGGTATGCGTCCCAATTACCGCCGAGACACTGCCGTCCAGATACCATCCCATTGCCTCTTTCTCTGAAGTTGCCTCCGCATGCATATCCACAATTATGTTGGGGGTCTGCCTAAGCAATTTCTCAACCTCGCGAGAAGCGGCCCTAAAGGGACAGTCCAGACTCTCCATAAATACCCTGCCCGTGAGATTAAGCACTCCCACTTTAATCCCTGCCTTGGTCTGAAAGACACCGCTTCCGTTACCCGGAGTAATCTCCGGATAATTTGCGGGCTTCAAGAGCCGCGGCTCACTCCCAATAATTTTATACACATCTTTCTTCTTCCAGATATGGTCGCCTGAAGTAAGACAATCCAATCCGAAACTGAGAAGCTCTTTTATAATCTCCGGTGTTACCCCCGAACCCCCGGCAGCATTCTCAACATTAGCGACGCTAAACTCGATATTCTCTTCTTCTTTAATCCCCGGAAGCAATAATCTAATTGCCTCTCTACCCGGCCGACCGACTACATCTCCTATAAATAATACTTTCATTTTACTGTTCGTTATGGGGTTACTTGCGTTATTGAGTTACTTGCGTTTAACCCTAAAACCCTATAACCCAAGTAACCGTATAACGCAATTATTTAGCATATTCAACCGCCCTGGTTTCCCGGATGATGGTTATCTTTATCTGCCCGGGATACTCTAAGCCCTCCTCAATCTTTTTTTTCATTTCGCGTGCCAGGGCAATGGTTTCGGCATCCGTTACCTTGTCAGGAAAAACCATTACACGAATCTCCCTCCCTGCCTGTATAGCAAATGCCTTCTCTACGCCGGGAAAGGAATCCGCTACCGCCTCCAATTTTTCCAGACGTTTGATATACGATTCCAGGGTCTCTCGCCTCGCTCCCGGACGAGAACTGCTTACGGCATCGGCTGCCTGGGCTAAGACCGCATAGATGCTACGCTGTTCTATGTCTTCGTGGTGAGTGGCAATTGCCTGAATAACTGCCTCGTTCTCACCATATTTGCGGGCAAGCTCCATGCCGATCTGGGGATGCGTCCCTTCTACCTCGTGGTCCACTGCCTTGCCGATATCGTGCAAAAGGCCTACGCGTCGAGCAACCTGAAAATCCAATTTTAACTGCGAAGCCATCACCCCCATCAGGTAAGCCACCTCTTTTGAATGCTGAAGGACATTCTGTCCATAGCTTGAGCGGTATTTTAAGCGGCCGATGAGCTTGATTAATTCGGGATGCAGCCCGTGTATACCTAAATCCATAGCCACATTCTTGCCTTCTTCCTGAACCGCCTCCTCCATTTCCTTCTTTACCTTTTGTACCAATTCTTCGATTCTCGCTGGATGAATCCGTCCATCTTCAATAAGCCGACCTAAGGCAATGCGGGCAACCTCGCGTTTCACGGGGTCAAATCCCGAAAGGGTCACTGCCTCGGGTGTATCGTCAATGATTACATCTACGCCCGTAGCCATTTCAAACGCCCGGATATTTCTCCCTTCCCGCCCGATAATCCTTCCCTTCATCTCATCGGTAGGCAGGCTTACTACCGAAACCGTTGTCTCCACGGTGTGTTCTGCGGCACAACGCTGTATTGCCATGCCGATTATCTCTTTTGCCTTCTTCTCTGCCTCTTCCCGCGCCTCGTCTTCAATCTTTTTAATCATCAAGGACGCCTCTTTCCTTACCTCCTGTTCCATACGTTGAAGCAATAGATTCTTTGCGGCTTCCGGCGTCAAACCGGAAACCTTTTGCAACTGCTCTTTCTCTTCAGCAATCAAACGCTCAAGTTCATGCTCTCTCTCTTTCAGCCTCCCCTCTTTCTGAAAAGATACCTGTTCTCTCTGATTGAGTTCCTTTTCCTTGCGGTCTAAAAGATCCACCTTTTTATCCAGATTTTCCTCTCTCTGAAGCATCCTCTTCTCTAAGGCCTGGAGTTCATGGCGTCGGTCGCGGGTCTCCCGCTCAAAATCCTGACGCATCTTATGCAAAAGGTCCTTGGATTCTAATTCGATCTCCCTTTTCCTCGCCTCGGCCTGTTTCTTTGCCTCCTCGAGAATCCCCTTAGCCAATTCCTCTGCTTTCTTTATTTTCTTCTCGGCAAGCAACCTGCGGGTATAATAACCAATATAGAAAGATAATCCCAAAAATAAAATAATCACCAGCACATCAAGCAAGTCTATCTGTGCAAGAATATTCATAGAAGAATTTCACCCCCTTTTTCAATGAGCACTTGATTTATGGAGCACGAAGTGCGACATAAATCAATCTTCTTTGAATAGCTACTTTGTTTGTGCGAATTGAACCCTTGACAATTTGCATATGAATTTCTGAGTCAAATTGTCAAGGGTCAAATTCAGCCAACAACTTAGCTTCACTATCGTTCGCTAAGTTGTGGCTTCATTTGAAAGCACTCTTGAGACGGGTATATCGTGGGAACTAACAGGCAGGCGCTCTAAGATTTGGAAGTTGAAAGCCAAACCGATGGTCTTTGTATGGGGCGAAAGCGTTTTCAATAGCCGGTCGTAATAACCTCCTCCGTGTCCAATCCGTGCCCCATTTTTATCAAAGGCCAATCCCGGAACGATTATCACATCCAAATCCTCTCGGGGTATCAAGCGAAGATATTCCTTTCTCGGTTCCAATATCCCAAAATTTGAGGGAGTCAATTCTTCCTCAAAGTTGACAACCCTGGAAGGAAGAATTTCCTTATCTTTCTTCATAGTAACTGGCACCGCCACCACTTTACCCATCCTGAGTGATTCCTTGATTATATTTCTTGTATCTACTTCATAGCCTAAACTTACATAGGACAATAATGTCCTGGCCCTTTTAAACTCTTCCAGGCCAAAAAGAATATCTCTGATTATCTCACCTCTTCTTTCTTTTTCTTCTTCTGTCTGTCGTTTTAATCTCTCCAGCATAATTTTACGTATCTTGGTTTTTTCCATCGAGATTTTCTTATTTATAATGCTATAATAATTTTATTATCACGTCAAGTCCTTTTTAATGAGCCCCCCTGCATTCTTGCAGAATGCAAGAAGGCGGGCGAATTTACCCCCACACCAATTGCGTAATAACGACGTTCTATTGCAATTGGTGTGGGGGTAAATTC
>JBBIPY010000029.1:0-13404 GCA_037442605.1 Candidatus Omnitrophota bacterium
ACTAGTATCCCATAACCTGCCTAATCTTTGCCCCGATATCCCCTGCCGCCATAAACGCCTCGCCAATCAAAACCGCATTTACGCCCAGACTCCTCAGATACATCACGTCTTCATAAGAGTTTATCCCGCTCTCGGAAACCACAATTTTGTCCTCCGGGATGAGATGTTTTAAACGCGCAGTGGTTTCTAAATCTACTTCAAAGGTATGGAGATTACGGTTATTTATCCCGACAACATCTATAGAAGAAACACGCAGAACTTTCTCTAAATCCTCCTGAGAATGGACTTCTGCCATCGGCTCAAGATTCAATTCCTCGGCAATCTTTACAAAATCGTTCAGCTCCTCTTGACTGAGTAAATTGACAATC
Source organism: Candidatus Omnitrophota bacterium (assembly GCA_037442605.1). Classification (GTDB taxonomy): domain Bacteria; phylum Omnitrophota; class Gorgyraeia; order DTHP01; family DTHP01; genus JBBIPY01. The sequence continues at coordinate 369 of JBBIPY010000029.1, forward strand.
AATAATAGCGCATCCGCGCCGTAGTAACGGGATTCGTAAATCTGATAGGCGTCAATAATAAAATCTTTTCTCAAAAGAGGCAATGCAGTCACCTCTTTTATTTTCTTTACGTAATCTATGCTCCCGCCGAAAAACTCATCTTCGGTAAGCACAGAAAGGGCGTTCGCTCCAGAGAACTCACATATCCTGGCAATCTCTAAAGGTTCAAAATTACTCCGTAAGATGCCTTTGGAGGGAGAAGACCTTTTCAGTTCGGCAATCAGACTAATGCGGTCGGGCCGGGAAATTGCGTTCTTGAAACTGCGGGGAGGGGAAATTTTAGGCAGTTCGTTTAAGATTTTCTCCTGGGGGAAAGAAATCTTCCTCGTTTCGATCTCTTTATGTTTATGCTCGATAATCTGGTTCAGGAAATTCTTCATCAAAATACGGAAATTATATTTGACGCGAATTACCACGAATTAATAAGGCAGTAGAGGGCATCAGAGGGCCGAAGAAGAGAAAGAAGGCAAATAAGGCTTTTCTTTAAAGCCTTCTCTAGCCTTCTTTAGCCCTCTGCGGCCATCTAAAGCCTTCTCATGCCTTATAGACTCGTCAAAGACACTGTATTTGTGGTAATTCGATAGAAATTCGTGGCAATTTGTGTTAGAGCGAGCAGTTTTAGTATCTATTCAGGACAGAGTTTCTTCAACCTCTCCAATTTCTCCTTCGCCTTACCGCTATCAATGACCTCTCTGGCTAAATTAACTCCTTCCTGAATGTTTTTGACTTTGTCTGCGGCATAGAAACCGCAAGCAGCATTCAAAACTACAATATCGTAATGAACCCCTTTCTTGCCGTCTAATACCTCCCGGGCAATCTGCTTATTTAGATCTATATCGCCGGCTTTTAATTTATCTAAACTCGTTCGCTTTATGCCAAAATCATCGGGCTTGATTTGATAATTCTTGAACTGACTTTCTTTACATTCCCAAACCAAAGTCTCAGAAGTCGTAGAAACCTCATCCAGTCCATCAAGGCCATGCACTACCAGGCCATGCACGCAGCCTAAATTAGCCATAACCCTGACAAGTTTTTCTCCCAGGTCCCTATCGTAAATACCCATAATCTGATGCGTAGCGCCCGCAGGATTAGTTAAAGGTCCTAAAATATTAAAAATTGTCCTCATTCCCAGTTCTTTCCTCACCGGCATAGCATACTTCATCGCCGGATGCAATTTGGGAGCAAAGAGAAATCCGATACCGATTTCCTTGAGGCATCTCTCTATTACCTCCGGTTCGGCTTCAATATTTACTCCCAATGCCTCTAAGAGGTCGGCGCTACCGCATTTACTGGAGACAGAGCGATTCCCGTGTTTGGCGACAATCACCCCTCCCCCCGCAACCACAAATGAGGCGATGGTTGAAATATTAAAGGTATAAGAGGAATCCCCTCCTGTGCCACAGGCATCAAAGACGATTCGAGAATCCGCCTTAATCCGGGTCACGTGCCTGCGCATCACTTCCGCTGCCCCGGTAATCTCGTCAATTGTTTCGCCCTTCATTCGAAGCGCGGTCAAAAAAGAGGCAATTGAAGCGGGCTGCGCCTGTCCGCTCATAATCTCTTCCATTGCCCCGGCCACTTCTTCACGCGTAATGTCTTTTTTCTCCGCTAATTTTTTAATCGCCTCTTTAATCATCTCAAATTTTTTTGACAAAAAATTTGAACAGGCAATCCAGAAATAACCTGTTTTTACCTGCCTAAATCTTTAAGAGTTTTTTCAGCATATTATAAATTCGCATATCTTGGGCCTCATCAGAGAACTTCTGTGCCCAAGTCATAAGATAATTTTTATCAATTTTTTCTGCATAACGAGTTATTATCCCCTCTATATCTGCAATGTCAATATGTCTGGCAGGAACTATCTTGAATAAAATTAAATCTTCAGGGGTAGGAAACCATGCCTCAATGCCATAGATTTTTAACCTCTGTTTTTTCTTTAATACCTGCCTTTCAAATTCGGTAGAAAAGATGATAAAATCGATATGAAACCCACTCTTTAAAATCTTAAATGTCCCTGTTTCTCTCGCTCTTTGAAGCATTTCCTTTTCCTCAACATCAAAACCATATCTTCTCGTTTTTTTAAGAAAATCCTTAACTTCAGCTCTTCTTATGAACAGGCAGATATCCACATCCTGAGTCAATCTCGGATTCCCTAAGATACTGGAGGCAATCCCACCGATGACGAGATAATTATATTTTTCTTTCTCTAAAAAAGAAATAACTTCTCTAAATAATTCAGGTATTGAGCTCATTTTTACCTTTCTTTAACCCAAGTCTTAGAGAAAGCGGATGATCAAGGTCAAAATTGGTTTTAAATTCTTCTAAGGTCTTCTTTGATGTCAAGGACTCCAGAATTTCTGCACTCTTTTTGATGGTTAAGTTTCTCAGAAATTCCCTCTTCTCTTTTTCCAGCCAGGCAAACCGCCTTTTATCCAGAAGACCTTTGTTATTTTTAGGTTGCTTCATTTCAAATTTTTTGCAAAAATTTCAAAATGTAAAAACTGTTCATAAGACACCTCGGAATCCCAAAGTGAAACTTCAAAGAATAACTTCATTCGGAACCATTTACGGTAAACGGAACGTCGTTTATTCAATAGAGTATTATAGCATATCTATATAAAATTTCCTACTTAAAATTTTTCAAAAAAACACTTGACAAAGGAATGTTAATTTGTTAGACTTATCTAACAAATAAAGATGTGTCTAAATAATCTGGACTAGATATGAAAAAGAAAAAGTTAAACTCTAATATGGAAGATTACCTGGAGGCAATTGTTGTTCTTAATAAAAAAAATGGAGTTGCCAGAGTAAAAGACATAAGTAAGCTTTTGAATGTAAGAGCCTCAAGCGTAACCAGTGCTTTGAACACTCTTTCAAAAAGCGGGTTTGTTGTCCATGAAAAATATGGCTATGTTGAGCCTACCAAAAGTGGAGCAGAATTAGCTCACAAAGTTCAAAATCGGCATAATCTGCTGAATAAGTTTTTAACTAATATTTTGAGTATTGACCCTGAGATAGCTAATGAAGATGCCTGCAAAATGGAACACATTCTAAGCCCGCAGACTTTCCAGAAACTAACAAAGTTTATACAGTTCGTAGAAACCTGCCCTGACCATGACAGACCTGACTGGTTACAAAGTTTTGATCATTATTTTAAAACTGGAAAACGACCAAAATGTAAAATTAGACAGCTAAAACAGAAAGTCGAAACACCAAGATAAATTTTTTTACCATAAAAGTTAGAATTATCTAACATAGTTAAGTTCACAAAACAAATGGAAGGAGGTTTAAGGTGGAAGAAAAGATATTACGAGAATTAAAACCTGGCCAAATAGGTAAAGTTATAAAAATTTCTGGGGGCGGCTCAATCCATCGCCGGATTTTAGATATGGGCATTGTTAAGGGGGCTGGAATAGAGATAGAACGAGTTGCTCCGTTAGGAGATCCTATTGAGGTTAAGATAAAAGGGTATCATCTTTCTCTTCGCAAGGAGGAAGCAGCCAATATATATGTAGAGGTAGAAGAATGAGAGGTGAGCTTCTGCCTTTGACAATGGTAGTTCCTGGTAGAGAGGTAACTTTAATCTCTATAGCAGGTGGAAGGGGCTTGAGGGCGAGACTTACAGATATGGGTTTAAATGAGGGGATTAGTTTTAAGGTTTTGCATTCTCATCGCCCCGGCCCTTGTATTGTTCTTGTAGGTAATACAAGATTGGTTTTGGGTCATGGTATGGCAAGTAAGATTTTAGTGAAGGAGGAATAAAAAATGTCAAAAAAAATAACCATTGCTTTAGCTGGCAATCCTAATTCAGGCAAAACTACTGTGTTTAATAATTTAACTGGCGCACGCCAGCATGTAGGAAATTACCCGGGTGTAACTGTGGAGAAGAAAGAGGGAAGTTTGGAATATAGTGATTATGATATAAATATAGTTGATCTTCCAGGGACCTATAGTTTAACTGCTTACTCTTTGGATGAGCTGGTTGCGCGTAATTTTGTTATCGAGGAAAAGCCCGATGTAGTAATTGATATCATTGATTCCTCAAACTTAGAAAGAAACCTGTATTTGGCTACTCAGTTTATGGAGTTAGGAGTGCCTTTAGTTTTAGCTTTTAATATGTCCGATGTGACAGATAAACAAGGATTGATGATAGATAAAGCCAAACTCTCTGAACTTTTAGGGACTCCGATTGTCTTTACCGTGGCTACCAAGAAACGAGGGATGGACGAACTTCTTGATGAGGCAATCAACCTGGTTGAAGGCAGAACTAAACTAAGAAGAACTACTGTAGGTTATGGCAGAGAAATTCAAGAAGAATTAACAAAATTAGAAGATATCCTCCTGAAAGATAAAATCCTCACTCAAAAGCATTCTTCCAGATGGCTTGCTATTAGACTTTTGGAAAATGATAGTGAAGTTATAAGGAAAGTTAAAGAAAGCTCATATTCTGATGAAATTCTGGCGCAAGTAGAAAAAAGCACCCATCACCTGCAGGGAATTTTTGGGGATACGCCAGAGGCAATAATTGCGGATAGACGTTATGGGTTTATCAGTGGAGCTTGCTCTGAGGCATTGCAAAGGACTTACGAGGTGCGCCACACCATTTCTGACAAAATAGATAAAGTGCTGGTTAACAGAATATTAGGTTTGCCTATCTTTCTTGGGCTGATGTGGCTTGTATTCAAGTTCACCTTTAAACTCAGTGAACCCTTAATGGGATGGGTTGAGACAGGGCAGGAGTGGTTGGGCAATTTTGTTGGTGGATTCCTGGCAGAAGGCAGTGCAATTCAGTCCTTGGTTGTGGATGGAATAGTCGGTGGTGTAGGAAGCGTACTTATTTTTGTACCGATAATATCTCTTCTCTTTCTTGCTATTGCTTTATTGGAAGATTCAGGATATATGGCCAGAGCTGCTTTTATTATGGACAGGCTTATGCATAAAATCGGATTGCATGGCCGTTCCTTCATTCCCATGCTTTTAGGTTTTGGCTGTAACCTACCGGCGATTATGGCTACGCGCACTATAGAAGATAGAAAAGACAGATTTGTGACAATACTCGTTAATCCCTTTATAAGCTGTGGGGCAAGACTTCCTGTCTATACCTTGCTTATCGGCGCCTTTTTTTCAGAGAGAATAGCCGGTAATGCGCTCTTTTCCCTTTATCTTTTGGGAATTGTTGTAGCGATTATTATGGCTAAAATCTTTAGAAGATTTCTTTTTAATGGTCCGGCTGCCCCATTTGTTATGGAGTTACCTCCTTATCGTATGCCTACCGTAAAAGGGCTTCTTATTCACATGTGGGAAAGAGGAAGAGTGTATTTAAAGAAAGCAGGAACAATCATCTTTGTAGGCTGTGTTTTGGTTTGGTTTTTGAGCAATTTTCCTTGGAGTCCCAGATATTCCAAAGATTACGATGTTTTGATTGAGCAGGCGCAAGGCAATGAGGAAATGGTTGTCCGGTTAGAAAATGAGCAAGCATTTGAGAAATTAGAAAAAAGTTTTGCCGGAAAATTAGGCAAAACAGTTGCTCCTGTATTTAAGCCATTAGGTTTTGATGATTGGAGAGTTTCAGTAGGATTGGTAGGAGGTTTCATTGCCAAAGAGATTGTTGTGGGGACATTAGGAACACTTCATTCAGTTGGAGAAGCAGACGAAGAATCTCCAAGTTTACGCGCAGCCCTTCAGAATCAAAGGCGTTCTGATGGAAGCAAAATGTATAACCCTCTAGTTGCTTATAGCTTAATGGTTTTTGTGCTTCTATACATACCTTGTGTAGCTACCATAGCAGTAATAAAAAGGGAAACAAACTCTTGGCGCTGGCCAACCTTTGCTGCTTTTTATACTACCGCAGTTGCCTGGGTGATTGCTTTTATTATTTATCAAGGCGGAAAATTGTTAGGATTAGGGATATAGAATGGAACTTACAGAACAGAAAGGAAAAACAGACAAAAAAGCCTTGGATGAAATATTAAAGTTCATCCAACAAATAAATTATGGGGAGGTGGTGGTAACTATTCATGACTCAAAAATAGTGCAGGTAGAAAAACGAGAAAAGAAAAGATTTCAAAGTTAAGGATAGCTACTACATAAGTAGAGCTTGAGCGTTTGTAAAGATTATGTAACAACAGTAACCGACTGGACAACCAGAGGTATACGCAAGGAGGAGGTAAAAGCGATGCTGAAAAGGTTGTTTAGTTGGTTTTTTGTTTTTGGGATAGTTTTTTATTCATGTGCTCCGGTCTTTGCCAAAACTACAGAAGAAGAAATTGCTGAACTAAAGGAAAAAATCTCTGCTTTAGAGCAAAAATTAGTCAAGCAGGAAGCAAAACTGGGAGAACAGGAGGAACTGAAAGATGGTTTAGATAAGATAAAAGATATTTTTGATGGGCTTACCATTAGGGCAGGAGCAACCTTTATTATGCAGGGAACTAATAATGCCAATGGCGATGACCTTTCAAAAAATGGTGAAGACGTAACTGATGCTTCATACTCTATTGACTTGGAATTTGAGAAAGCCTTTGATGATTACGGACTAGCGTTTATTCATCTTGAGACCGGCGATGGAGCAGGTGTTGAAGATGAATTACGGGTGTTTTCAAATGTGAACAGAGACGCGGATGATTTGGATAACAGCGTTTCAGTTACAGAGGCATGGTATGGCATTACTTTAAGAATTTACCTTTAACTTTGACTTTTGGAAAGATTGACCCTACCGCTTATCTTGATACCAACGAATATGCCAATGATGAATGTGCACAATTTCTGGGGCACATTTTCAGGAATTCCCCGGCAATAGAGTTTCCGGATGATAATACGGCTGGAGTAAGGGTAGCAATCGAGCCGGTTGACTTTTTAGATGTAGAGTTAGTTGCAATGGATGCCAATGCTGACTGGGAAGATGCCTTTGATAATATCTTCTTTTCCGGCCAGTTCAACTTCAAACCGAACCTTCTTGATAGACAGGGCAATTACAGAGTTTATGGATGGTTGAATGATAAAGGCCATATCAAATGGGATGATGCCGCAAAAACCAAAGAAGAAAGTTATGGCTTTGGGTTAAGCTTTGACCAAGAATTGACTGATGTCTTAGGTGCCTTTGTACGTTATGGCTGGCAAAATCCTGAGGTTTATGCGGAGGGTGCTGAATTTTCTCTTGAGCAATCCTGGAGCGCAGGCCTCCAGCTTGCCGGAAGTCTTTGGGGCAGGGCTGATGACATCTTTGCTATTGCTTTTGGCCAGGCAATACCTTCAGATGATTATAAAAAAGCAAACAATGTAAAAGCTGATTCAGAGGAACATTTGGAAGCTTATTACAGTTTCAAGATTAACGAACACCTTACTGTAAGTCCGGATATTCAGGTAATCTGGGATCCATACGGTGGTGATGCAACGAATGGAGATAAAACTATTTTTGTGGGAGGTATAAGAACACAGGTTGATTTCTAAAATTTTTTAGGCGAGCAGTATGGAATAACTTCGATTTATCTTTAGGGCTGGGGTATTGCTTCGAATTCTTGTTTGAGGCGCAAGTAATCTCTTTCCAATTTGTCTAATAATTCTTGACCTAATGCGGTGAGTTCAAATAAGTCGCTTTTAAGCAAGGTGATAAGTTTTCCAATATTATTTAATGTATTAGAAACCGCAGAATCTATCAGCTCTTTTTTCACATCTAAATAGGGTTTTGCTTGAGAATAGTTCTTTAAAATATTTAAAGAAAATTCAGTCTCCATTAGATAAGCAAAAAGTTCATCAATAAGAAGAATACCGTCAGCAAAAACGCCCTCTTCTCTGCTTATCCAGTCAGGGAGTCTTGAATCATCAGGGCATAATGCAAAATCTTTTCTGAAAAACTTATTAGGTGGTAAAGAAGGTAAAGAAGAACCTAAAGCGGAAGATAAAAAAACTCTTCCTGTAGAAACTTCGGGACCTTCTAAAAAAGCAAACCAATGATGGGCATTTTCATGCACAGCAGCGTATGCTAAATGATAAGAGTGATTGAAGCTCCACGGGCTTACACCCGTGGAATCTTTCTTCTCGCTTCGGCTCGGCACAGCGAAAACCTCGCCGAAGCGGAATTCCTCTCGCTATCCATCCCCACCCTTACAGGTGGGGAATTCCGCGAAGGCGGGTTAAACTATCGGAAGGTCCGCGTACCCTTCTGGCAGATTGAGAAAAGAATGCAGTAGTTTCAAAGGAAAGAAAACCATCGCGAGTTTGAATTAAAGAGAATAATCCAATGACTAAAATAGAGAAAATTACCCTTAGGAATTTATCCATTATAATCTTACCTATCTTATTTTATAAACTCATTAATATTCTGAAAATAAAGAAGTTCTATCTTCTTTAATAAATATAACACGATTTCAGCATTTTGTCAAGGGGTTAAAAATTTTGCAAGCGGGAGAAATACTGTAGGGCAAAATTTTTAAAGGGTGATAAAATTCTGGAGGATTTTTTTACCTGGTTTGGTCAGGATTGATTCCGGATGAAACTGCACCCCCCATACGGGATATTTTGTGTGCTTAAGCCCCATAATCTCTTTTTCTTTTGTTTCAGCAATAACCTTAAGGACTTTCGGCAGGCTCTTACGTTCTACGATTAAGGAATGATATCTGGTTGCCTCAAAAGGATTCTCAACATTTGCAAAAATCTCTCTGCCGTCGTGATAGATGCGAGAGGTTTTTCCGTGCATAAGCCTTGCCGCGGCTACGATTTTACCCCCAAAAACCTCTCCGATGCACTGATGTCCCAGACATACCCCTAAAATAGGAATTTTCCCGACAAATTCGCGTATAAGGGCATTGGAAATCCCGGCATCGCGGGGTCTTCCCGGCCCGGGAGAAATCACAATATGGTCCGGCTTTAATCTCTCAACCTCGTCTATACCAATCTTATCATTGCGATAGACCGCTAACTTCTCGCCCAGTTCTCCCAGGTATTGCACCAGGTTATAAGTGAACGAGTCATAATTATCAATCATCAATATCATCTTAAAATCTCTTAGTTAATTAGTGCTTAGTTAGTTAGTGCTTAGTTAGTTAGCTTTCTCTTGGAGTTGATATAAGAATTCAATTGAGGAGCAAGGTTATTTAGCTTATCAATAAAAAAGTTATACCTGGATTCTGTAATCAAACTTCGCCTCTTAGCTCTTCTTAACCAGAATTTTGTTTCCTGTAATGAACGCCTTGAAAAATAAAGAAAATTAATTATATCCTTTATATGATGCGCACCCCAACTTTCAGCAATATTTGAGCCTATCGAATCTACCGCTTTAACCAATTGTTTACCTAACGGTATCTTTAGCAAAATAATTCCATTTTATAACATCAAACCAAATCTCATCAGCTAAATCTTCTGTTTCTTTTAATATCCTTAAATCTTCCATATCTCCAAATTCTTTTCCTTTGCCCATCTAACTCCCCTGATCCACTAAAAACTAAACTACTAAGCTACTAAAAACTAACCAACTAGTCCTTTTTCTGCAATTTCAATGGCCTTGAGCATCGCCTTGGCTTTATTTAATGTCTCCTGATATTCAAACGCGGGTCTGGAATCAGCCACAATTCCTGCCCCTGCCTGGATGTAGGCCTTTTTGTCTTTAATTACTATCGTCCTTATAGTGATGCAGGAATCTAAATTCCCGGAAAAGCTAAAATATACTACACAGCCGGCATACGGACCGCGCGAGAGTTTTTCTAATTCGGCGATTATTTCCATTGCCCTGATTTTGGGAGCGCCGGTTACCGTCCCGGCAGGAAAAGTTGCCTTAATAACGTCAAAGGGGTCCTTGTCTTCCCTCAGGAAACCGGTAACATCGGAAACAATATGCATCACGTGAGAATAGCGTTCAACAACCATAAATTCCGGTATCTTTACCGTACCGAAGCGGCAGACCCTTCCCAGATCATTTCTTCCCAAATCCACCAGCATGATATGTTCGGCGCACTCCTTCTTGCTGCTGAGAAGCTCTTTCTCTAACTTCCTGTCTTCTTCCTCGTCTCTGCCCCGTCTGCGCGTCCCGGCAATCGGACGCAGCTCTACCTTGCCATCCTCACAGCGCACAAATACCTCAGGAGAGGCGCCCACAACCGCTAAGTCTTTGAATTTTAAATAGTACATATACGGCGAAGGGTTGAGCACGCGCAATGCCCGATAGATATCAAAACTGCTCGCTTCTATATTGGCAGTGAAACGCTGAGAAAGAACTGCCTGAATAATCTCTCCTTCTCTGATATATTTCTTCGCCTTTAATACCAACTTCTCGAATTTTTCTTTAGATAAATTTGAATTAATCTTATTCTTAATCTTCCGGGTCTTCTGGCTTCCAACTTCCTGCCTCCCGCTTCTTACTTCTATTGGTCTCCTTAGTTTCTTCACTATATTATCTATTTTTCCCACCGCCTCATTGTATGCCTTTTCAGCTTGAGGCTTGATGCTTGAAGCTTGATGCTTGATCTCTTCTATATGTGCGTTCGCCACCACCTTTATCTTATGATTCAGGTGGTCAAAAATAACAATTGTATCCGCAAGCATAAAAAAATAATCCGGAAGTCGTAAATCATCTTTTTTATGCTCAGGGATTTCTTCAAAAAATTTCACTGTATCGTATCCGATATAACCCACAAAACCGCCGCAGAAACGTGGCAAATCTTTGAGGGGGACAAAACGGAATTCATTCAGAATCTTTTTAATCTCAGAAAGCGGTGAAGAGGTAGTAAAATTTATTTTCTTTTTTGGCGTGATAATCTCCGCCTTTTTATCCTTCGACCTGAATATCAAGGAAGGACCGCTTGCCAAAAAAGAAAAACGCGCAATCTTTTCCTGCCCCTCTATAGACTCGAGCAAGAAAGAATAGTCATCTTTATCAATTTTCATAAAGGCGGAGACCGGCGTTTCCAGATCTACAAGGAGTTCGCGATAGACCGGAATGAGATTGCCTCTCTGGGATAACTTTACAAAATCTTGTTTACTAGGGTAATACATAACGTTTCGTTTACCGTTTACCCGCTCCTCGCTTTGCTCGTCGCTGTTTACCGCTTACCGTATTCGGTAAACGGTACACGGTTAACGGTAAACGCAACCTTCTATAAAAACAGGAGTAGTTTCCCGTATGACAAGCGACACCCTTCTGTCTGACTTTGAATAAAAGGCAATCCGCATCGCAGTCGTAATAAATCTCTTTAACTTTCTGGAAATTGCCGGAGGTTTCTCCTTTAAGCCAGAGTTTCTTGCGCGAACGGCTCCAGAAATGCGTCTTCTTTGTTGCCAGGGTCTTCTTCAGAGACTGCCTATTCATATAGGCAACCATCAAGACCTCGCCTGTCTTATAGTCCTGAATAACCGCCGGAATCAAGCCCTTCTCATCAAACTTTAACCTAATTCTACCAGATGTATTCTTAGAATATTTTTTATTCGTGGCAATTCGGCTTTTTATTCGTGTAAATTCGTGTCTGTTTTTAACCGGCAACGGCCATCGCCTCCTTAAGGCTAAACTTTTTTTCATAGAGCGCCCTGCCCACAATTACCCCTGACAGGCCTTCTTCTGCCAAGGGTTTTAATAATTTAATATCCTCCAGACTTCCAATCCCGCCGGCCAAAATTATTCTGATTTTAGCAAGAGATAATATCCTGTGAATATAGTCCAGGTATAAACCCTTTAAAGTTCCGTCTCTCTCTACATCAGTAAAAATGAAGAGTTCCAGTCCTATGGATTTCAATTCCCCTACAAATTCCTCGGCTTTTATAGATGTCTTTCTGGTCCAGCCATCGGTAAATAAGAATCCCTCTTTGATATCGAGACTTACTACAATTCTCTGCGGAAATTCCTTAACCAATTCCGCAAGCCATCCTATGTCCTCGCAGGCCCTTGTGCCGATAATTATCCGCTCTACCCCGCCGCTGAGCAAATCCGACACATCTGTCTTTCGTCTGAGTCCGCCTCCCGCTTGCACAGGCACTTTTATCAGGGAGCAAATCTCTCTGATAAACTCCAGGTTGCGGGGTCTGCCTTCGAGGGCTCCGTCTAAATCGACGAGGTGCAAAAATTGCGCTCCTTCTTTTTCCCAGAACACAGCCATCTCTAAGGGATTCTCCGAATATACGGTGGCTTTGCTGAAATCGCCTTGCCAGAGCCGCACTACCTTGCCGTCTTTTATGTCAATTGCGGGAATTATTAACATTTTTAAAATCTCGACAATCGCTTCTGCTCCAGGCTACAGGCCACACGCTACAGGCTTCTATGCTTTTAGCCTGCAACCTGTAGCTTGTAGCATGTAGCCCGAAGGTTTATTATTTTATTTTTAGAGTTTCCCTTTCGTGGAAGGAGTGCCTTTCTTGCGTGCCTCAATCTGGGTGGCTTCATCCAATGCCCGACCCAAGCCTTTGAATATTGCCTCTATAATATGATGCGCATCTTCACCGTAGATAATCTGGATGTGCAGGTTAAGTCTCAAGGTATTTACAAAAGCCCTGAGGAACTGTTTGGCATCATTTGGATCATATGCCAGTTTTTTTTGTCTTCTGGTTACTGGTTTCCCCGGCCCGCTCTGCTTTGCCGGGGCGGGCTGGTTACTGGTTACTGTCAAATTTGGTCTTCCCGATATATCCACAACCACTTGCACAAGAGTCTCGTCCATAGGAATAAAGGAAGAGCCAAATCGCCTGATTCCCTTTTTATCTCCCAGGGCTTTCTTAAATGCCTCGCCCAGGGCTATGCCCAGGTCTTCATTGGTATGATGAATATCGACATCCAGATCGCCTTTTGCGCTAACCTCTAAATCGAAAAATCCATGAAAGGCAAACAACTCCAGCATATGGTTAAGAAAACCGATGCCGGTATTTATCTTGGATTTTCCACTACCGTCGATATTCAATGTTATTGAGATATCCGACTCTTTTGTCTTTCTCTTGATTTTACTGACTCGATTATTCATCTTTTTCTCCTTAAATGAGCAGATAACTTACGGAGCCTTTATTTAATTTCAGCGACGTAAGTTAT
>JBBIPY010000030.1:0-13326 GCA_037442605.1 Candidatus Omnitrophota bacterium
GTTCCACCTACGCGGTGGAACGGGTTTAGGGCAAAGGGAAGACAAGGAGGGAAAAATGCTCAAGAGAGGATGGGTTTTTGCAATAGCGGTTGTCGTATCTTTTAGCATTCTTACGCTTTCCCTGAACCGGGAAGATTTTACCTTACGGAGAATGAAGCAGCCGGGTTACATCAGCCAGGTAGAGGATGCATTGAGAGAGATAGGGTTTTCCGGTTCGTTGGTAAGTTTGGTTAGATTCAATAATTTAATCAAAGATATAGGAGAACGGGCCAGCCGGGAGGAAAAACAAGAATTGATGACTTATCTAATAGGCAAGGCAAGCGATGACAGAGAACCGCATCCTATAAGAAATACGGCGAAACACGGCTTAGTAACGTTATTCCCTTATCTGGATAGTCAAGACCGTAGCGGTATCCTGTCTTATTTTAAGGGCGAATACCTCAGATTCCAAAAAGAAAGCGTGTGGGCGGGTAATACGAAAAATATGGAAGGATGTTTAGAAATATTACAGAAGCTTATTTCCAAAATGAACGATGAAGAAATAAAATCCCTTGGTAAAAATATCTTAGTCCACCTTGCTGAATATTCTCTTGGCGTGGAGTATGACGGAATAATAGTAATGGATATCATGGGAATACCCGTAGTAAGCAGGGTAATGAAACACCTGGAGTCAAGCGAGCAGGCTAAAATATTGACTACTATAAGAGATAATTTTTCCTTAGGCTTAAACAGAGATGAAAGCTACCCACAGGTGAGCGCTGAAATCGCATATTTAATTGTATACAATCTGCCGCATTTTGATAAGAAGGCTATAGAAATTGCCTATCAGATAACATTGGAGATGCTGCTTACACCCGAAGCACGCTTGAGCGGCATAGAGATAGCCAGGGCTATTCTTGATTATCTACCCCAGGAGAAAAGGCAGCATTTAAAGGGATTACTGGAGATTTATGAGATTAGCCCAACCCCGTAAGGGGTGTAATCGCTTCCACCGTCGCTTCCACCGCGTAGGTGGATTGCTTCCACCGCGTAGGTGGAATTTGGGTTTGCTTGTTTTTCTGTAATTCTTGAAGGGTTTTAGCGGTTGTATAAATAGGACAAGAAATAAGATATTGAGGCGAATAAATTGAAGGGAGGATAAAGATGAAGGAGATTATTTTTGCTTTAGGTATTATCTTTTGTTTTCAAAATCCCGAAACCAATTATTATCAGGCTTGCCGGAGGATGCGAGACATATCTTCGCAGGATATATATACATACCTCGGGCAGTATGGACTAAGCACCGAAGATATAAGGAGAATAGAAATACACTTCGCCTCTTATCGTTTTCGTATGGAAACAGTTATTTCCAAGATAGAGTATCTTCGGAAAAGATTGGACTTTAAACAGGATGAGCTTAGGGAGTTTGGTGAATTCATCAGAAAATTTCCCAGCACCTTTACATTAAGCCTGGAGAATCTCGGGGAAAAAATAGACTACTTCCTTAAATATCTGGGATTCACAGAAGATGATGTTAAGTATTTCTTGCAGAGGGCTGTGGAACGGGAAGAAATAAATTATTCACCATTAAGCTTAAGCATGGAAAATTATCGGGGTAAGATTGCACTGCTGCAGGGGTTAGGTGTTGATGAGGATGCGGAGGTGTTAATTGACCAACTGATAGAAATTTTGCCGTTACACCTCGGGGTCTGCCAGTTAATTGGGGATTCTATTGTTTCTATTGCTGACGATAAGCGCGATAATGAAAACATCGGTCTTGCGATACGGTGGATATGCGATTGGGTAAATGAAATTCTAATGTCAAGGGGTGAGCATACAGCGGCTGAATTATACGAGGGCGGGGAGACAGATAAATTAATGGGGGTAATTACTGATGTTGTCAGGCGTTATTTTCGGAAATAGAATGTAGATAACCATACGCACCTCGTAAGTGGTAAGATTTTTGCCTATTTGGTTGTTTGATATTTCAATTGACAATGGGGAGAGTTAAAGGTATATTTTTAATGAGAGATCTGAAAAAGCATCTCTTTACACGAATTTCCACAAATCAAAAATCGAATTGTCGACGATAGCATTCGTGGCAATTTGTGTCAAAGATGATTTTTCAGAAACCTCTTAATATGAGTATGATAAAAATAGAACAAAATAAACTGCAGAACCTCTGTAGGGAATTCGGGCTTTCTTTCGTAGCCTTATTCGGTTCAAGGGTAAAGAAAGAAAAATCCTTTAAGCAGGATTTTGACGTAGCGGTTTGGGTTGAAGAGCCTCTTGATGGAGACAGAGAATTAGAGTTGATTGGCCGGTTTTCTCAAATTTTAGAAACTGACAAAGTTGATGTGGTGCTGTTGAATTTTGCCTCACCCCTTTTGCAATACGAAGTATCCCAGGAAGGGATGCTTCTTTTTGAAAGAACGGCTGGTTCTTTTAATAATTTCAGATGCCTGGCTATGATGAGATGGAATGATAATAAAAAATTTGCGGCTCTAAGGACCGATTATATTAAAGGTTTTCTCCACGATAAATATTATGCTTAATATTAATCTGCTGAAAGAAAAATTGGCAAGGTTAGTTGAGTTTTTGCGAGAGTTGGAAAAGGTGAAGCCCGCATCCTTCGAGAATTATAAAGGAGAACCGGCAATTAAGCGCTCTTGCGAGAGATTGATTCAGTTAATTGTGGAGACAGCAGCGGACATTAATAGCAATACAGTTGTGGCGCTTAAAAATTTTCCGCCCAAGGATTATTATGATACCTTTATTAGAGCTGGGGAGTCAGGAATTATATCGGGGGATTTAGCTAAGAAACTGGCTCCTTGGGCAGGCTTGAGGAATAGGTTAGTGCACGAGTATGCAGAGATAAAAGATAGGCTTGTCTTTGAGAAGGTAGGGCCAACGCTTGAGATTTTCGGCGAATACGTGCGGCAGTTTGAGGCATTCTTAGAGTCGCATAAGTAGGTCAAATGAAGCCATAACTTACGGAGCGAAGCGAACGTAAGTCTCTGGCTGAATTTGTCCCTTGACAAAATTGCACATTTTGTCAAGGGTTCAATTCGCAGACCCCTTGACATCAAAGATGTCAAGGGTATGATTTATGTCGTCCGCCTTCGGCGGACTTCCATAAATCATCTGCTCATTGAAGGAGGAGAGATGAGGCAATTATTTTTGCTGCTGGTAATTGTAGGTTTTGTGTTTAGTTTCGTCTCCTGCGGTAAAGCCAAGAGCGAAACCAAACCGCAGGCTAAATCAGAAATTCAGTTGGCGACGGTCGAGGAGGGAGAGATGGCGGAGAAACCGGAGCAGAAGTATGTAGAAGGAGAGATTCTGGTAAAGTTTAAACCCGAGGTAAGTCCCGAGGAAATAGCGAAGATTATCAAAGAGGAATACCAGTGCGAGGTCCTGGATGTGATTAAGGAGCTGGATGTCTATCGCCTGAAGGTTCCCAGAGGCAAAAAGGTCCCGGAGATGGTTGAGCTCTTTAGTCGTGATGAGCGGGTGAAGTATGCCGAGCCGAATATTATATACAGATTGCAGCAATAAATTCGCTGTGAGCACCAGTGCACCAGTGCACCAGTGCACCAGCCGGATAAATTGAACTTGACGGGAAGGCTCTGCTGTGGTATAATTTGTATGAATGAGAAAAGAAATTAGATTATTTGGTGTCTCCGCTGCCCTCGCAGGAGGGCTTTTTTTATCTCTACCGCCTTATTCCATAGAGGCGCAGGAGAAGGCGGATAAATTGGAGGATTACAGCCGTTACGGCTATACCCTCAAATATAAAGACCCCAATGTCTATACCAGGGATCCCAGCCAAGAAAAATCTCTATACCATCAGGGTAAGCCGGATTTACCTCCGGCGCTCAGTGAACAGGTTACCCCTGGTCCAAGAAGAGAATGGTCAAGACCGGAGGAACTGAAACCTCAGGAGCTTTACCAGCCCCCCCTGGAGCTAATCCTTCCGCCCGTTACCTTTAGAGAAAAAGAAGAAACTGCAGAAATTGAGGCCGAAGAAGGCGAGGTGCAGGTAGAGGTTCTTGTGGAGAAGGTTGCGCTGGCTATTGAGATGGTTACGGGGAAACAAATCGAAGTTAGTATGCGGCAGGAATCTACTACCCTGGTTCAACCGGTGGTTCCGCTGGAAGAAGAGAAAGAGGAACAACCCGAAGAAGAACCCCAGGAAGGCTCTGCGGATGAATGGAGGCTCTTGATGAAGGAGGGTAGATTAAGTCTCAAACCTCCTACAGGCACTTCTGAAGAGGACATGGAGCGGATTGCTGCCTATCTGGTTAACCTCTTGGGCCGGGGCGGCGAGATAACTATGCGGGGTCCGGAAGGTATTGAGATTAGAATTCGCTAACCCACCCAATAGAACTTCCAGTAGTTAATCTACCATATCATACCATATCATCGGCAATTTCTTCCTGCGATGTAGCCCAGGGAATAAATATCTGCTAACCATATCATTTGCCCTGATATGGATTGCGTTAAAGGCGATAGTCTGAGAACCCCTGTTCCACGGGTATATCAACAGTATCATTCTATTTCTGTGAAGCCGGTCTAATTCAGGTAAGCGGGTTAGTGTGAAGATTTTTGTGCCAACAGAAATTTTTTACTTGACAAAACTTCTTGATTATGTTAGATTTAAAAACCTGATATGGTATGATACGGTTTTAAAAATTTGCCTCGCAAATTTTTAAAGGAGGTGGAAAATGAAGATAGGAAAATTCCTCTTTCTTGCAGGAAGCCTTATGGGGCTTCTTTTTTTATGGACAGGCAAGGCTGCCGGCTATGAAAAGGGTCAGGAGTCGGCTTTAGCCCTGGATAAAATTGAGGTAGAAGAGAGACGACACGGGGTGAGGATTGTTCTGGTTTCCAACCAGAACCTGGATTATACGGTCTATGAGACGCTTGAACCGTATCGTTTAATCATTGACCTCATTGGAACCAATATCTATACCCAGCTGCCTACATCCTTAGCCCTGAGTCAACCGTATCTTAAAGAAGTTAAACTGCGCTGGTATGGCAAGGCACCCGAAAAGGAAAAAGAGGCGGGAAAGGTGGATCTGGTGGAGATTGCCTGGGTGAGAAAACTGGACTATAAAGTGAAGACCCAGCCTAACCGTATCATCATTGATTTTGACCTGCCGGGATTTGAGCCCAAGGAAGCCAAAGCCGCGGAAGAGCTGCCTAAAACCGCAGCCGTGCATCTTGAGCAGGTGAATGTGGAAGAACAGGTGGAATGGGAAAGATGGGTGGAACTGGGACTGTCCAACTACCGGCCCTTGCATATTGCCTATGAGCAAATTGAACTTGCCCAGATTAAGGTGAGGGAGGCAAGAAGGATGCTTTTTCCCATTACCATATTGAAGGCGGGCCAGACCAAGGGAGATACCGCGGTCAGGGACGTGAGTTTCACGGAAAGGTCGTTCGGGATACAATTGGAGCAGCCCCTCGTCCAGGGCGGTGAATTGCGCTACAAGTTGGAACAGGCACTGGTTAACTTAGATATCTCCCAGAGGGAATATGAGCGCATAAAAGCCGACTATGTCCTGGAGATAAAGCGCGCCTATTATCATCTGCTTATCTACATTATGAACGCCTCTATCTATGAGGAGATATTTAAAGAGGCAGGCGAAATTTTAGAACTGGCGAAAAAGCAGTATGAGAATAAACTCATTACCCAGTTGGAATTCCTCAATGTCCAGTCCCTGTATAGCCAGTTAAAATATCAACTTGTAGCCGCCCAGAAAGACCGCGCCCTGGCCGAACTTACTTTCAAGCAGATATTAAACGTTGAACTGACCGTCCCCATTGAACTGGAACCCTGGCTGAGATTTGAGAAATTGGCTCTAAAATTAGACAGATGCATGGAGATTGCCTTTAAGAAGCGCCCGGAATTGGTTATCAATGAATTAATTGTTAAATTCAACGAATTAGGACAAAAAGCCGCAGATTCCAAGGAAAAACTCAAGATGAGCGTAAGCGGCTTTCTTGGCCGCTCGGGAAGCGCCTATGATACCGAGGCGCTTACGCTCAAGTCCGATTGGTTCCTTGGGCTTAAATTAAGCAAGGCATTCGGGGGTAGTACCCTGACCACCTCGGTTACCAGAGAAGAGACTACCCCCCGCCTCTCGCTTACCCAGGAGAAAACCGGCAGCCTGGGGACCTCCGCGGAGTTCTCTCTCTTAGACGGGCTTAACCGTCTTTCGGAAAAAAAGGGGGCATCGGTGGAATATATGCGCGCCATCAATGAGCTCTGGGAGGTGAGAGATACGATCATGTCGGAGGTGACCAGTTCTTTCAATGAATATCAAAAGGCGCTTTATCAACTGGACAATGTTCAGGAACGCATTGAATTCCAGAAGAAACGCCTGGAGGTTACGGAGGCGAAATGGAAATTTAATGAAGCCGCCTTATCGGATATCCTGGAAGCAAAGATAGCCCTCGCATCCGAGAAGGCATATTATAATAATTTATTAGCCAATTATTACGGGGCGTTGAGCGCCCTAACCAAGGCCTGCGGCCTGTACAAATATGCCGAGCTGCTTGAGGGGCGCTCCGGTGAGGTTCTCTGGCATCGGGTGGCCGAGCCTTTGTCCGCGGAACGTGATTATGCCAGGGTGCATAAGGAGATCTTTGTGCCTAAAGGACAAAAGGTAATCAATATCGAGGACCTTCCCGGAGGGGTGATTATCGCGGTGAATAATGAGAATGGCTTTGCGATTATTAATTTAGGAGAAGAGCAGGGTGTGCGGGAAGGGGCGGAGTTATGGGTGTATCGGCAGAAGGAAAAGGTGGGGGTGTTAAAGGTAAACAAGATGAAGAGATCCAGCGCCTCCTGCAAGATTGCCCGCGCCGAGGCAGGAGAAAAAATCAGACTGGGCGATGCGGTGAAGGTCATTCCCTGAGGCACGAATTACCATCTATGAAAAGGGAGGTAGCAACATGTTAAAAGCGGATATCAGATTATCAGGAGATCAGGAGGAAGGATATCAGGAAATCAGGGTATCAGGGACAAAAATAAACCTGATATCCCGATATCCTGATAACCAGTTCCTGATAACCCGATACCCTGATAACCGCATTTAACATATGGAATAAACATAATTATACGGGAGGTATAAGATGGCAAAGATATCCCCGAAGAATCTGCGCTTGCTTGTACTTATCTTTATGGTGATTATCGTGATGGTATTGGCAAGAAAGGTAATGAAGGCGCCGGCAGCAAAGAAAGTTGCCCGGCCGGAGATTACCCGCACCCTGGAAAAGAAAGTGGAAAAGAAGGCAAAGGAGGAAAAGGCCCCCCAGATACCCTCGGCCCTGGAGCAGCTTCTTATGGGAGAAGGAGAGCAGGAGAAAATTCCTGTGCGGGTCTATAAGTTATCCCGCGCTGATTTCCAGGACGAGTTGCCGATTGTGGGGACGGTGAGAGGTATCCCGGAAATAGACCTTAAGTTTGAGATTAACGGCCGCATTGCGGAGATTCGCTTCAAAGAAAACCAGAAAATAAAAAAAGGGGACCTCATCGCCAGGCTCGACCAGAAGGACGCGCGTCTGGAGATTTCCTGGGCGGAGGCAAAATACAAATCCGCCCAGGCCGAGGCAGAGGCGGTAAGGAAAAGGAGTGTGTTAATTGAAAAATTGTACGAAGTCGGGGCGATTGTGGAGGCCAAGGTGGAAGAAGCAAGGGCGGAGGTCAGGGCGGCGGAGGAGCGGGCAAATGTCGCCAAGGTAGAAGTGGAATCTGCTAAGGCAAGATTGGAAAAGACTAACCTCCATGCCCCCCAGAACGGCATTATGGGACCGCGGGACATGGATGAGGGGGAATTCATCACCCCCAACGACCGCCTGGCAACGCTTATCAGCGAAGAAAACACGTTTGTCGAGGTAGGGGTTATTGAAAAGGATATCAGCAGGGTCCAGGTGGGGCAGAGGGTGATTGTGAATGTGGATGCCCATCCCCAGACGGATTTTTATGGCATAGTTGAGAATATCTTTCCCAGTTTAGAGACGCGCACCCGCACACTCAATGTGCGCCTAAAACTGATTGAGCCGCGCCAGACCATGCTTATTCCCGGTATGTTTGCGCGCACGCGGATAGTCATCTATACCAAAAAAAATGCCCTGATTGTGCCGAGCAATATCCTGACCGTAGAGGGCCGGAGGTATTTTGTGCCGCTGGTCAGAGATAATCGCGTAAGCAATAGAGAGATATTTCTGGAATATATTACCATGGACTATGCGGTGGTGCGGAGCGGACTGGAGGAAGGTAGTTTGGTGATTGTCGAGACCCCGGGGTTAAAGCGGCTGAAAGACGGTACCCCCGTAGAGATTACCGAGACGCAGGAGAAACTAGCCTTCAGCTCGTAAGTTTACACTTTAGTCCGTGACTGAAATGTAAACTTAGAGCCTGTTGCTTGTTGCTTGTTGCTTGTAGCTTGTTGTTATACTATGTAATAGGACGATGAGACTGCCCGAATTTTCCGTAAAGAAGCCGGTTACGGTGACGATGATTTTCATCGGAGTTGTCCTTTTAGGATATATCTCCTGGAGCAGGCTTCCTCAAGAACTCTTTCCCGCCATCACCTATCCCCAGATTACCGTAGTAACCATCTATGAAAACGCCGCTCCCGAAGAAGTGGAGATTCTCATTACCAAGATTGTCGAAGAGGTAGTGGGAACGGTCCCCAATCTGAAACGTATCTCTTCTGTCTCCAAGGAAGGTCTTTCAACGATTGTGCTGGAATTCAACTGGGGGACCAATATGGACCTTGCCTCACTTGCCGTGCGGGAAAAAATTGACCTGATAAAAGAGAGACTCCCCTTGGGCGCCCAGGACCCCATCGTGATGAAGTATAACCCCTTCGAACTTCCCGTGGTCATTCTTTCGGTTACCGGACCGATAAGCCCTCTGGAATTGCGCGAGACCTGCCGCCGGGTAATTAAAGATGAACTGGAAAAGATTGAGGGGGTGGCTTCGGCGAATATCACCGGCGGCTGGGAAAGGGAGATTCTGGTGGAGGCTGACCAGGGCCGGCTTTCGGCAAATAGCATTCCCCTTTTGCGCCTCGTCAATGCCCTGAAAGAAACCAATTTCTCTTTTCCCGCGGGGACAATCAAAGAGGTTTATTTTGAATACCTGATCCGCACAATGGGAGAGTTTGAAAGGGTGGGCGAAGTCAAGGGTGTGGTGGTGGAGGCAATGGAGCCCAATCCGCCCCGCACACGCTATGAACTTTTTCTGCAGGAAAGGGAAAAGAATGAGAAGGATAAGCGCCTGATTCGGCTTTCCGACCTTGCCGTGGTGAAGGATGCCTGGAAGGAACAGACCTCGGTTTCGCGTTACAACGGAAGAGACAACGTGACGATTTCGATTATGAAACAGGCGGGCGCCAACACGGTTCTCGCCGCGCGAAAGGCGCGCGAGGCTTTAGAAAAGATAAAGGACAGACTACCCAAGCAGATGCGCGTGGAGATTGTCTACGACCAGTCGGAGTTCATCCAGGGCTCTATCCGCGACCTGCGCGGCAACGCCTGGCAGGGAGGCGTCCTGGCCTTTCTTGTGCTCTTGTTGTTCTTAAGGGAATTCAGAAGTTCGCTGATTATTACGCTCTCCATTCCCATATCCATTATGGCCTGTCTGTGTCTGATGTATTTCCAGGGGATTTCCATCAATATGATGTCTCTGGGCGGATTGGCCCTGGGCGTGGGTATGATTGTGGACAACTCCATTGTGGTGCTGGAGAACATCTACCGCTATCGCAAGCAAATGGGCAAGGGTTTGCGGGAAGCGGTTATCTTAGGGGCAAGCGAGATGGGGACGGCGATTACCGGTTCAACCCTGACTACAGTGGTCGTCTTTGTCCCTTTGATTTATGTGGTGGGGATTGCCGGGCAACTCTTTAAAGAGATGGCCTTGACCATTACCTATTCTCTGCTTATTTCCCTCGTGGTGGCTTTAACCCTCGTCCCGCGTCTGGCGGCTGTCGGCGGAAGAAGGGCGGGGGAAAAAAAGGAAGCAGAGGGCGAAAGACCGAGGCAGAAAAAAGAGTCGGCAATATTTCTAAAAATCTGGGACTTCTACGCTAAATTTATTACCGTTTTTCTCAGATTTCGCATTCTGGGACTCGGTC
This sequence comes from Candidatus Omnitrophota bacterium, assembly GCA_037442605.1. Taxonomy (GTDB): domain Bacteria; phylum Omnitrophota; class Gorgyraeia; order DTHP01; family DTHP01; genus JBBIPY01. The sequence goes on from JBBIPY010000030.1 coordinate 10,128, forward strand.
TGGTGCTGGGTATTTTTATTTTAAGCATCGGTCTGCTTTCTAAATTGGACCGCGAACTCCTGCCTAAGATCGACGAGCGGCAGTTCGTAATAAAGTTAGAGATGAATACCGGCACAAAATTGGAGGTTACCGATAAGGTATGTAAGAAGGTGGAAAAGGCATTGTTGGGAATTCCTGATGTGGAAGGGGTCAGCTTAACCATCGGTTCCACCCGCGAGGAAAGGACCGGCGAGGTCGTGGAGACCTTAGGTTCGCACCAGGCGCGCTTTGTGGTTAACCTGAAAAAGATGAGCCGTCGTGAGTCGGGCTACCGCTCCAGCCAGGAGGTGATTCAGATTCTACAGGAAGAATTAAAGGACGCAGATCTGGAAGGGGCGAGACTGGAATATATTCTGCAGGAGAGCGTGTTTAAGATGGCCTTTCAGGCCGGCAAGCCGGTGACCGTGGAAATAAAAGGGCATGACCTGATGACCCTGGAGGCAATTTCCAAGGATATAGAGAAGAGGCTCAGGGCTGTTGCGGGAATTTATGGCGTAACCTCCAGCCTCGCTCCCCCGCACCCCGAAACCAAGGTTAATGTCCTGAAGGACAAAACCGCATTTTACAATCTTTCCGTGAATGATATCGCCTTTGCGGCACAGGTGGCCATCAAAGGGCATGTGGCCACCAAGTTTAAGGAGCAGGGCCAGGAATATGATATCCGGGTGCGTTTAAGAGAAGAGGACCGCCGGGATATGAATAAACTCAGGCAGATTCTGATTTACTCGCAGGCGATGGATGTGAATGTGCCGCTCTCGGATGTTGCCTACATTGTTGCCGGAACCGGGCCCAGCCAGATTGAGCGGCTGGACCAGCAGAGGGTAATTCTGCTTACCGCCAATATCTTCAAGCGTGGATTTGATAAGGTCGCCGCGGATATCGAGGCGGTCTTAGCCGCTTATAAGATACCCGAAGGTTTCAGCGTAAAGTTAGGCGGGGAACGCGAGGATATGCGGGAGTCGTTTAAATCTCTCCGCTTTGCCCTTTTGCTTTCCCTCGTACTTAATTATATGGTGCTGGCTTCAGGGTTTGAATCTTTATGGCAGCCTTTTATTATTATGTTTACCCTGCCCCTTTCTATCATCGGGGTGGCCCTGGCGCTTTTCCTTGGCCATACCACCTTGAACTCCGTGGCAATTTTAGGAGTGATTATGTTAGGCGGGATTGTAGTCAATAACGGAATTATCCTGATTGAGACGATAAACCTTTTCCGAAAAGAAGGGATGGAGGTAGAAAAGGCATTGGTCCAGGCAGGGGTCCAGAGGATCCGCCCGATTATAATGACCTCGCTGACCACCATCCTCGGGCTTATGCCGCTTGCCCTGGGTCTGGGCGAGGGAGCGGAACTGCGCGCGCCGATGGCCATTACCGTAATCGGCGGATTAGTCTCGGCTACCTTCCTGACGCTGGTGGTTATTCCTTCGCTCTATCTAACCGTGGTTAGATTCTTTGAGGCGTTTAAGGGAAGACCCCCCGCGAAACCCCCCGTCCTTAAGGAAGAGGTTAAACCCGAGGTGATAGTTCCCGAGGTTAAACTGGTTCCGCTTGAAGAGGCAAAGCCGCCTGCCGTAGTTAAACCAGAGATGCCCGTAGTACCTTATGAGATTTCTCCCAAGAAAGAAGAGGTATGGGCAGGTTTAAACGCGCGCCAGAAGAAATTCTTAGAGGACCTGAAAACAAATGGACAATTGACCCGCAAGGATTATACCAGAGTATATAATGTCTCGGTTCCCACCGCGGCGCGCGATATCCGGGCGTTGCTGAATAAGGGGCTTATCCGGGCAAGGGGTCCGGCGGGGCCGGGGAGATGGTACGAACTTTCCACCACTATCTAAAAAAGACGTTTCGTTTACCGTTTACCCGCTCCTCGCTTCGCTCGTCGCTGTTTACCCCGTTAGAAATTGGGAATTTCTAACGGGTTTACCGTTTACCGTAACGGTAAACGGTACGCGGTAAACGGTACACGGTACACGGTAAACGGTAAACGGTAAACGCTACGTCTAATTAAGGTAAGTGAAATGAGTCTGCCTACAAGTTCCATACATAGACCGGTTACGGTTTTTATGGTCTTCATCGGCATTATCCTGGTGGGCTGGGTTTCTTTACAGCGCCTTCCTGTAGAGATGATACCCAATGTCGCCTTTGAAGACATCTCGATTATTATTCAGATTCGCGGAGGTATTCCTCCCGCGGATGTGGAGATGCTGGTCACGCGGCCCGTGGAAGAGGCAGTAAGCGGGGTGACCCATTTGCGGGAATTGCTCTCCATCTCAGAGGAGGGCGAGTCGCGCGTGGTCCTGCGTTTTGAGCCGGGCACGAATATGGACTTTGCCGCCCTGGAGGTCCGAGAGAAATTCTCCCGCATCGTGGACAAACTTCCCCGCGAGATTGAGAAGCCGGTAATTGCCAAGTATCAGAAGACCGATGTCCCCATTGTTATCCTCGCGATTACCGGAACAGGCTATACCCCGGAGATGCTCCGCCGGCTGGTGGATGAGAAAGTCAAGGAGCGCTTTCAGCGTATTGAAGGGGTGGCCAATGTAGAGGTGGTGGGGGGAAGGGAGCGCAAGATTTTAGTGGAGGCAAGGCAGACCGACCTGCAGAGATTTAATATCTCGCTCGGGCGGGTGATTAATGCCCTGAACCTAAACAACCTCAACCTCCTCGCCGGAGAGATAAAAAGAGAAAGGGATAAATTTCTCATCCGCACTATGGGGCAGTTTGAGAATGTCTCCGACATCGAAGAGATAGGTATCGGGGTTTCCCCCCAGGGCTCGGTAATCCGGCTCAAAGACGTCGCCTATGTTAAGGATTCCTTCCTTGAGCCGATAGACCTTGCCCGTGTGGATATCCAGCCGGTTGTCTCTTTATATCTGCAAAAAGAATCCACGGCCAATACGATCAAGGTCGTGGAACTGGTCAAAAAGGAGATGGAAGATGTGCGGGGTCTGGTTCCCCGGGATATATTCCTGAAACTTACCTATAATCAGGCGGAGGCAATCCGCGATGCCATAAAGGCGGTAAAGAACTCGCTGCTCTGGGGAGGGATTCTGGCGGTAGTGGTCTTATTTCTCTTTTTATGGGATATAAAACCCACCCTGATTATCGGCGTTCCATTCCCATTTCCGTGATGGCGGCTTTTGGCTTGATGTTTTATGCT
>JBBIPY010000031.1:0-13273 GCA_037442605.1 Candidatus Omnitrophota bacterium
TCCTCAATTATCTTTGTGGGATACATCTCCACGATAATCTCGTCGGGATAAAACCAGAGCCTAATCTCTCTATCCGCCTCCTGGGCGTTGTGGGAGGCATGGATGACATTTTCATAGACCCCTTTGGTGGTAATTCTGCCGTAGGAACCCCGGATAGTCGTGGGATCGGCCTCTTCGGGGTTGGTTGCCCCGCAGATCTCCCTCACTTTTCTTATCGCATCCTCTCCCCAATAGACCAAGGCCATCACCTTGCGCCGGTCATGAAATTCTCCCTGAATATATTTTATGAGGTCCTCAAAAAATGGCTTTTCCCGCATATGTGCATAGTGCATCTCCGCCAGCGCGCGCGAGACGCGCAGGACCTTTGCCGCCACAATCTCCAATTTAGTCTCCGAAAGACGGGTCAGGATATTGCCGGTAAGAGATTTTTTTAAACCATCGGGTTTAATTATTACCAAGGTCTGCTCTACCATAACAATCTGCCCCTTTCAAAAAGTTGCTTTAGCAAATTTTGAAAACATCTATTGCCTGTTACTAATCTACTGACTACTGAACTACTGACTACTGACTACTGACTACTGAATTACTGACTACTGACTACTGAATTACTGACTACTGACTACTGACTACTGACTACCGTTCGCTTTCTCCAAAAGCTGAATCAACCGCTCTAAGTCGGGAAGCGAATAATATTCCATCTCAATCTTGCCGCGCTGACGCCGGTGAACAATTTTCACCTTCGTCCCGAAAATACGCTGTAATTCTTCTTCCCAGGCCACTAATTGGGGCTCTCTCTTCCGGGTTTCAACCAGCCGGGGGGATTTCTTACCCCGCAATTTCCTTGCCCGATTCTCGGCTTCTCGCACGGAAAGTCCGTGCTTAATAATCTGCTCGGCAAAACTAATCTGGGCCTCGGGTCCCTCTATCGATAAAACGGCCCGCCCATGCCCTTCGGTCAATGCTCCCAGGGAAATTTTTTCCTGAACCGCAAGCGGCAGCTTAAGCAGACGCAGGGTATTAATCACCGATACCGGCTCTTTGCCTACAATCTGGGCCACCTTTTCCTGAGTCAGGCCAAATTCTTCAATCAGGCGTTTAAATGCCCGCGCCTCTTCAATAGGATTGAGGTCCTCCCTCTGCAAATTTTCAATTAAGGCAATCTCAAGCAAATCCGCTTCTTCTGTTATATCTCTAATAATTGCAGGTACTTGCGATATACCCAGTTCCCTGGCTGCCCGTAAACGCCGTTCCCCGGCAATTAGCTCGTATCCTTCGGAAACAGGATGCACCAAGACCGGCTGAATAACCCCTTTTTCTTTAATGGAGGCCTTGAGCTCTTGCATCATCTGAGGATTAAAATTCTGGCGAGGTTGATATTTATTGGGTTTTATTCTCCCAATCTCAATGTTAACAACCGGTTGCGAATCTTTCTCCTCTTCGGGTAAAGGGATTAGTGCCTCCAACCCTCTGCCCAGTGCCCTGCGTTTTTCCATAAAGTCCTCCCCTCTCGCTATAGATTATTTTGCGTTATTTCTAAAACCGCTGTTCGTTTGGGTTCATTTTTGGATAGAACTTCCTGACAGAGGTCAGCGTATCTTTGCGCTCCCCCTGAATCGGGGGCATACAAAAGCACTGGCTTGCCATATCCCGGGGCCTCACTTAAGCGGACGCTACGCGGGATTACAGTCTGGTAGACCAGCTCTTTGAAATAATTTCTTGCCTCCCTGATAACTTCATGGCACAATGTGGTGCGGAAATCCGCCATGGTAAGTAAAATCCCTTCAATAAAGAGTGCGGGATTAAAGGCCTGTTTTATGCGCTCAATCGTGCCCAAAAGCTGGCTCAGTCCCTCCAAGGCATAATATTCACACTGTACAGGAATAAGCGCAGAATGCGCCGCGGTCAGGCCATTTACCGTAAGCAGGCCTAATGAAGGGGGCAAATCAACAAGCATAAAATCAAAATCGCCGACCAGTCCTTCCAAGAGATTTTTCAGACAAAACTGCCCGCGTTCCCGCTTGCCTAATTCTATTTCCGCGCCGATTAATTCCAAGCGCGCAGGAATTAATTTCAGGTTTTCCACTGCTGTCGATAAGATAATCTCGGCAATCCCTTTTTCTCCCAGGAGGGCGTTATAAATACAGCTGTTGAGGGTTTTTTTATCTACCCCTAACCCGCTTGTGGCATTGCCCTGGGGGTCTAGGTCTACCAAGAGAACTCTTTCCCCTGCCCGGGCAAGAAAGGCAGAGAGATTAATGCCGGTGGTAGTTTTACCTACCCCGCCTTTCTGGTTACAAATGGCGATGATCTTCCCCATAGACTTCACGTGAAAAATGCCTAATCCAGGCGCACTACCCTTATGAGGGCAGGTTTTGCCCCTTCCATGCCAAACAGCCCTTTATCTCCTTCGCGAAGAATCTCTATCTCTACTTTCTCGCGGGGCAAAGATAGTTGCTTTAAGGCTTTTTTAATTGCCTCATCCACGGTTGGTGCTTCTACTTCAATAAACTGGACTCTTTTTTTCCTGGCCATTTCAGTGATTAGGGGATTACGTTAATCTGCCTACGCGGGCAGATCATGCCGACGCCCAAGGAGCCCCTGTAACCCCAGACTTACAAAAGTGCTCACTACCCAATAGAGAATCAATCCCGAAGGTAAATTATAGAAAGCAAAACCCAACAGCAAAGGCATAAGCCAGGTCATCTGTTTATGGGAGGGTTGTGCAACCATCTGAGATTTCTTCTGTTGTAAATACGTTGCCAGGGCCATAATTATAGGCAGCAGGTTTAAGGACTCCACAAAAAACCTCTTTTCCGCAAACCTAATCAGGGCATCGGGGGCAGAAAGGTCTTTGATCCAGAGAAAGGTTGCTCCTTTGAGTTGAATCGCTCTGGATAAAGCCTGGTAGAGGGCAATAAAAACCGGCATCTGTAAAATCATAGGAAGACACCCCCCCAAAGGATTCGCCTTATTTTTGCGATAAAGTTTAAGGACTTCTTTATTCAAGCGCTGAGGGTCGGCATTGTATTCCTTGCGTAAACGCTCTATCTGGGGCTGCAATGCCTGAAGCCGCTGCATTGACTTCATCCCTTTCCAAGTAAAAGGAAACAGACAGAGATTTACCAGGAGAGAAAGCAAAATAATTGCCAGGCCGTAGTTTCTAAAAAGCAAAAAACCCATCTTTAATACCCGCAAAATGAGCTTGGCAATCCCATCGAATATACCATAATAAACAATGTTTGCCCACTCCTGATTGTACCGCGATAATAATTCCGTGTCAAGCGGTCCCGCATAGAGCACAAATTTCTCCTCCCTTACCTGCCCAGGCTCAATGATACCCAAGGGTATGTGGGCTATTACTTCCAGGTTATTATCTTCTAATCTCTGACCACTAAAAGAAATATTTTTTGCCTGGGCGGTAATTATCTGGCAGAAGTAGTGGCTCTTGAGGGCGAGCCAGTTTATCTCTCCGATGTAGTCCTTGACCTTCTTTTTCTGTCGGAGGGCATCGCGCTGAATCTTCTGCTGAGAAAAAAAGGCAATTTCTAAATAGCGCTCGGCAAAGGGTTCATTCTGCAAAAAGCTTCTGGCGATCATCAAGGGAAAGGCAAGAGGCAGGGGTTTATCCTGTAAGTTTTTTATCTCCAGGCTAACCTTGATTAAATCCGAATCTTCCTCTAAGGCAAAGGTTTTCTTAATCTCTGCCTGTGCGGGCAAAACCAGTGCATAACTCACCTGGTTCTGCTTCTCCTTATAGGCAAAGCGAACCCGATTAAGGTCATAACCCAGGACCGGGCCTGCCCAGGCAAAGGAATTTTTGTCTGAACTATCTGATTTATAAATGGTTAAGCCGTTTTCACCCTTTGTATCCTTAAACCGTATCAACCGTATCTCTTTAAGGCTAGCCCCCTGGTTGGAGAGCCTTACCCAAAGTCGGCTGTTTTCCATAACCGTATCATGAACCGTATCATGGGCGTTAAGCGGGGTTTCTGAGAAAGATAGGGTCTCCGGCTGAGGTATGAAGGGAGAGGTTATCTGCGTGGTTTTTTTAATCTCCCTGGGCGAAGAAGGCGGGGGAGAGAGCTTAGTCATATAAAGCGGGTATAAAAAAAGGATAAGCATAATCAACAACAGCCCAACGAAATTTTTCTTCTCCATCATCTACCCCTTTAGTCCGTATTGACGCCCGGCATCTACCTTTTTATAACAGCTTGTTATTTTTAGCCGGGTTAAGAAATAATTACCCTCGCCAAGCTCTACAGTGAAACCTTGTCTAACCTACGTTTCTCAACGCATCCCGACAGAAAATCGCCTCACCGGGTCATAGCCCCCCGCGTGCAGAGGATGGCAGCGCAATAGGCGTAAAAAACCTAACTTCAACCCCCGCAGGACCCCGTACATAACCAGGGCCTCCTGCATATACGCTGAACAGCTGGGAGAAAACCGACAGCAAGAGGGGAATAAAGGAGAAAAGAAGCGGCGATACATCTCCAATAAAGCAACCAATCCTCTGACAGCCATCTTATCCCGCATTATGACAGCTCTTAATTGAAAGAATTTGCTGCAGCGCTAATCGTCGCTAAAAAGGTTTTTACAGACAAGGAGATTTTAAGCGCTCAGGGTCTTTCTTTTTTTTCTGCGCCTGTTCTTCAAGACCCGGCAGCCCCAGCGAGTAGACATGCGTTTGCGGAATCCGTGTTTCCGCTTTCGCTTCAAAATAGTTATCGGCTTGAGATTTTTTTTCACCTAACCTCCTTCTAAAAAGATAAAAAACACCCCTTCTCTTCTACACCCCACAAACATTTCCGTGCCAACGGAACCGTTTGTAGCTCTGCGTAGAAACGAAGAAATGACATCCCGGTGCAATGGAAAATATTTTAAATAAAATCCAGACATAAGTCAAGTAAATTGAATGCGGGGGTTTTCTAAAAAAGGAAACCCCGCTTTATTTCTTGCTTGCGGGCATAGTCTTTCTGTATTATAATATCCTGTGAATAAAATGTGGATAACTGTTTTGTGTTGACAATCACATATTTTGTCTATATTATAGTGTCTCTAATTTTCGTCCTGCAATATTCTAAACCATGAACGGGAAAAATCTTGCCGAGCTTTGGGGAGAGCTGATGAAAAAAATGCAGCAGAAAGTCCATCCCCGCAGTTTTGAGACCTGGTTTTTGTCGCTTAAACCGCTAAAATTAGACGCGGAGACCCTTACTTTGGGAACCCCGGACCAGTTTTTCAGCAACTGGATAAAAGATCGTTATGGGGTGCTTCTGGAAGGGGCGCTGAAAGAAATCGGGGCGGGCGATTTGAAAATAAATTTCGTATTGGCCCCGCAGGAGGAACAAAGAAAGGAAAGGATGTCTCCTGATGCATCAAAGGTCAGGGTTGAACCCGTAGAAAACGCAAGGCTTAACAGTCTCTATACCTTTGACAATTTTGTGGTAGGCCCCAGCAACCGCTTCGCCCATGCTGCTTCTCTGGCCGTAGCCGAATCTCCGGCCAGGGCATATAATCCTCTGTTTATATATGGCGGGGTAGGGCTGGGGAAAACACATCTCCTCCAGGCAGTGGGTAGTTATATCCATTTGCGTAATCCGAAAATAAACCTCACTTATATCTCCAGCGAGGAATTTACTAACCAATTAATCAACGCCATCCAGACGCGCACCACCATGCGTTTCCGGGAGAGATATCGGAACGTGGATGTCTTACTTATTGATGATATTTATTTTATTGCGGGTAAAGAAAGCACTCAGGAAGAGTTTTTTCATACCTTCAATGCCTTATACGATGCCCATAAACAGATTGTCCTCTCGAGCGACCGTTCTCCTAAAGAAACCCAGGGATTAGAAGAGCGCCTGGTTTCCCGTTTTGGCTGGGGTTTGGTTACGGATATCCAGCCGCCGGACTTTGAAACACGGAGCGCTATTCTAAAAAAGAAATCGGAGCTGGCAAAGATAGCGGTTCCTCAAGAGGTAATCCATTTCATCTCGGGAAAAATCAAAACCAACATCCGGGAATTAGAAGGGGCGTTAATTCGTGTGGTTGCCCATGCCGAGCTGGCAGGGGAAAAGATTACCTTAGAAACAACACAAAAAATTCTGAAAGACATGATTACCGAAGAAGAGAAGCGGGTTACCATAGACGTTATTCAAAAAAAAGTCGCTGAACATTTCCATATTCGCTTCTCAGATATGCGCACAAAAAAAAGAAATCAGGCCGTGGCCTTTCCGCGTCAGTTAGCCATGTATCTTGCCCGGGAGCTTACAAATCATTCTCTGCCCGAAATTGGGATGTATTTTGGCGGAAAGGACCACACCACCATTTTGCATGCCTGGAATAAAGTTAATGACACCATTAAAAAAAGACGCGAGATTAAAGATATAATTCAAAGACTGACCAAAGAAATTATAGGATAAAGGTGTTGATAACTTGTGGATAACCAACCCGGGTTTTTATGTAACGCTCCCGTTGTTTTTATGTTATCCACCGGTTAAAAAAGCAGAAACCCCACAAAAAACATACAAAAAAGGAACTTATACACAAAACCCCACACTACTACGACTACTACTAAATTTATATAATATAGAAAGGAGTAGAAGCATGAGAGCAAAACTTAACCACGCAGATCTTTTAGAGGGAATTCAATCAATTCAAAACGTTATACCCTCGCGCGCCACATTGCCTGTGCTTTTAAATTTTCTTCTGGAAACCCATGAAGGCCTTGTTCGCATAACAGCCACGGACCTTGATATGGGGATATCAAAAAACATCCCCGCGGAAATTCAAGAGGATGGTAAAATAACCATACCCGCACGCAGGTTTGGGGAAATTGTAAGGGAATTACCCGAAGAAAAAGACATCACCATTTCCGTCAAAAAAAACAATAGCATTCATATAAACTGCGGCGCCTGCTTCTTCAAATTAATGGGTATGCCCGCTGAAGAGTTCCCTAAAATTCCAAAAATTGATAAAGAAAAAAATTTTGCCTTAAAACAAAAGGAGTTAAAACAGATGTTGGAATTGACTGTGTTTACTGTTCCTCATGATGAGCCGCGCTATGTTTTGAACGGCATGTTTTTTGATTTAAAAGACGCTGTGTTGAATTTAGTAGCTACAGACGGAAGAAGGCTGTCTCTTGTAAAGAGAAACATAGAGAAAACAAATAGCGTCCAGATGATTGTTCCGGTAAAAACCATCCAGGAATTAAGCCGCCTTTTAAAAGAAGAAGGCGATGTGAAAATAATCTACAGCGCAAACCAGGTATGTTTTGAATTAAACGGAACAATAATTATCTCGCGCCTTATTGAGGGGGAGTTCCCGGGCTATGCGCAGGTAATCCCCGAAGAGAAAAAAACAAAACTGCTCATAAATCGCGAGGCGTTTCTGCAGGCAGTCAAGCGGGCTGCGCTTTTTACCACTGCCGAGGCGCTTCCGGTTAAGCTGGAGGCCTTTAAAGATAAGATGGTAATCTCTAAAATTGTTCCCGAAATCGGAGAGGCGCGGGATGAAATTCCTTTAAATTACGGCGGCAAGGAATTTGCCATTGGGTTTAATCCTTATTACCTGATTGATGTGTTGAAAAACCTGAAAGAAGAAGAGGTTCCTTTTGAGTTAGAAGAAGGGGACAAGCCGGGGGTAATTCGACTGCCGGAATACATACATATTGTGTTACCAATGCAGTTGGACTGACGCAATGCAGCCGGAGTTAATAAAGGATACCGTAGTAAAAATTGCCAGCGAGATTTACAAAAACGAAAAAGGACAAAAGGGTGTTCTGGAGGCATGGCAAATAGCCGTGGGCAGGAAAATCGCCCGGCACGCCCTTCCGGTGTCCTTTAAGGCAGGCACGCTTATAGTCAACGTGGACCGCACCGCTTGGTTATATGAACTTAATCTCTGCAAACCGCTCTTATTACGGCGCCTCAAGAGGAAACTGCCGACCAGGGCGCCTTTACGGGAACTGAAATTCCGCATCGGGGCAGTCAGTCCCGATGCAGATGCAAAGAGGTTGTTTTAAAAGGAACCAAGGTCTTATGGCGTCCTGTAAAATAAATAAGGGTTGTATCTGCGCAAAAATCAGACCTTTATTTGGTTGACACCGCATTATGGCGAAAAAGCAAAACAGAGAAAAGAAAACCGGAGGACACAGCGAGACTGAGGCGGCGCTTCCCGCAAAAAAAGATCTGCGCTACGACGCAACCACTATACAGGTTTTAGAAGGAATTGAGGCGGTGCGCAGAAGGCCGGCAATGTATATCGGCGATATTTCCGCGCGCGGCCTGCACCACCTGGTCTATGAGGTGGTCGATAATAGTATCGATGAGGCAATGAGCGGCCATTGCCGGAACGTCGAGGTGGTGGTGCATCCTGATAATTCGGTGAGCGTAAGCGATGATGGACGAGGAATCCCCATAGACATGCACAAGACTCAAAAAAAGCCGGCCGTGGAGGTAGTGATGACGACACTGCATGCGGGAGGGAAATTTGACCATCGTGTATATAAAGTAGCCGGCGGACTGCATGGAGTGGGGGTTTCGGTGGTGAACGCCCTGAGCGAACGGTTAGAGGTGGAGGTGAGGCGTGACAACAAAATTTACCATCAGCGTTATGAGCGCGGGAAGACGACGACGCGCTTAACGGTTATCGGCAAGAGCCAGAAAACCGGCACAAAGGTTACTTTTAAGGCCGACCGGGAAATTTTTGGCGTAAAGGCGGAGTATTCCTATGATATTTTGGCAAACCGGCTAAGAGAGCTTGCCTTTTTAAATAAAGGGCTATCTATCGCATTAAAGGATGAACGTACCGACAAAGAAAATGTCTTTAAATTTGACGGCGGGGTGGTTTCTTTTGTGCAGTATCTAAACAAAAATAAGGCTGCCCTGCATAACAAGGTGGTGTATTTCCAGAAAGAAAAAGACCAGATTATTGTTGAGGTTGCTCTCCAGTATAACGATGGTTATGCAGAAAACATCTTCAGTTTCGCCAACAACATCAATACAATAGAAGGCGGCACGCACTTAAGCGGATTTAAATCTGCCCTGACGCGCACAATCAATAGCTATTGCAAGGCAAAAAATCTCTTGAAGGAAAGCGATGCGGCCTTGCAGGGTGAAGACGTGCGCGAGGGATTGACCGCTGTAGTCAGCGTTAAGCTTCCCAACCCGCAGTTTGAGGGACAGACCAAGACGAAACTGGGAAACTCCGAGGTCTCGGGGCTGGTGGAGTCGGTAGTCAACGACTCGCTCTCGGCATTTTTTGAAGAGAATCCTTCTGTTGCCAATAAGATTGTGGATAAGGCTATTGTGGCAAGCAGGGCCCGCGAAGCAGCCAGAAAGGCAAGAGAATTGACCCGACGTAAAGGAGCCCTGGAGTCTGCAGACTTACCAGGAAAACTTGCTGATTGCTCTGAGAAAGACCCTGCCTTGTGTGAACTCTATATTGTGGAAGGAGATTCTGCAGGGGGATGTTTTTTGGGGGATACAAAAGTTGCTTTGGTTGATGGGCGCAATTTGAGCTTCAAGGAACTTGCCCAGGAATGGCAAATGGGTAAGATAAATTATTGTTATACCATTAAAAAGAACGGTGATATAGGGCTGGAGAAAATCTTTTTTCCCCGACTCACAAAACATAATGTAGAGGTTATTAAAGTTGTTTTGGATAACGGTGAGACGATAGTTTGTACCCCTAGCCATAAGTTTATGTTAAGAGACAACTCTTTTGTCCAGGCAAGAGATTTAAAACCCAAAATGAGCCTTATGCCTCTTAAGAAGAAAATTTCTCAAATAGGTGGTCGAATTACTATCGAAGGTTACGAAATGGTCTTGAATCCCAGGACTCATAGGTGGATTTTCACACATTTGTTAGCAGATAAATATAACATAGAAAATAGTATTTATGAGAAGAATAAGGGTTCCCATAAGCATCACATTGATTTTAATAAATTGAATAATAGTCCTAATAATATAACAAGACTGACAGAAGAAAAACACCTTCAACTACATAGAGATAAGGCACAGATTACCTTGCATACGAAAGAAGCCATTGAGAAATGTAATAAAATAAAACGCTCCCCCGAATATCGGCACAAAATTTCTACAAAAATGAAAGAATTAAAAGAGCTATTAAGCGCAAGGGCTAAGATACAGCGGGAAAACCCTCTTTATAAAAAATTTATGGCAAAGAAATTTTTAGAATTTTTCTACACTAATGAAGATTATAGAAAGCGAGCTTTAGCAACTCTCTACGAAGCTCAAAGAGATTATTGGTCTAAAGAAGAAAATAGATTAAAACAGGCACTTAGAGTTAAAGAATATTTTGAAGGGCATTCTGAGGCCAGGCAATGCCTGTCAAATAAAGCAAAACTACAATGGCAAGATGAAAATCTTTTAGAGTGGCGCAAGAATAAAACAAAGGAACAATGGACAAATGAATTTAGGCAAAAAAGAAAAATTGCTTATAATCGAGTCTATCTAAACGCAGGCTTAAGCTTTGCGAAGAAGGTTTTTGAGAGAGATGGAGACATTGATTTGTATGATAAAGAAAGGACTTCTTTGCCAAAGAGAAATCCCAATTTGCTTAAATTGAATACATTGATTAATAGATTTTTTGATGGGAATAGAGATGTTTTAGTAGAGGCAATAAAAAATTTTAATCACAAAATTAGGTATATAGAAAAAATTCCAGAAAAAAAGGATGTTTACGACATAGAGGTTCCTAATACCCATAATTTTGCTTTGGCCTGTGGTGTTTTTGTTCATAATAGTGCCAAACAGGCACGTGACCGCAGGTTTCAGGCAATCCTGCCTTTAAAGGGTAAAATCCTGAATGTAGAAAAGGCGCGCGTGGATAAAATTTTAAGCAATGAGGAAATCCGGATGATGGTTACCGCTATAGGCACAGGGGTGGGAGAGGAGTTTGACCTGACGAAATCGCGCTACCAAAAGGTAATTCTTATGGCCGATGCCGATGTCGACGGCAGTCATATACGGACGCTGCTTTTAACCTTTCTCTATCGACAGATGAAGCCCTTGATTGAGAATGGCTATGTCTTTATTGCCCAGCCGCCACTCTACAAGATAAAGCGGGGCAAACGCGAGGAATATATTCAGACCGAGACCGAGATGAACGATTTGCTGCTCGAGATGGGTTCAGAGGGGCTGGAACTCCTTTATACAAAAGATAAAAAGGAATTCACCCCTGCCCAGTTCCGCAGCCTGCTTGACATCTTGGTGGAAACGGAGCGCTACGAAACCATTTTTAGGAAAAAAGGGCTCGATTTTGAAAAATATTTGGGCCTGCGGGATAAGAAGAAAAAACTTCCCATATATCGCCTCAGAGAGGATGGCGGGGAGATTTATTTCTATGACGATGATGAATTATCCAGGCATACTCAGGGAGAGGTAGAGGTGGATGAGAAAGGAAAGCCCGCCCAAGGCGCAGACATTATTGAATTGTTTGAAGCCAAAGACATTGAAGAATTAATCAAGCAACTGGAGAAAATGGGATTGGATATAAAAAATTACAATGCATCCCCGGAAAAGGCAAGGCCTATTTTTAAGATAAAGGGAGAGAAAAAACAAACGGAGATCTTTTCTCTGAAAGAATTGCTGAGCTATATTAAAGCAAATGCTCGGGAAGGGATGAGCGTGCAGCGCTACAAAGGATTGGGTGAGATGAATCCCGAGCAGCTCTGGGAGACTACAATGGACGCGGAACGTCGCACCTTAACCAAAGTGACCTTAGAGGACGCGGTGGAGGCAGACGAGATATTTACTGTGCTTATGGGCGATCAGGTGGAGCCACGCCGCAAGTTTATCGAAGACCACGCCCACGAGATTAGGTATCTGGATATATAGAGTATTGCCAACTAACTACGTTACGTTTACCGTTAACCGTGTACCGTTTACCGTATACGGTGAACGGTAAACGATAAACGCAACTATATTTCTAGGAGAGAGTTTTTATTTTATAGACAGGGCAATATAGAACCGAGCAGAGGAAAAGAGGATGAAGCCGATCGATTTTTATCAGGACAACAAATTCCTTAATTTAATCCAGCGCCTGCACAGCAAGACCACCTTCAACCACATCCTGGAATTTGTTTTTCAGCACTTTAGGGGATACCTCCCCTTCAACCGCGTGGGAATCGCCTTGGTGGACGAAGACGGCGAGTTTATCAATAACCGCAAGGTGGTTTCGGAGGAGCCCCTGCTTTATCTGGGCTATGAAATACCATTCAGCCAGACCGCTCTGGACGAGGTAATTAAGGCAGGCATACCCCGCGTAATCAATAATCTCGAGGTATATTCCCAGCGCAATCCGGACGCGATCTGGACCAGCCGTATGTTAGGAGAGGGGATTTGCGCTACCCTGATTCTGCCTTTGAAAGTAAGGGATGTCGCGGTAGGCGCGATATTCTTCTGCCATCCCCAGGCCAATGCCTATAATGAAGACCACTTAGAATTCCTGCGCTTTCTGTCTCCGCATATCTCTACGGTTTTTGAGAAAAGTTTTTTGATGCGGGAACTTGCCCTGACTACGGTAATGGGGCTGGCAAACCTCGCAGAAAAAAGGGATCTGGAGACCGGCCAGCACATAAAAAGGATAAGGTATTATTCGCGCGCCCTGGCAATAGAGATGGCGACAAACAGTATTTATAAGGAAAAAATAGATGAGGAATTTATTCAGGATATCTATGATTTCAGCCCGCTCCACGATATCGGCAAGGTAGGCATCCCGGATGCAATATTGCGAAAACCGTCGCGCCTGACGCCTGAGGAGTTCGCGGATATGAAAAAACATACGGTGATCGGGAAGGAAATACTGGAGGCAATTGAGGAGAACCTGAAAGGCAAAGGGTTTTCTTTCTTTCGAATGGGGATTGAGATTGTTTATTATCATCAGGAGAAATTCGATGGCTCAGGCTATCCTGAAGGGCTAAAAGGGAAAGACATTCCCCTTTCTGCGCGCATTGTGAGCGCCTGCGATGTCTTTGATGCCTGCAGTCTGGAACGCGTGTACAAACAGGCATATTCGTTAGAAGAATCTTATCGTATTGTAGAAGAAGGTAAAGGCACACACTTTGACCCGGTGGTTGTGGAGGCATTTAAAAATATAAGAGAGAAAGTAGAAAAAATTTATCATCGCTTCCGCGTTTAAAATGAAGCCGCAATTTATGTAACGGCTGAAGGAGTGAACATAAATTGCATGGCTGAATTTACCCCCACACCAATTGCAATAGAACGCCGTTATTACGCAATTGGTGTGG